>NZ_JBXGSI010000029.1:0-46927 GCF_056790315.1 Sphingobium sp. VMM
CCTATCGGTGACATGTTCGGCGCATCATCGACTGAGAGACATTGTGCTCCCGCTGCAAGGGGAGAACATATGCTATCAGGATTCTGCGTGCTGATCGTCGAGGATGATCCGCTTATTGCAATGGCGCTTTGCGAAAATGTAGAAGCCGTAGGCGGTACAGTTGTCGGGCCGTTTTCAACGGTCGGTGAGGCTCTAACTTTCCTGACTCAGGCGAAGATTGACGCTGCCATCGTAGACGCAAATCTCCGGGATCGCGACGTCACGCCTCTCGCACTTTTCCTGATGGAAACCGCAATACCCTTCATAGTGTACAGCGCTGCGGGCCTTCCTCCAGAGCTGCACGCGCAGCATCCCGACTTGCCGCTGGTCATGAAGCCAGGAAAACCGTTGGAAAGGCTTTTTGCGCTCCTTCGGAACGGCGCTACTGACGCATTATGACGGTGATCCCTTCCATCATCATTCAAGTCAAAATCCGGGCACCGAACTAATTCTTGAAAAGCAATCTGGCATAGTAAGTAAATTTTTGGAGAAACTCTGCATCGCGCGAATTTTCGTCGAGGGATGTATTGCGTCATTTCCGAGGTTCAAGCGGGCTCGCCCATTTATTCTGCCATTCATCCAAAGCCTCGTTCAGCTTTTGGATGTCGGCATTGGAGAGATTCGTGCCGCGAGCCAGTTTCTCCCGTGCTGCACCGAGAAGCGCGGTCAAACGTTCAAGGCATTGGGACGGATTACCACCTACCCTGTCTTTCGCGCGGATAAGCATATCGGCAAGATCGATGGCGGAAGTGGACGGGCACATATGCGTCTCTCCTGTATTTTCGGGAGCGCATGTGTCTCTCAGCCACTGCGATTTGCGCAGCGATTAGCTGCCATACCATAGTCACAGCGACACAACTAATCCGATTGACGTTCCGCAGCTTCGAAGATCGCTCCCGAACCCCTGATTTAAGGGGCGTGGATGAATTCGGCGCGCTGAATGAGCGGGATGGATGGATTACTGTCATGCTCCTCCCGTAAACGGGAGAGGAAACAAGGTCCTTTCTGGTCGACAGCCATTTGGCAGCTATTTCCGCCCGCAACCATTTTCCCAGCTCGGGAAAAGGACAGACAGCTATCTGCCACTATCTCGCATCCAAAATCGGCAGGCGGACCGGTCACACTTTTGGATGGAAAATCGGCGGCTGAACCGGTTACCAGGGACGGAGCCGACAAGCCGAGGTGCCGGGGTGTCCCAGGCCTGTCGCTCTTCATTTATTCTGTTCCAGGACATTGGCCGTATCGGCGACATACATCATTCTTCAGACAGCCGAATTGATGCAAGGACTATCGGGAGATGTGCTAGGATGACGCATCACCCATATAATGCCGCAGGCATTTCGTGACAGAGAGACCATCGTGCTCCCGCCTGCTTTCGGGAGAGAGTGATGACTCTGCAACATCAATGCACGCCCTTGGATAAAACCTGCTGGCTACGTCCATGACGAAGCGTACGAGCAGCACATCCGTGACATTCAGGGCGCCTTTCCAGTTACCAGGACTTGGGTTCCTGCCTGCAGGTACCTATGCACTCGATACCGACGAAGAGGCTTTTGCAAGCAATACAGGGACGGTCTATCAGTGGATTGCGACGACGCTCCACATTCCAACAGGTAGCGGATTGGAGAGCCATCGGATCGAGCTGGAGGACTTGGAGCAGGCGCAAAAGCGGGACGAACAGGCTAAAGTCCAGGCCCGGATCGAAGGAATGGCGGCGGATGGTTCCGATCTCCTTGGCCCCCCTTCTTCGATGAACTCGTGGCGCTGGGTGCCTTTGTGGGTGCGCCACGCGCGTTCGGACGGGCGACCATGACCATCGCACTCAATAGTGCTTTGATGTGCAGGCAGCAAGAAGCCCTGCACCGCCAGAGGGCGGCCGAGACGCCGCTCGCCCATGTTCGCGCCGTTGCCCTGCGCGCGGCTGCGGCCTGGGGCCGTCAGGCGGTAGAGGCGGCCGACATCGAAGCCGGCGTGCGCCGTTTGCTCAGCGCAGAGGATGCAGCGATCGCGCTAGAATTCCTGATCGAAGATGCGGCCGAGCCTGCAGAACCAGCCAATCATGTCGTGTCAGAGGGTGTGGCGGAGGCAACCTCAATAAGACAAAGTCCGCTTCATTGCGGGACAGGAGCCCCTTGATGATCCTTCACAATCTACTGCGCCGGCATCGGCCCGATCCGGTCGAGGAGCATGTGGAAAATGGCTTGCTTATGTCGGCATGTCTGCTGTGTGGTCGCCCCATGGTCAAACCTTCGAAACGGGGCTGGCAACTGGCGGGACGGGTCAGGCCATGACGGATAGCGAAGCGATCGAACAGGACCCATTTGAGGACATTGCCTTTGGCACCTGGCTGATCGGTCAGCACGGCCGAGACGGCTGGATCGGCGATCTAGCAAGGGCGGCCAAGGCGGATCGAGGATTTCCGCGGCATGGCGACCCGGACGCCGTGCGTCTTCACCTCAATAAGATGCAGGCTGAAAGCGACATGTTTGAAGCGGTCGATGACGCCGAACGATTATGGGCACCATTTTGATGCGCCTCCGACGTTGTGTCTTATAATGTGCCGCCGCGATCCCTATATTGACTGGTGATCAGCGGTACCGAGCATGTCCGGTGCCGCTTCTCCAAAAAATCGAACGCCGGTCGAGAGTTTCGACCGAATTTCCAGAGGCTGGAAACACCTGCGTTGCGTTGGGCTGGCCCCTCGCGCGCCCGATGGAGTACGACCCATGATCGCTTATCTCATTCTCGTGCATCGCTTTCCCCAGCAATTCAAACGCATGTTCCGCGCAATCGGTAGCAGTCAGCGAAATATATAGTGAGATGTCTGAACTTTATGCTTAACGCGCTGCGAAGGCGATGGACAGGTTGATTCATCCCGATCTAGGCTGAGCTTGCACTCGCCTAACCGCAAACCACTGCATAGGATTATCTCTCCTATACCGACCGGCAGCTATCGCTCACCGGCGGGCTGAAAGCCGTCATTCTGCAATCGGCCAGTCTCGAACGTTCCGATCGGCAAAGCGGACCGGCCGCACCTGGGAATGAAAAATCGGCTGCTGAACGGCGGCAAAGGGTCGATTAACCCTCGACCTTTTCATCAGGACGGGCGATATCGCCTTATGGCGTCCGATCGTAAAACCGTTGAATTCCTTGTCGAGCAGATGGCAGGCGGCGGCACCGTTTCAGCCAAGGCGATGTTTGGCGAATTCGGCATTTATTGCGATGGGAAAATGGTCGCATTGATCTGCGACGACCACCTATTCGTAAAGCCCACAGTTGGAGGGAGGGCATTCGCTGCCGGTGCGGAAGAAGCCCCTCCATACCCCGGTGCGAAGCCCTGGCTCCTGATCGACGCGGAAAAGTGGGATGACCGTGAGTGGCTTGCCGAGATCGTTCGTATCACATCCCCGGGAATTGCCTGCTCCCAAGGTCAGGACCAAGCGGAAATCAGGTTGATGCAACGTCTGGTAGAAGCCCGTGTTCGTTAAACGAATGCCCGCTCTTGGAAAGTGCAAGTGAATTCCTGAACATCCGGGACGGGCCGTATGCCCCGCCTCTACTCTACAAAGATTGCAGCAACTTGCGGCTCGCCTGCGCGATCTGCCGAACATAGCCCGCATCAACGATCGCGCCCGTATCGCCGGCAACATGATGATAGGGATTGGCCCCGATCAGGCCAATGACGTTGGGATAGCCCGCCCTGATGGCGGTTCCTGCCTCGCCAGCCCCACCATCGGTGACGATGGCGGGGTCGGCCCACCCCGCCCAGCCGGCGAAATATTCCCTGGCGCGCGACGCCTCGCGCGCGGTCACGATGCAGGCGCGCTTCTCGCTCGGCTTGGACAATATGCGCAACTGCTCGTCCTGCTCTGCGGTTGCCTTCGTGACGATACTGGCGCCAAACAGCAGGAACAAAGCCGTCTCTTCAGGCCGGGGCAGTCGCCCATCCACCTGATGCGACGCGCCCAGATTTTCATATTCATGGCCGCTGTTGCTGCTGAATATGATGTCAAGTTTAAGACCGCTGGTCGGCAGCCAGCGCATCAGATCCAGCCAGGCCGCTATGCCCGGAGCGCGTTCGGCAGCGCAGGTCAGCCATCCAGACCGCGGCGTCGTGACAATGACTTTCTTGCTCGCCCCCGGCGCGGTCCATCGACCCATGATGTTGAAGGCCGGTCGCCGCCCAGCCTTGCCCGCAATCAACAGTGTCGCTTCGTCTTGGGTACGCGCCGCTAAAAGAAATGGCGCGGCATCCCTTGGGGCAAGGCAGGCGGTGGGAATGGACGATAGCGGCGCATCCGCCGGCGCGTTCAATGCAATGGCCTCCCCCGTGGGACCATTGGTGATCAGTATGATGCCCGAGGCATCGGCATCGACACATGCAGCGATGGCGCGCCGGATTACCGGATCCGTCGCGGTCGACCACGCCCGTTTTGGCAGGTCCACCAGCACGATTGCCTTTGCAGGAATGGCTAAGGGCCGCTCGGGATCGAAGTGAAAGAGCGCCCCCTTCACCCCGTCCGCGGATGTCTGCTGGACGATCGCCTGGGGAATGAGCTCCGCCTTGCGGCCGTCGATCCGCAGTTGCACGATCGCCGGATCGAAATAGGGCGCTTCGAACGCAGCCCGCTCGACCGCATAGCCTGCCTTAGCCAGTTCCTCGCCGATCCACGCGCCCGAAGCGGTATCCCCTGCCCCGCCCGACGCCTTGGCGCCGAAGCCGATATAGCGTTGGATATCTTCTGCAATTCGATCCACCCCGATGCCCGGCACACTATCCGTTGCAACGGCAACCACCGGCCCCAGTGCAAATGGCAACGCGGCCATTGATGCCAGCACGTCGCGCCGGTCGAGCCGCTCAGCTTTGAACGTCATCGGCCTTCCTCCTGCCTTCAGGCTGCATATTTGCGCAAAGCGCGCTCATTGAGGTCAACACCGAAGCCCGGCCGTGGCGAGAGCATCAGCGCGCCGCCAGCCACGTCCTCGACTGGCCCCAGCAGTTCAGCGCGCCAGGGCACCTCGCCAAAGGCATATTCAAGCATGGTGAAGTTCGGCACGGTCGCCATGACCTGCGCGGCCGCAATATTGCCGACCGGGCTGGCTGGACCATGGGGAGAGACGGCGAGGCCCCCCGCCTCCGCGATCGCGGAAATCTTCTTCAGCTCCAGGATGCCCCCGCACAATTTGACGTCGGGCATCAGGATGTCGGCGGCCTGTGCCCTGGCGTAGCGATAGAAGGCCTCGATGCCATAGAGCGCCTCGCCGCCTGCGGTCGTCATCCGTGCAGCCCGATTGATCGTGGCAAGATCGGCAAATCCGTCCTCGGCCGTGACCTCCTCCAGCCAGTAGAGGTCGAGCGGCTCGAACCGGGGCAGCAGTGCCAGCCCCTGTTTCAGCGTGAAGCGGCTGTGCACGTCGATCATCAGCTTTCGCGTCGGTCCGATCGCGTCGCGGACCGACTGCGCGCAGGCAATGCCATGCCGAACGCCTTCGGCGATGTCCGCACCTTCCGACGGCTGCTTGGGCATCTCGTCGAACGGCGCCAGCTTGATGGCATCGAAACCGGCCTCCACGGCGCGGCGCGCCATCGCCGCGAAGCCTTCTGGCGTGCGCGGATCGGCCGATCGATTGATATTGGCGTAGAGCACGATCCGGTTGCGCAGCGCCCCGCCCAATAGCTGATGCACGGGTTGGCCGGTCGCCTTGCCGATCAGATCCCACAGGCATTGTGCCAGCGCGCTCACAGCCGACCGCGCCGCGCCGCCGGTCCGCTCGACCAGCGCCGCGCCCTGTTGCCGGAACCATTCGACATCGAAAATCGAGCGCCCGCGCAACAGACCCGTCAAATGTTGGAGATGCTCGATCGTGCGGGCGTCATTCCCCCCATGCGAAGCATCGCCGATCCCGGTCATGCCGCCTTTCGTTCGCAAGCGGATGATCACCCAATTGCCGCGATGGTTGACGCGCACCTGGAAAATATCGAGATCATCGATCAGCGTGTCGACCGACAGCCGCGTTGCCGCCTGCACCGGGCTGAGTGCAATGGCGGCCATAGGCGCACCGGCCAGTCCCTGGAAAAATCTTCTACGATCCAAATCCATATCCTCCTGGATCAGGGCCTGATCAGGGCGTCTGCCCCGCGCTGTAGCTGCGCTTCATCCCGCTCCCCGGCGAAATAGCGCGCAAGCAGAAAGGTCACGGCATCAGGCTGCTCGGGCAGGATGGCATGGCTCGCGCGGCGCAGCGTCACCGTGCGCAGCCGCGCGCCGATATCCTTGCGCAGTTCCTCGACGTTGCCCGCAGGGGCGACCGGGTCGGTATCCGCCTGAACCAGCAGGATCGGAGCATTCCCGCCAGACCACCATTGATCGATGGTAGAGCCCTGCATCGCCAGCCCCTGATAGGTCTTGGCCTTGGCATACCAGCCATTCAGCCAGACCGAAGGATCATGGCCCGGAGCAAAGAAGGCGGTCTGCAGGGCGCCAAGCCGCTGGTCATCGGGCAAGGCACCCTGCGCGGCGGACACGGCAATGGAATCGCCGACCTGCGGCAGTGGCTTCGCCTTCCCGCCGCCCGCCAGCAGAACGACCGCGCGCACCGTTGCCGGGCTGGAGGCGGCCAGGGCCCGGGCGACCCGGTTGCCAAAGGCATGCCCCACCACATCCACCGGCCCATCGCAAAGCGCTTCCACTGCCGCCTGCGCATCATGGGCAAGGTCGAACAGCGAACCAGGCGCCGGTCCCGTCGTCGCCCCCGTGCCACGCGGATCCGGCAGGATCGCCATATAGCCCTGCGTCGCCAGTCGCTGCGCAATATCGTCAAAATCAGACGCGCCGCGCGCAAGCGACGGAATGAACAGGATCGGCCGGCCCGCGCCAATGGTGCGCACATGGACGCGAACATCGGTGGCCGCATCGACATCGATACCGGTCGGCACAGGCCGGCACCGGGTGTCGGCCCTACCCGCCCTGTCAGCGGCCATCGCCTGGGTTGCCGCCAGCGACAGAGGAAATAGCGCGCAGAGCGCCCATCGACGACAGGCCATGGCTTTCCTTCCGATCATCAGAGATTCACCCGCAAAGTGCCGCCGATCTGGCGCGGATTGCCGATGCCGGCCGTGATCAGGCCCGTCGCGGCGGCGGTCATCGCGTTATAATATTTCTTGTCGAGCAGGTTGCGCGCCCAGACCGACACATCCCAGCGCTCGCCATCGATGCGCAGGCCGACCCGCGCGTTCAGCACGCCATAGCCGGGCACACGCGCGTAGCGGGAATTGGTCTCGTCGGTGATGTAGGACGAGCGATGATTATAATCGGCACGCAGGTAGAGCGCGTCGTCGCCGATCACATGCACGGGATGGCTATAATCCGCCGCCAGCGTGTAGACGAATTTGGGAATATTCACGAGCTGCTCGCCGGAGAGGTCCTGGGTCTGGCTGACATTGCGGGTCTCCACCGGGGCCTGGGCATTGGGATAGGATTTGAACGTCGTGTCAGTGTAGGCCGCCGAGGCCGACAGACGCAGGTTCGTGGTCGGCACGATCGCAATATCGGCCTCGAACCCGCGCGAGCGCACGCCCGGTATGTTCGAGATATAACGGCGATAGGATGTGGTGGTGCCGATCTGCTCGGCGATCGCCGCCTGATAATCCTCCACATCGGTCCAGAAGCCGGCAAAATTGGCGGTGATCTTGCGATCCCAGAACTGGGTCTTCAGGCCGATTTCATAGGCATCGACCTTTTCCGGCTCGACGATGCCGGAAACGCCGGCAGGCAACTGGCCGACATTGACGCCGCCCGACTTCACACCGCGCGCATAGCTGGCAAAGGCCAGGATATCGGGCGCGATCTTGTAGGAGAGATTGATCTGTCCGGTCAGCGCATTGTCGCTGACCTTGCGGAAGTAACTGGTCGCGGGATAGAGCGCATCGCGCAGCGCCTGGGCCGTCACGCGGTCCGCTGCGCTCAAAAGGGAAAGGTCGTTACCGGCGGCCATATATTGGTCATAGCTGGCCTGCCGGTCCTCATGGGTGAAGCGCAGACCCGCCGTCACGCTCAGCGCATTACTGGCATTCCAAGTGCTCTGGCCGAACAGGGCATAGCTGTCGGTCTTGGGCGTTGCCGCCGAATTGGCCTGGAAGCCGGTATAGGCATAGTTGGCGATTGCCCGGTTGGCATTGGGGTTGTTCCAGGCCGCATAATCCGCGCCAAGCCGATATTCGCTGAGCGCGTGGATGACCTGATGGACGTAATAGGCACCCACGACATAGTCGATCGTGCGCTTGCCCTGGGAAGCCAGACGGACTTCCTGGCTGAACTGGCGCTGCCGGTTGGCGGTGCCGCCAATGGGGTTGATGTCGAGCGCAGTGCCATCCGTGTCGTTTTGCGGCTGCCAGTTCCAATAGCGCCAGGCCGTGATCGACGTCAGCGTCGCCCAGTCGAGATCGACATCGACCTTGCCCGAGACACCGCCGCTGCGCATGCTGGACGTAGTCGGCGCATTGACGCTGGTTACCCGGGCATAGGGATCACCAAAGGCGTTGGGCTGCGCATAGCCAAGCCGCGTCGTCCGATCGATGATGTTGTTGGCGATAGTGGCGCCATTGTCATATTTGGTGAAATAACCGACCTAGGCACTGCCGAAGCCGGACGCATCCTGCTCTGCATAGTCGCCGATCAACTTGACCCGGATCCGGTCCGTTGGGACGAACAGCAATTGTCCACGTAGGGACAGATTGTCGCTGTCGCCCAGGCTCTTGCCATTATAGCTATTGTGGAAATAGCCATCTTCCAGCGTCCTTGAGGCGGTCAGCCGGATCGCCAGCCGGTCTGGCACCAGCGCGTTGCTGGCGCTGGCCCGCACCTGGCGATAGCCATTTTCACCGATCGATATCTCGCCGCGAAATTCGGGTGAGAAGCTGGGTTCGCGGGTCGTGATGCTGATTGCGCCGGCCGTGGTGTTCTTGCCGAACAACGTTCCCTGCGGGCCGCGCAGGACCTCCACCCGTTCCAGGTCGATCAGGTCGAACTGCGAGGAGCCGACCCGGCCATAATAGACATCGTCGACATAGACGCCGACGCCGATCTCCAGTCCGTCATTCTGGGTCGAGTTGGAACCCAGGCCGCGAATATTGAGATAGGTGTTACGCGCGTTGGTGCCGCGAATGGTCAGGCTCGGCGTCAGGTTCGCGATCTGGGTGAGATTGCTGTAGCCAGTGGTGAGCAGGGTCCGGTCGTCGACCGTGCTGAGCGAGATCGGGACATCCTGCGCACGCTCCTGGCGCCTGCGCGCGGTCACGAGAATCTCATTGTCATTTTGCGCGCCCGGCTCCGCTGCAACGGCTTCAGGCGCCTGCTCGGCCATTGCGGGTGCTGCAGAGGCAATCGCAGCAAGGGACGCAGTGAACAGGATGGATGACAAGAAACAGGCGCGCGACATATTTTCCCCTTGGATCCGCACGCACGCGCAAACATCCGACCCAGCAAACGCTCAGCCCGGTGATGTGTGACGCCCGTGCGGACATGCTTGATGAAAAGGGCCTGGCGATGTCGCCTCGGCAACTGGCGCAGCGGCCGATCGCCGCTGCGGAATGCAATCTCTACCTATGAAGTCGATAAATAAGATGCACCATAGGTTTAATTTTGCTCATTAAACCTGTGATTGCGCCCGTGCGAAAGCTGTAGCCCATTCGCGCCGTCCGGCGCGCGAGCGCGCTTCGTGCGTAACCGTGGTGCACATGATCCGCCATGGCCTCGATCAGAACAGAAGATAAATTCAGATATGAGCACCGCAAATAATGAATATTTTTATCTCATGGTAAAATACGAAGCCATTCGCATTACAAATAATCGCTGAAGACATAATCATTTGCCGGCTCAATTTTCAAAAATCTAAACATCATCCACCAACCACGTTCGACGACGAGAGCGGTGAATGACGATATTGTCTCAGCCCCACGCGGATAATTTTGCCCAATCAACGCTGCGGCGCTTCCGTATCCATGATGTACCCCGCGATGGCGACGCACCAAGGCCGGAGGCCGGGCCGGCCCGGCGCACAGTTCAAGACGAACGGCTGCACCGCAAACAGCAACTGGCCGCGTCGCTGCGCCTGCTGGCCCAGCATGGCGTCGAGCCTGGCCTGGCCGGCCATCTGAGCGCCCGGGACCCCGAACATGTGGACCATTTCTGGGTCAATCCGGTCGGCGTCCCCTTTTCCCATATTCGGGTATCGGACCTGCTGCGGATCGACAGCGACGGGCGGGTCGTCGAGGGCGACGGGCCAGTCAACATCTCCGGCATCCCCTATCATCATGCCGTCCAGCGCGCCCGGCCGGACGTCGTCGGGATCGTCCATGCCCATAGTTTCCATGCCAAGACCTGGTCCGCCTTCCGGCAACCGGTCGAGCCGATCATCGCCGACCTCGCCGCCTTCCATGAGGATCAGGTGGTCTTCGTGCCCGACCGGTCGTTGGATGCCGCTACGGGGCGCGACGCCGTAGCACAGCAGTTCGTCCGGGCGCTGGGCGAGCGCAACATCCTGCTCTGGGCCAATCATGGCCACTGGACCGTCGGCAACAGCGTCGAAAGCGCGGCCTGGCGCTTCATTGCCTATGAAAGCGCGGCCCGCGTGCAACTGGCGGCACGGGCTGCCGGAACAGCGATCATCGATCCCCCATCCCAGCTTCCCTCTCCCGACCAGCGCGAAGGATGGGCCTGGCTCAACTTCCTGCCCTATTGGGACGAGATCGTCCGCGCGCAACCCGATCTGCTGGACTGATGAGCGCGCAGCTTTACTCCCGGCGGGCGCTGCTAGCCGGCGCCGGCGCCCTGACGCTGGCCGGATGCGGCGCGGCCACGGAACGGGCATTGTCCGACGTGACCCTGAACGTCTGGCGCTACAAGACGACGGCCGGCAATTTCATGGCGGCGGCAGGACAGGCCGACACGCCATACCAGGTCCGCTATGTCGATCTGCCCGGCGGCCCGCTGGTGCTCAACGCCTATGCCGCCGGCGCGCTCGACTATGCCTATATGAGCGAAATCCCGCCGGCTTTCGCGCTGCAATCGGGCACGCCGCTCAGGCTGATCGCAACCCACCAGGGCGACGTGAACAATAGCGGCGTGCTGGTGGTGAAGGGATCAAGCGCACGGCAATTTCCCGACCTGCGCGGACGCACGATCGCCTATACGCCCAACACCAACAATCATTATTATCTGCTCAAGCTGCTCGAAGCGCATGATCTGCGCCTGTCCGATGTGCAGGCCGTCGGCCTGCCCGCCAACGACGCCAATGCCGCTTTCACTCGTGGTCATGTGGAAGCGACCGTCACCGGCGGCATTTCCGCCCTGCTGACCGAAAGTCTGCTGGGCGGGCGCTGGATCACCCGATCGGTCGCCGGTCTCTATTCGGGCAATTTCTGCATCTCTGCCCATCCAGCCGCACTGGCCGATCCCCTCAAGCGAGCGGCGATCCGCGACTATCTGCGCCGGGAACAGGCGACCTGGCAATGGATCGACCGGAACCCGGAACGCTGGGCGGCACTGTCGGGGACGCTCAGCAACCAGCCCGCCGCCCTGTTCCAGCGCTTGGCCCGCGAGGCGAGCCGGCCCGCCCTGATCGTCCCGCCCGCCAAAACCGCCATCGCAAGCCTGCAGCATGTCGCCGACGATCTCGCCCGCTTCGCGCTGGTGCGGGATCGCTTCGATCTGTCGGCGCTGTGGGAACCGGGCCTGATCTGATCGGGCTGACCGTCACGAACATCTTAAAAAAAAGGGGGAATTTATGCGACATGATATCAGCCGGTCGACCTTTGGCGTCCTGCGCAAGCTATGGCTTTCCACCGCGACGCTAACCGCGGTCGGAATCGGTTCGGCAGCACTTGCGCAGGAACAACCTGTCCCGGCCCCAGCCCCGACCGATGCCGAGGGGACGATCGTCGTCGTCGGCAACCGCAGCCGGGCCACCATCGCGCTTGAAAGCCCGGTGCCGATCGATGTAATCGACGAAAGCCAGTTGGCGACATTGGGGGCAAACAGTTCGCTGCGCGACGCACTGGGCGTATTGCTGCCCAGCTTCAACTCGCTGACCGTCAGTTCCTCATCCTGGAACAGTGTTGCGCGCCCCGCAGGCCTGCGCGGCTTGGGCGGGTCGCATGTGCTGGTGCTGGTGAATGGCAAGCGGCGCCACAATAGCTCGCTGCTCAACCTGTCGACCGGTAGCGTCGACCAGGGCGCCAATTCGGTCGATATCGACCTGATCCCGGCGGCCGCCATCAAGCGGATCGAGGTGCTGCGCGACGGCGCGGCCGCCCAATATGGATCGGACGCGATCGCCGGCGTCATCAACATCGTGCTCAAGGATGACGACCATGGCGGCACGCTGACCGCGAACGGCGGCAAGCGCTACAGCTATCGCGGTAATTCCGACGGGCGCAATATCGAGGCAGGCGGCAATATCGGTTTCAAGCTGGGGTCGGACGGGTTCGTCAACATTGCCGCCAGCGCCAAGGACAATAACCATGCCCGCCGCGCCATTCCCGCGACCGGCGCCTTCTATTACCCGCTGGCCAATGGGCAGCCCGACCCGCGCGAGAGCCGGGACAAGACGGTGTTCACCGGCGGCCTGCCCGACCTGCGCGCACTGACGGTCCTCTATAATGCGGAACTGCCGCTTTCCCCGGCCGCGACCCTTTACTCTTCATCGACATGGTCAACCCGCGAAGCGATCATCGGGCAGAATTTCCGTCGCCCCAATTCCACCAATGCGGTGCTGTCCATCTATCCTGATGGCTATGCGCCCAACTACACGCTGGACGAGAATGATTTCCAGATCCTCGCCGGCATCAAGGGCGAAGCGGGTGGCTGGAGCTGGGATCTGTCCAGCACCTATGGCGAGAACCGGTCGAAAAACGGCTCTACGGAGAGCCTCAACGCCTCCTTGGGCGATACAAGTCCAACCGAATTCTGGACCTTCACCGCAAAATTCGCCCAGTGGACCAACAATCTCGATATTTCCAAGGGCGTGGATATCGGCCTTGCCGAACCGCTGAAAATCTCGTTCGGGGCCGAGCATCGCTACGAGCGCTTCCAGACCATCGCCGGCGACCCAGAAGCCTATGCCAACGGCCTTTACCAATATCCCGCCGGCACGCCGCTGGCCGGCCGCTATGCCACCATCGGCGCGCAAGGCGCGATCGTTCTCACGCCCGAGGATGCCGCAAAGCTGACCCGCAACAGCTATGCCGCCTATGTCGACCTGGGCATCAATCCGGTGCCGCGCTGGTTCATTGGGCTGGCTGGTCGGGCCGAACATTATGACGACAGCGCTGGCGACACGCTGAATGGCAAGTTCACCACCCGCTATGACTTCACCGATCATTTCGCGATCCGCGGCACGATCAGCAACGGCTTCCGCGCACCCTCGCTGGCCCAGTCCGCCTTTGCGCAGACGTCGAACCAATATACCACCGTCAACGGTGTCCAGACGTTCATCACCGCCAAGTCGGTGCGACCGGGCACGCCGATCGGCGATGCGCTCGGCGCCAAGCCGCTGACGCCGGAGAAATCCTTCAACCTGAGCGCCGGCTTCACCTACAGACTGGGCACGCGCTTCAACCTGTCGGTCGACGCCTATCAGATCAAGCTGGACGATCGCATCGCCCAGACTGGTTATCTGACCGGCGCGGGCGTCAGCGCTATCCTGGTCGCGAACGGCTTCGATCCCAATTATTCTGTGCGCTATTTCGCCAATGCGATCGACACCCGGACCCGCGGCGTCGAAGCGGTCGCCAACTATCTGCAGCCGCTGGGCGAGGACAAGTCGATCCGCTTCACGCTCGGCTACAACTATAACAAGACCAAGATCACGCATGTGGCCGACAATCCGTCGGAACTCGCTGCGCTCAACCTCACCTTGTTCGATCGCCAAGCGCAGGGCTATATCGCCGGCAACCTGCCCCGATCCAAACTGATCCTGGGACAGGATTTGAAGCTCGGCAATCTCCAGCTCAACCTGCGCGAGACCCGCTACGCCAAGGTCGCTTTCCTCGGCACGACGGCCGCGACCGACCAGTTCTACGGCGCCAAGTGGATCGCCGATATCGACCTGTCCTTCCAGGCAACGAGAAACATCAACGTCGCGATCGGCGCGAACAATTTCTTCGACACCTATCCCGACAAGAACACGCTGCCGGATACCAACGGTTTCCCGCCCTATCCGGCCCAGTCCCCGTTCGGCTTCTATGGCGGCTATTATTATGGCCGCCTGGCCTTCAGCTTCTGATGGAGACGCAGGCATGACCCACCCCTCCGGCACGCTCAAGCTCGGCGCCTTCCTGTCGGGGCACGGCTCGCATAATGCGAGCTGGCGCCTGCCGGAGGTGGATGTCGATGCCTCGCGCAGCTTTGCTCCCTATGCCCGCGTCGCGCAGAAGCTGGAGCAGGGACTATTCGACGCGATCTTCCTCAACGACAGCGTCGCCATTCCCGATCTCGACACGGATTCGCTGGCACGCTCGGCACAGGGAATGCGCTGGGATCCATTGACCCTGCTACCCGCGCTGGCCGTGGTCACCAGCCGGATCGGCCTCATCAGCACGGCCAACACTACCTATAACGAACCTTATACGCTGGCACGCCGGCTCGCCTCGCTCGATCATCTGAGCGCGGGACGAGCTGGTTGGAACCTGGTCACATCGCTCGGCGGCGGCGAGAATTTCAACCGCGAGGACCATGTCCTGCATGCCCAGCGCTATCAGCGCGCGGAGGAGTTTTTCGACGTCATCACGGGCCTGTGGGACAGTTGGGAGGATGACGCCTTCGTCCAGGACAAGCAGAGCGGCATCTGGGCCGACCCCGCCAAGCTCCACCGGCTCGACCACAAGGGCACCCATTTTTCGGTGCAGGGGCCGCTCAACGCAGCCCGCCCGGTCCAGGGCTATCCCGTCATCGCCCAGGCCGGATCATCCGATGACGGGCGCGAACTCGCGGCACGAACCGCAGAAATCATCTTCACCGCCGCCCAGACGATCGACGAGGCGCTGACCTTCAGCGCGGACATCACCGCCCGCCTCGGCCGCTATGGCCGCAAGCGCAGTGACGTGCGCATCCTGCCCGGCATATCGGTCTATGTCGGCCAGGATGCCGAGGAAGCCCGTGCCCGCTACGAAGCGCTCCAGGATCTGCTCGATCCGGTTTCCGCGCTCAAGGGCATATCCCGCTTCGTCAATATCGGCATCGACCTGTGGACTCTGCCGCTGGACGAACCGGTCGTCCTGCCCGCCGCGATCCCGGTGACCAACACGCACAAGAGCCGCCAGCAACTGGTGATCGACCTGATCCGCCGCGAACAGCCGACGGTGCGGCAATTGCTGCGCAAGATGGTCGCCGGCGGGCATCGCATCCTGTTCGGCAGCGCACGCGACATTGCCGATGACTTTGAGCATTGGTTCCATGCCGGTGCGGCCGACGGGTTCAATATCATGTTCCCCGACCTGCATGGATCGGTCGACCGTTTCGTCGAGGAGGTTGTCCCCGAACTGCAGCGGCGCGGTCTGTTCCGCACCGCCTATGAGGGCGCCACGCTGCGCGACAATCTGGGCCTCGATCGCCCGGACAACCGCTTCACCCGTCCCCAGCCAGTAACGGCTGTCAGGAACTGAGCGGCGTTTCATTCCCAAAATCTTAGAACAAGGAACCGGACATGTCCCAGACCTATGACCCAATCGACCAGCATTGGGCCGATCTTCTCTCCCCCGGCCGACGGCAATTGCTGCGCGCCGGCGGGCTTGCCGCTGCCGGTGGCCTGATCGGGGCGCCGGCCTTTGCCGCCGCTCCTGCGCCCTCTGCCGCCGCCATCGCCGCCCATACGGGCAAGAGCCCCTGGGGCTATGCCACCGCCACGGAACCGACGCCCCGTCCCCTGGCGGTGCGCCCCGGCGAGGAGTATGGTCTGCCCGATCGGCCACGCGCCTATACCGATATCAAGAGCTATCACGCCCATATCTATTTCGATGAGGACAGCTACGAGAAGGCAGTCCGCATCCGGCAATGGACCGCAGAACGCTTTGCGGTGGAACTGGGCAACTGGAATGCAGAGCCGCGCGGCCCGCATGTCACGCCGTCCTTCTATTTCGGCTTCGGCACCGACCTGCAGCCGCTGATCCTGCCCTGGCTCCAGCTCAACAGCCTGGGCCTGACAATATTGGTCCATCCCAATACCGACGATCCGCGCGCCGACCATCTCCATTATGCCCTGTGGGTGAACCGGTCGCAGCCGGTGAACGCCTATGGCATGAGGAAGCCGGACCTTGCGGCTGGCGAGCCGGCCGTGGAACAAATCTATCCCAATACCCGGCCGACGGTCGCGATCGAGCGTAGCTGATGGGCGCTGCTACGGAACAGGCCGGCCGGCATTATGCCATCGTCGGCGGCAGCAGCGGCATCGGCCTTGCTCTGGCGAAATTGCTGGTCGCGCGCGGCGACAGAGTGCTGATCGGCGGACGATCGCCCGACCGGCTGGCCAGCGCTATCGCGACATTGGGGGAGCAGGCCTCCGCCCGCTCCATCGACACCGGCGATCGTGCGTCGATCGCGGCCTTCTTCGCCGATGCACCGGCGCTCGACGGGTTGTTTACCCCGGCCGCCAGCTATCGCACCGGAGCCTTTCGTGACGGCGATGTTGACACAAGCGAAGCGCTATTCGACGCCAAATTCTGGGGGCAATATTGGACCGTCCACGCCGCCTTGCCGGTGTTAAGGCAGACGGCATCGATCCTGCTAATGTCGGGTGTGGCCTCGGTCAGGCCGATCGGTGCCCCTGCCTATGCCGCCTGCAATGCAGCGCTGGAGGGATTGGCGCGCGGCCTCGCTTTCGAATTGTCCCCAATCCGGGTCAATTGTCTGTCGCCCGGCACCACTGACAGCGACCTGTGGCGAGGACGCCCCGCGCCGCAGCGTGAAGCCGCTTACGCCCATTGGAACGGAGTTTGCCTGATCGGGCGCCCTGCCCATGTCGAGGAACAGGCGCAGGCCGCCCTGTTCCTGCTCGACAATGGCAATATGACCGGCAGCACCCTGTTCTGCGATGGCGGCTACAGTTTCCGCTAGCCTTGCATTCGTCCCGGCATTGCGTCGTTCAGACCCATTGCGCCAGCCAGTCGGCGAGTGCCTGGGGCGTCATATGACGCGCATCGGCCAAGGCCGACAGACGATCACGGTTGAGCAGCTTGTCATTGCGCGGGTCGACGATCAGCAAAGCAGGCACGCCTTGCAGTCGATCCAGGCCATAATGGCGGATGATCTGCTGATTACGGTCGAACCGGCCAACATCGACGGTCACGACCTCATAATGGCGGCGCAAGAATGAACGGAGTTCCGGCAACTCCATGACACCGGCCAGAATGCGGCAATCCGCGCACCAATTGCCGCCAAGGTCGATGATCAGCCGCTTGCCGCTTGCCTTGGCCCGCGCCCGGGCGGCGGCCACCTGACGGTCCGCATCAGCGTTGACATCATAAGGCAGCGGCAAAGGCTGAGGCAGTTGTTCCAGGCTGGCGATCGACACGCGAGGGGCACGCGTCGGCGCGCCGACCGCTATCGCACCGGTCATGGCCAGCGTCACCATCCCAGTCGCGGCAATCCATTTCATCATCTGATCCTCATTCCTTTCAGGGCCCCGCCAGCAGCTCGGGAAAACAGCAGCTTTTGAGCGATCAAGTTGATCCTCTTTCAAATCACTACAAATTTGGTAGATAAACACAACAGCCAAGGTCGGAGACATGTCACGCGACACCGATCATCCCGAACGCAAGGATCATCTGCATGTCGCCTACCCCCAAACCCGACCCACTGACCGAGATCATTCGTTTTCCCGAGCAGGTTGACCTAGTGGTGGAGGGGCTTCACCAGGCCCGTCTCGACTGGCGCGCCGGGCATCAGCGCCAGGCCGAGCAAGGTGTCTATTTTCCGTCGCGTCAAGCGCTGCAGCGGATCAGCCGGGAACTGGCGATCGCTCTCTTTCCGCTGCGCTTCGGTCCGCCCGAACTGACCGCACAGAATGAAAATGCCTATGTCGGCGCGGCCCTTGAATCGACCCTGTCCCAGCTTGCCGCACAAATCCGACTGGAGCGCGGCTATCATGAGCCCGACAGCGACCAGTCGGCGATTGCCACTCAAGTCGAGGAGATTATCGGCCGCTTCGCTGCCTATCTGCCGACGCTGCGGCGCCTGCTCGATAGTGATGTCGACGCCGGCTACGCGGCTGATCCCGCGGCACGCAGCGTCGATGAGGTGCTGCTCGCCTACCCGTCGCTGACGGCTGTCATTCACCATCGCATTGCCCACAGCCTCTATCGGCTCGGCGCTCCACTGGTCGCCCGGGTCATCGCCGAAATCGCGCATGAGAAGACCGGTATCGACATCCATCCCGGCGCGCGGATCGGCAGCAGCTTCTTCATCGACCATGGTACCGGCGTCGTCATCGGCGAAACCGCGATCCTGGGTGACCGCGTCCGCCTTTATCAGGGCGTGACGCTAGGTGGCGACCCGGACATTCCCGGCGGTCGAGCCCAGCATGCGGTAGCGCGTCATCCGCTGATCGGCGACGACGTGATCATCTATGCCAATGTCAGCATCATCGGTCGGGTCTCGATTGGTGCGGGCTCGCGGATCGGTGGCAATGTCTGGTTGCGTCAGGACGTCCCGCCGGGCAGCCTGGTCGAAGCACCGGCACCGACGATCAGGCCGATCTGAGCAGCAGGAGGGGGAGATACGCATGACGACACCCACCCGGTCCGTTTCGCCGAACGAGCCTTCCGGTGGCCCGACGGCCTGGTTCGCCAAGGAGGATGGCTGGGCGATCCTGATCGGCCTCACCATCGTCCTCACCGGATCTGTTCTGTTCTGGAATGGCGCCAATCTGCGTTGGCTCGCGGCATTGCCGCCCAAATGGGCGAGCCCGTCGCAAGTCGCAGCCGATCTCGTCACGCACTGGCCACGCTATGGTGCCCAATATCTCTTCTGGCTCGCGGCCTTCGCAATCGCCCTGCGCGCGCTTGGCCGCAGCATAGGGACGTTCGTGCCCGCCTTCAGCTTTCTCTATCTGGCGGCCTATGCCATCTTCGTGCTGGGGCAATGGGAAGGCGCGGTCCGCTATAATCTGGAACCGCCGCTGGTCGCCCTGTTTGTTGGCCTGGCTGTCGCCAACCTGATCGGTGTACCGCGCTGGCTGGCGCCCGCCTTGCGGGGCGAACTCTACATCAAGACCGGCATCGTTCTGCTCGGTGCGACCGTCCCGCTGTCGCTGATCCTGCTCGCCGGACCGATCGCGATCGTACAGGCATCGATCGTCTCGATTGTCACTTTTGCTGTCATCTTCGGCATTGCCGTCCGGCTTGGCCTTGATCGCCCCTTTGCCGCGACTCTGGGCGTCGGCGGCGCGGTTTGCGGCGTATCGGCCGCGATCGCGGTCGCCGGTGCGGTCGGCGCGCGCAAGGAACAGGCATCCATCACCATCTCGATCGTGGTCCTGTGGGCGATTGCGATGATCTTTGCCCTGCCCTTCGTCGCGCGTGGTTTGCATCTGCCGACCGGCATCGCCGGCGCATGGATCGGGACATCGGAATTTGCCGATGCAGCCGGTATCGCTGCCGCCCAGACCTATGGCGGCCTGGCCGGCAAGGTTGAGGGGATCAGCGGCACGGCCGATCAGGCTTTGCAGGCCTTCACGCTGGTCAAGGTGGTCGGCCGCGACGTCTGGATCGGCATCTGGGCGGTCGTGCTGGCGATTGTCGCGACCACGCGATGGGAGGAGCGCCCCGCCGGCAGTGCCCCCGATATCCGGGAAATATGGCGACGCTTTCCGAAATTCATACTCGGCTTCTTCCTCGCTTCGGCCGTGGTGACCGCCGCAACCGCCCATTATGACCTGGCGGGCTATAATAGGGAGGCCATCCCGAACCTGATCGCACCGATCAAGGATCTGCGCAGTTGGGCCTTCATCTTCTCCTTTTTGAGCATCGGCCTTACCACCCGCATCCGCGATCTGGCGGCGACCGGCCGCAAACCGCTGATAGCCTTCACCGCGGGTGTCGCCGTCAATCTGGCGCTTGGCTATGTCCTGTCGGTGCATCTTTTCGGCGCGCATTGGGCAGGATTGGGACAATGACCTTCCTGTCCCGGATCGCGGCATTGCTGACGCGGCCAAGTCTTTCCACCGCAGACTGCGCCCCTTGCGGGCATTTCGATCGCGCACCGGATCGGATCGAAGCGACCATGCCTGGGCTGAGCGCGCTCGCGTCGGCCCAGGCCTCGACCTTCGATGGCAATGGCCTGTGCAACTTGCATGACCGGATCATCAATGGGCGAGCGCGGTGCTCGGGCTTTTGCGATCAGGTCGCTCCAGCCATGTCGCCACGCCCGGACTGACGCCCGGCATAACGGCGCGCGGCAATCTCTGCCCCTTCACGCAACAAGGGCCCCAATTGCCAGAAGTCCTGCAGATGCGGAGCTTCGGGCGGGGCATCATGATCCCAGCCATAATCATGGCGTAGCCGCCCGACCTGCCCCATGGCCAGCGCCTGCGCGCCGGACAGGCTTGGCTCGCCTTCCTGCTCGGGCGCGACATAAAGGGCATCGGTCGGGCAATAAAGCTCGCACATGAAGCAGGTCTGGCACTGATCCAGCCGTGCGATCAGCGGCACGCCATCGGTTCCCGCGTCGAAGACATGGGTGGGACAGGCTGTCACGCAGGCCTGGCAACCGGTGCAGCGCTCCGCGAATATCTGGGCGATCATGCGGCGATCTCCTGCGCAACGGGCCGTTCTGGACGAGTCCAGACGCGGTCCAGTCCAGCGACCAGCAAGCGACTCTGCTGCGCCGGATCGGTCCCGGGCCGGTCGATGCGCATATGCATGCCGCGACTTTCGTCGCGCGCCAGCGCCGCCGCCAATATCCAGCGCGCGCACGCCGTCATTGCCGCATGCTCGCGCAAGGCCACCTCGCCCAGGCCCTCGGCGTGGCCATGATCCGCGATCGTGCGCCAGGCGGCCTCAACCGCGTCCCGGTGCCGCACAAGCTTGTCCGCACTGCGCCAGAGCGCCGCATCATAACCGATGGTAGCGGCCTGGATGATCGGCAGCCCCTCACGGGCGTCGGCGAGCCGTGCCGTGGAAGTGGGCCGCAGGCCTGCCGTGCCGGCCGCCTGCACCGGCGTATCGCCTCGTCGTCCGGTCCGACGCGCATGGGCCGCCGCTGCGCCGCCGGCGATCCTGCCGGAGGTGAGCGCCCAGGCGGCATTTTGCGCGCCGCCGCCGCTCGTTGCCCCGGCAACCAGTTCGCGCGTGGCGCTGTCACCCGCTGCATAGAGATTGGCGACGCTGGTCTCGCAGCCGTCGCCGACGATCTGCAGCCCGCCGGTGCCGCGGACCGTGCCTTCGCCGAATAGTCGCACCGGGAAGCGATCGCGGAACAGATCGATCCCCTTGCGCTCGAACGGCGCGAGCGAGGCGGGCTGGATACGACGCAAGCCTTGTTTCAGAGCGTCCGGCGCGTCCGACAGGTCGGCCAATACCGGTCCAGCCTCCAGCGCACGGGCCAAAGCGCGCAGATGCGCCGCCTCCCCGCTCAGCGGCGGCGGCACGTCCAGTTCGCGGCCTTCGGTATCGAAGAAGCGGGCCGCGAAATAGGGCAGCGTCCGGGTCGAATTCCAGGCCGGCGAGAGGGAATAGGATACGGAAAATTCCATGCCCGACAGGACCGCGCCTGCCTCCGCCGCCATCAGCAATCCGTCGCCGCTATTGCCATGACTGCCGATCAGCCCGGACCGGAAGGCGCAGCCTCCGGTCGCGATCACGACCGCCCCTGCGCGCACTACCCAGGCCTGTTGCTTTAGCCGCGCATAGCCGGCCGCCCCCGCCACCGACCCATCGGCATGCAGCAGCAGTTCCAGTGCGGGATGATGATCCAATATGGTGACACCGGCATCCTGCGCAAAGCGACGTAGGGCACGCATATATTCCGGCCCGCGCACACCGGAGTAGAAAGTGCCGCCCTTGCCATCGCCGGCGAAGGGATAATAGCCCGCCAGCTGCGGCAGGGCACGCCAGGTTTCATCGATGATACGCGCCATCCAGTCCCGTTCGGCCAAGCCAAAGCTGCGGGCATGACGCTCCTCTATCGCGGAGTCGCGCCGTCCCGGTTCCGGCGCGACCCACCAATGATTGGGACCGCCGGTCGCCGTGACGCCGCTGGTGCCGACAAAACCCTTGTCCACCAGCAACACCTCGGCACCCGCCTGCGCCGCCATGATCGCCGCCCAGCAGGCGGCCATGCCACCTCCGATGATCAGGACATCGGCGTCCCGGAGGATCTCTGCGACCTGCGTCATTCGGCAGCGACAGCCGCCGGCGACGCGAGCGGGACGGCGTAACGATGGTTTGGCACCGGCAGGCCAAGATGGCCGCGCAGCGTGTCATGCGCATATTCGGTGCGGAACAGGCCCCGCGCTTGCAGGATCGGCACCACCTCCTCGCGGAAGCGGCGGAACGGTTCGGGCCGGGTTACCTGTAGCAGGAAGCCATCGACGGCCCCCTCCCTGAACCAGCGCTCGATCTCGTTCGCGACCGTTTCGGGCGAGCCGATGAACTGGGACCGCCAGTCGCCAAAGCGATAGGCCGCCTGGCGCAGCGTCAGGCCCTCGTCCCGCGCTGTCCGGATGATCCGCTCGGCCTGTCCCTTATAGCTGTTGAGGGTGACACCGCTCAGATCCGGGAAAGGTTCGTCCAGCCCATATTGGGCGAAGTCATGATAGTTGAACGCACGGCCGAGCTGCACCAGCAGCTTGCCAAGATCGAGCGCGCCGCGGCCTGCGGCATCGATCGCCTGGGCCTCCTCATCACTGTCGGCAATGATCGGCGTCAGACCGGCGAGAATCTTGATATCGTCGGGATTGCGTCCGATCGCTGCGGCGCGCGCCTTGAGGTCCGCATAATAGGCGCGCGCGCTGTCGAAATCCGCGCCGATAGTGAAGATGCCCTCGGCGATCTGCGCGCCCAGCTTGCGGCCTTCATCGCTGTCACCGGCCTGGAAGATGACCGGCTGCCCCTGACGCGAGCGGCTGAGCGCCAGCGGTCCTGCGACCGAGAAATGCGTGCCCTTGTGATCGAGCCGATGCTGCTTGGCCTTGTCGAGGAAGATGCCGCTTGCCCGATCGCGCGGGAAGGCATCATCTTCATAACTGTCCCACAGTCCCTGTACTACATCGACGAACTCGCGGGCACGCGCATAGCGCACGCCATGGTCGAAATGCTCGGTCCGGCCATAATTGCGCGCGGCTCCTTCAAGCCCCGTCGTGACCACGTTCCAGCCGGCCCGGCCATGGCTGATATGATCGAGCGAGCCGAACTGGCGCGCAACATTATAGGGTTCCCAATAGGAGGTGGTGAGCGTCCCGACGAGGCCGATGCGCGAGGTTGATACGGCAACCGCCGACAGCAGGGTCAGTGGCTCCAGCCGGTTGAGAAAATGCGGCGCCGTATCCGGCGTGATATAGGGGGAATCGACGATGAAGACGACGTCGAAGCCGGCCGCCTCGGCTAGTTGCGCCTGGCTGATATACCAGCCGATATCGATGCTGGCATCGCCCGGCAGATCGTGATCGAGCCAACTCGACTGATTGGCGCCCACGCCCTCCAGGATCGCGCCCAGATGCAGTTGGCGGTGCGGTTGGTCGGCCATCATCGTCTCCCTTGGATGCGATGACCGTAACCGTGCCGCTCCCACCGGAATAACGAGAGCTTCTCATAGGCTGTTGTGAAAGGCTGATGGACAGGTTGTGACAGAGAAACGCAAAGAAATTTTCAAGTCCATTACTTACAGATCACCTCCAGCGAGGCCGCGCACACGTCAGCATTTTCAAGCGCCACTTACGCCACCAGTGTAGGAAGCAGCCCGTCCGGTTGAGGGAATGGAATATCCGCGAATAAATGACTGATTTGGGTCGGCAGCGACCCCGCGTTAATCCCTGCCGCCGCTTTGAACGGGAGCCCTTCTCAAAGCCAGCCATTTTCGCAAGTCTGGCATCTGCCAGACAGAATGGCACTGGCAATGAGAATGAATCTCTTTGACAGCATAGTAGGTGGGCATGACGCCCACCCACTTGTTTCAGGCCGCGAGGTGGTCGTTGAAGAATGTCGTGAGCTTGTCGAACGGGATGATGTCGACCTGATCGTAGAGGTCGGTGTGGGTGGCGCCCGGAATGATCATCAATTCCTTGGGCTCGGCTGCCGCCGCATAGGCTGTCTCGCTGAAATAGCGCGAATGGGCGTTTTCGCCGTGGACGAGCAAGACCGGCCGGGGCGATATCTCCGCGATATAGGTTAGGATCGGCAGATTGAAGAAAGGAAGCGGTGTGGTGAGCGACCATGCGGCGTTCGAGTTGATCGCGCGGGGGTGGAAGCCGCGCTTCGTCTTGTAATAGGCTGCATATTGCACGACGAACTCAGGCTCCCCGCCCTTCAGCTCCAGCGAGACCGGGCCATAGGCCGGAGTGCCCTTCTCAGCGTCGGTCCAGCGCTGGCGGCTCATCTGCTCCAGCGCCTCGGCGCGCTGCTGTAGGGTCGTGCTGTCATTATAGCCCTTCGACATGACGCGGGTCATGTCGTACATCGTGCTGGCGACGACAGCCTTGATCCGCTTGTCGATGGCGGCGGTGCTGAGCGCCATGCCGCCCCATCCGCAGATGCCGATAACGCCGATACGCTCGCGGTCGATCTCTGGCCGCAGCCCGATAAAGTCGACGGCCGCGCTGAAATCCTCGGTGTTGGTGTCGGGCGATGCGACGTTGCGCGGCTCACCGCCGCTCTCGCCGGTATAGGAGGGATCGAAGGCGAGCGTCGCGAAGCCGCGCTCGGCCATGGTCTGAGCGTAAAGGCCCGAGGACTGCTCCTTGATGGCACCGAACGGCCCGCTGACCACGATCGCCGCAAGCTTCTCCGTGCCACGGTCCTTCGGCAGATACAGATCAGCGGCAAGGGTAATGCCGTAGCGGTTCTTGAACGAGACCTTCTGGTGATCGACCGCGTTGCTGCACGGGAATGTCTTGTCCCAATCCTGTGTCATGTTTCGTGCCTTTGCTGAGGAGGTGGAGGGGATCGAAAGCGTGCCGAGGGTGACGAGACCGGCGGCGCCGGCTTTCAGCACGCCGCGGCGCTCGAATGGGAAGGATCGGTCGGTCATGGCGGGGCTCTCCTTGTCAGGCCGGTTGTTCGGCAAGGCGCCGCGCGGCGCCGATACGTGACGTGACGAACGCCAGCAGCGACGCGATCACGAGGAGCCCGGCAGCGACGCTGAACGGGCCGCGATAGCCCCAAGCGTCGAACAGAGCGCCGCCGACGATCGCGCCCAGCATGATCGCAAGCTGGATAATCGCGACCATGAGGCCGCCGCCGGCTTCCGCCTCGTGCGGCATAGTCCGGCTCAGCCAGGTCCACCATCCGACCGGCGCTGCGGTAGCGAGCAGGCCCCAGAGTGTGAGCAGTAGGCCGGCGGTCAGCGGCGTGCCGTCAATTTCCACCATCGTGATGGCAATGACTGCCAGCATGGCCGGGATGGTGATCAGCAGGCTGTAGAGATGTGACTTAAGCAGCCAGCCGATCATGATCGTGCCGACAAAGCCGGCGATGCCCAGCGCCAGCAGTATAGCCGAGATCAGCGGCGCGTCGTTCCCCGTCACCAGGTCAAGGAACGGACGCAGATAAGTGAACAGCGTGAACTGACCGAAGAAGAACAGAGAAACGGCAATCATACCGATGGCGAACTGCCGATGTTTCAGCAGAGCGAACACGTCGCGTGCGCGGATCGTCGCCTTTTCCGGCGGCAAGGCCGGAAGGCTGCGCCACTGCCATGCAAGGGCAACGACAGCGAGGGGTACGACGCAAAAGAAGGCACCGCGCCAGCCGATCAGGCCGCCGATCAGGCTGCCGATGGGGGCGCCCAATGTGGTCGCGACCGCATTGCCGCCGTTGAGGATCGCCAGTGCGTTGGGCACGGACTCCTCGGGCACGAGGCGCATGACGATTGCTGCCGATATTGACCAGAATCCGCCGATCGCGACCCCGAGCAGTGCGCGCCCTGCCATCAGCAGCGGGGCATTGGGCGCGAGTGCGACCATCACGCCGGACACGATCATCAATACGGTGAAGATTAGCACGACGCGACGCCTGTCAGACACGCCGATGATCGCCGAGATGAACAGGCTGGTGATGAGCGCGAAGAAGCCGGAGATGGAGATCGACTGGCCGGCATGCCCCTCAGTGATCGCCAGATCGCGCGCGATCGGGCTCAGCAGGCTGACCGGCATGAATTCCGATGAAATCAGTATCGTGGCGCACAGCGCCATTGCGATCACCGCGCCCCAAGCTGGCACGATCCCAATTTTGCCGGATGCCGGCATGGTCTACCTCGTAGTTTTCGGATGAATTTCTACTCCGCTATCTAGCCCGTGCGCCGATCTATTATTAGATACATAAGTCTTCTGACAATCAGTAGGGATCGTAATTAATGGCGCGAGACACGTTGAGCGACATCACCGCTTTCGTGGCAGTGGCGCGCGAGCGCGGCTTCACCAAAGCGGCAGGTAAGCTCGGACTCTCCCAGTCCGCAATCAGCCAAATCGTCAGGAAGCTGGAGGATCGGCTAGGGGTTCAACTGCTCGTCCGTACGACCCGCAGCGTGGCGCCGACCGAGATCGGCGAGCGGCTGCTCCAGAAGGTCAGTCCTTATCTGGACGGGATCGAGGCTGAACTGGCCGCGGTCAACGAAGTGCGAGACAGGCCTACCGGTAAAATCCGCGTCAGCGCGTCGGACCATGCGATCAACGAGCTCCTCCTGCCGAAACTGGCCGACTTCATGAGGGCTTATCCTGAAGTTCAGGTCGAGATGATCACCGATTACGGCCTGATCGACATCATCAGTGAGCGCTATGATGCGGGCGTCCGCTACGGCGAAACCCTGGCAAAGGATATGATCGCGGTACGCATCGGGCCAGACGCCCGCATGGTCGCCGTCGGCTCGCCAGACTACTTCGAGCGTTATGGTCGGCCTGAAAGCCCGTCTGATCTTCAGTCGCACAATTGTATCGGGCTGCGCCAGACCTCCGGACGGCTCTACGCCTGGGAATTGCAGCGGGAGGGCGAAGCGGAGATCAAGGTGCAAGTCGGCGGGCAGCTAATCTTCAACAACAGCTATTCCTGCCTCGGCGCAGCCGTTGCAGGACTGGGCCTCGCCTTCATCCCGCAGGATCTGGCGGAAGCACATCTGCAAGCCGGCAGGCTTGAAATCGTACTCGACGAGTGGAGCCTGCCATTCCCGGGCTTCTATCTCTATTACCCGACGGTCACGCAGCCATCGCTCGCCTTCTCGCTGTTAGTCGAGGCCTTGCGGTATAAATGGCCGGAACGGACCATAAGATTGGACGGCAAGTAATCGTGGAGCTGCGCGTTGCAGGGCGACCAAAGAAAGCAGACTGACCGCATCTGGGCATCGGAAATCGACGGCTGAGCGACCGCAAAGGGTCGACTGTACTCGCAGGCACGATCAAGAATTGCAGAAAGTCCGTAGCCACGGAACTTCTGCGCTCCGAAGGAATTGTGCGCGCACAGTCCGACGATTTTCGCTTTCGCCGGCAAAGGGGCAATTTCATGACGAACCCGCGACAAGGTCCGCAACTCATGGCCCTCGATGGCCTGACTCCCGCGTCAGATAGCGAGCCTTGCGACATCGACTTGCTGCATCGGATCAGCGTTGCCCTCATCAATGAGCAGGATCGCTTCGAGCTGTACGGCAAGATCGTTGAGGCGGCGGTGGCGATCACGGGATCGCAATTCGGCACGATGCAACTGCTGTGCCCGACCGGAGACCCCTCCGGCCACGAGGGAGAATTGCAACTTCTAGCCCATCGCGGCTTGCCTCCGGAGGCGGTCGGTTTCTGGCAATGGGTCAGCCCTGAGGCTTATAGCAGTTGCACGCTCGCACTGAAATTCGGGCAGCGCGCGATCGTGCCCGATTTTGAAGCGTGGGACGATATCGCAGGCACATCTGATCTGGAGGCGTTTCGCGCCGCCGGCATCCGTTCGGCGCAGACCACGCCACTGCTCTCGCGCAACGGCAAGCTGCTGGGCATGATTTCCAACCATTGGCGCGAACCGCACCAACCGTCCGACCGCGACCTACGCATGCTCGACATTGTGGCCCGGCAGGCGGCCGACATCCTGGAACGCACGATCGCAGAAGAACAGTTGCGCCAACTCGCCGAGACGCTGGAGGTACGGGTCGAGGAGCGATCCCGAGAACTGATGGCGTCGGAGGATCAGGTTCGACAATTGCAAAAAATGGAGGCCATCGGCCAGTTGACCGGCGGCGTCGCGCATGATTTCAACAATCTGCTGACGATCATTCGGTCCTCGGCCGAGCTTCTTGCCCGCCGTGAATTGCCGCGTGACAAGCAGAAGAAATATATCGATGCCATCGCGGAAACCGCCGATCGCGCCGCCAAACTGACCAGTCAGCTTCTCGCCTTTGCACGCCGCCAGGCGCTCAAGCCCGAAATATTCAATGCCGCAGACAAGGTCGCCAGTGTGGCGGACATGTTGCGAACCGTCGTTGGATCGCGGATCGCCTTGACCGTCGACCCGGTGTGCTCGTCCTGCTTCGTGGAGGTCGATGCGAGCCAGTTCGAAACAGCGCTTGTCAATATGGCGGTCAATGCGCGTGATGCCATGAGCGGCGAGGGACGCATTACGATCGCGATCGAGGCAGCTGGATATATTCCCGCGCGGCGGGGCCATGCGGCTGCGAAAGGCGATTTCGTCAAAGTGTGCGTGACCGACACAGGCTCGGGAATGGCCAGCGATCAGCTCGATCATATCTTCGAGCCTTTCTTCACAACGAAGGAAGTTGGCAAGGGCACGGGGCTCGGCCTGAGCCAGGTTTACGGCTTCACCAAGCAATCGGGGGGCGAAATCGACGTCGACAGCCAACTGGGCCAGGGCACGACCTTTAGCCTCTATCTTCCACGCTGCAAGGCGGGGGCTATGGAGGCGGTTTTCCCAGTCGAGAAGGTCATCGCGACCGAGGCCAGTATCCTTGTCGTGGAAGATAATGATCAGGTCGGCGAATTCGCCTCCCAATTGCTGGGCGATCTTGGCTTCACGACCCGCCGCGCCGCCAATGCGCGAGAGGCGCTCGCCATATTGGAGCGCGAGCATCGCGACATCGATATCCTCTTCTCAGACGTGATCATGCCCGGGATCGATGGCGTTGAGCTGGCCAGACAGGTTCGCGAACGCTGGCCAGACCTGACGATCGTGCTGACAAGTGGGTATAGTCATGTACTGGCCGATGATGCGCGCCATGGGTTCGCTCTGTTGCACAAACCCTATTCCGTTGACGAGCTGTCCCGGGTCCTGCGGGATGCGCGCCAGGCAAATAGCCGATAAGTGCCAAGAACAGGCATAATCGCCCACCTGAGCTGGCGGCATAGTTTACGAGAATCAAGCCGGAGATGATCGACACTCGGGCGCAATGCCTATAGGCGTGGGACACCCTTCCCAAGGATTAGCCTGCGCGTTTATGACCGTTGATCTGACAAATTGCGATCGCGAACCCATCCACATTCCCGGCAGCATCCAGCCGCATGGTGCCATGCTGGTTTGCGACCCGGTATCGGCTGAAATATTATTCGCTTCTGAAACCGCGGAAGATTTGCTCGGCAAGCGTAACTCCAGTCTTCTGGGCCTTTCCCTGGCCGAAGTGCTCGGCGCCGACGCCGCTCACGACCTGCGCAATGCGGTGGCGAAGGTCGGCAGTTCCCACCTTGCCGGCGTGCTTCTGGGCCTCAAACTGCCGAACCTCGACCTTCCAGTCGATGCGCTGACGCATCAGCATCGCGGCCGCCTGTTCGTCGAGATCGAACCCACCTCGGTCGATGCGAGTGCGGCCAAGGATGCGCTCGATATGACGCAGAGCCTGGTGCGCAGGATCGGCCTAGAAAACAGCGTCGACACGATCGCAACTACCGGCGCGCGCCTTATTCGTGCGATGCTCGGTTATGATCGTGTCATGGTCTATCAGTTTCTGCATAACGGCGCGGGACGGGTCATCGCCGAAGCGAAGGCTAATAAGCTCAACAGCTTCATGGGGCAGCATTTCCCGGCATCCGATATCCCCTACCAGGCGCGTCGGCTGTACCTTGAAAATACCATCCGCATGATCGGCGACGTCAATTTCCAGCCGGTACCGCTCGAGCCTCCGTTGCGCGCCAATGAGGAGCCGGTCGACATGTCGTTCGCGCAGTTGCGCAGCGTGTCACCCATCCACTGCGAATATCTCAAAAATATGGGCGTCGCAGCTTCTCTGTCGATCTCCGTCGTGGTCGATGGCGAATTATGGGGCCTGATTTCCTGCCATCATGACTCGCCCAAGGTCATTCCGATGCCGCTACGCATCGGCGCTGAACTTTTCGGCCAATATTTCTCAATGCAGATCGCGTTGGCCGAGCGGAGGGCCGCCCTGGTCGCAACGAACGAAGCGCGCGCGCAACTCGACCAGATCGTCGCCGATGTCGAACCGGGCGAACCGGTGGATGTTGCAGTGACCCGCCATCTGGGCGATCTCTCCGCCCTCGTCGAAAGCAATGGCGCCGGCATTTCAGTGAATGGTGGGTGGAACGCCATCGGGCGCGCGCCTTCCGGCCAGGAAGCCATCGACCTCATCGGAGTGTTGAGGGAGACCGCGGACGGCAATGTCTGGTCGACCGCCGACCTTCGTTCGATCGACGGCTTGTCAGGCGAATATGGGACTGAGGTGGCCGGTCTTCTGGCGATTCCCATTTCGTCCATGTCGCGCGACTATCTGGTGCTGTTCCGCAGCGAGGAAGCCTTCGCCGTCGAGTGGGCAGGTGAACCGGTCAAGCAAATCGTGAGCGGACCCTCCGGGGATCGCCTCAGTCCGCGGGGAAGTTTCGACACTTGGCGCGAAGATGTGCGGGGACAGTCCAAGCCGTGGGTCGAACGCGAATTGGCGGTCGCCGAAGCGATCCGCGTCTATCTGCGCGACGTCGTGCTGCGATATAATGAAGCGACATCGGAAGAACGTGAGCGCACCGAACATCGGCGTCGCGTGTTAAACGACGAACTCAATCACCGTGTGAAGAACATCCTGTCGCTGGTGAAGTCCATCGCCCGCCAGACCGGTGCGACGGCTGCCAGCGTCGAGGATTATGCGTCCGCGATGGAGGGGCGCCTTCGTGCGCTCGCCTTCGCCCATGATCAATCGCTGCAGACCGGGAGTGGCGGCGATCTTGCGACGCTGATCGCTGCCGAAGCGAGCCTGCACCGATATGGCGGCGAAGCCGATCGCGTCACCGCGGAAGGGCCGGCAATCGGATTGTCGGATCGCAGCTTCGGGGTCGTCGCTCTGGTTCTTCACGAGTTGATGACGAATGCAGCCAAATATGGTGCGCTGTCCGTGACGGGAGGCCAGCTGAAGCTGACCTGGCAGATCTCAGTGGAAGGAGATTGCGTTCTTCAATGGGTTGAAGAAGGCGGACCCAGTGTCGTCGCTCCAACCCGGTCTGGCTTTGGCAGCAAGCTTATCCAGACCACGATGACCTACGATCTTGGCGGGTCGGCCAGAGTCGATTACGATCCCGCAGGATTACGGGCAGAGTTGCGCATTCCCGGGGGCCATCTTGTGGCAAGCGCGTCGGTCGCGGCGGACAGGGCGGCACCCGTCGTCCGCACTCGTGATGTGCTGGGCGGAGCCGACATACTGCTAGTCGAGGATCAGGCGCTCATCGCCATGGACACCGAGGACACGTTGCGAAAGCTCGGCGCCGCTACGGTAAGGCTGGCGGCTAATGTGGCACAGGCACGCACGGAGATCGGCGTGGCGCTTCCCCAATTCGCGATCCTCGATTTCAACCTTGGGGACGAAACGTCCGCTGACATCGCCGATCTTCTTCAGGCATCTCACGTGCCTTTCCTTTTCGTTACCGGCTATGGCGATACCGTTAACATGCCGGATCGTTTCAAACAGGTCCCCATGGTGCGGAAACCCGTCAGCGCGACATCGCTCGCCACGCGGATCCAGGCGGTTCAGGCAATGGAAGGTTAGTCCTGTGAAAATGGCTGTCCGTCCTGACGGCGCCGAGGTCCGCGAACAAAATCGCGCATCCGGTGTTTTGAGGCAGACTGTAGGAACGAGGGGCGCGAGCCGAATGTCGCTGTGACGGCTTCAGGGGATTTTCTGGACGGAGGCGGCGAGACCGGCGCCATCATACGCGGCATCGACTGGTCGGGAACGCCGCTCGGGCCGATGGATGCATGGCCACAGTCTCTGCGTACGATCGTCAGCCTGATGCTCGCCAACGGTCACGCCATGTGCCTGACCTGGGGACCTGAACTGACCTTCCTCTACAATGACGCTTATGCCCCCATCCTCGCGGCGCGCCATCCTGCCGCTATGGGCAAGGCGATCGATATCGTCTGGAGCGACGTCTGGCCCGACATCGAGCCGCTCCTGCGTCGGGCACTCGCTGGCGAAACCGTTCGCCTCGACAATCATCATCTGGTGATGACGCGGAAAGGCTATCCTGAAGACACCTGGTGGAGCTTTTCCTACAGTCCCCTTCGGGATGAAAGCGGCACGATCAGAGGCATGATCGACGTGTGCGTCGACTTTACGGAAATGGTGCTGACCCGCCGCAAGCTCGAAGCCGAACGAATGGCTAACGAAGCAGCATTACGCGATATCAACGCGACGCTCGAACAGCGGATCGAAGAGCGCTCGGCGGCACTCCGGCTTCATGAAGACATTATCCAGTCGGACGACACCGCGATTTGCGCGTTCGACACCGATTTTCGCCTGATCGCCTTCAACAAGGCTCATAATGACGAATTCTACCGTGTGAATGGCTTCTACACGAAGATCGGTGACGTGTTCTGCGATCTCTTCGTTCCAGAGCAGCGACCAATAATGCGCGCGCAGATGGCGCGGGCGCTCACCGGTGAATCCTTCACGATCGAGGAAGCTTTCGGCAACCCCGCGATCCACGCGCCACGATGGGAAATCCATTATTCCCCTCTGCGGGATGCCGACGGCAAGGTCACCGGGGCGTTCCATCATGCCCGTGACATCAGCGCCCGGCTTCGCGCGCAGGCGGAGTTAGCGATAGCGCAAGACGAGTTGCGTCAGGCCCAGAAGATGGATGCAATGGGTCAATTGACGGGTGGCGTTGCGCATGACTTCAATAATCTGCTGACGCCGATCGTTGGCGTGCTCGATCTGCTGAAACGCAAGAAGTTGGGCGGCGAGCGTGAGCAGAGGTTGATCGAAGGCGCGGCGTCGTCGGCCGAGCGCGCCCGTGTATTGGTACAACGGCTGCTGGCTTTTGCCAGGCGGCAGCCCCTGCAGGCAAGTGCTGTCGATGTCGTTCAATTGGTCGAGGGAATGCGGGATCTGATCAGCAGCACCGTTGGCCCGCGGGTGCAGATCGAGACGTTCGTAGCTGATGATCTGCCGCCGGCAATGGCCGATCCCAACCAGCTCGAAATGGCCTTGCTGAACCTCGCCGTGAATGCGCGCGACGCCATGCCGGAAGGTGGGACGTTGCGCATCGAGGCGTCTCTGGGGAGCAATGATGACGCCCCAATGGAGTTGAAACCCGGCAGTTATGTGCGCCTGGCTGTTCAAGATAATGGCGTCGGCATGTCCGAGGATGTTCTCGCTCGTGCGGTCGAGCCATTCTTCTCGACTAAGGGGGTGGGTAAAGGCACGGGCCTAGGCCTGTCGATGGTCCATGGCCTCGCCTCGCAACTTGGTGGTGCGTTACACCTTGAGAGTCACCCGCATGTGGGCAGTAAGATAACGCTATGGCTACCGACAAGCAGCGATATCCCCGTTGTCGCATCGGAACCCGCCAACCTGGAACTGCCAGAACAGCGCGGCCTTGTGCTGCTCGTCGACGATGAGGACGTCGTGCGGGTCAGTACCGCCGATATGCTGTCAGAACTTGGTTACCAGGTGGTAGAAGCGGTGTCCGCCGAAGCTGCCCTCGCTCTGCTTGATAAAGACGTAGCGCCCAATCTGGTTGTCACCGATCATCTTATGCCTGGCATGACCGGCTCCGAACTGGCGCGCGTGATCAGGCAAAAGAACCAGTCACTGCCCGTTCTCATCATCTCGGGATATGCCGAAAGCGAAGGAATTGCGCCTGACCTGCCACGACTGACCAAGCCGTTCCGCAGAGTTGATCTCGTCGGCAACCTTGCAGCATTGATGAGTTGAGGTGACAGAGCCGCTAACGGTAACGGGCAATAACGACCACGTTTCAATAATTCCTGATCTGCTCCTCGGGAGGGAATAATAGCGGAAGGCATTGCGGCTATGGCTCGATGCCTGTCTCGCGAGTGTAGCTATGTAAGGAAAAGCGGCCCTTCCGCTATTGGGAAGTCAAATCCGACGGCTGAACGGCAGCAAAGGGTCGTGAGCCGTCCGACCGCTTAGCGCCCGGTATAGGGCTCGCATGCGACGCCGTCGCCATCGCGGTCCAAGTGCGCGCCATAGCCTGGTTGATCGCGATGGAGCTGCGCATCCCCTGCTGCACGGGCTTCGCTACAGTTCCGATATGACCAGAAAGGCGCTTCCGACCGCGCGGCCGGTGTAGGGTCGCGGAGAACCACGCCACCTGCAGCACCGATCACGAGGGCGCCAATGATGAGTGAAGATTTCTGCCGCATCGTTCAAGGATGCCGAGCGAGCATAAATATTCTCTAAAACAGGCGATCGAACATGATCAATAGTTCATCGAACACACACTGGTAATCTGGTCCTCCTTTTGCCATTTAGCAAAAATAACTGGTCGCCATGAAGAAGGAATAAAAATGTCCGCTGAAGAAACGCTCATCACGCTCACCGCCGATATTGCCGCTGCCCATGTCAGCAACAACAGTGTTGGGATCAATGATCTTCCTTCCCTGATCGCCAATGTGCATGGCGCACTCGCTAGCCTGGGCGAACCTGCGGTTGCAGAAGAAGTGAAGCCCGAGCCTGCGGTTTCGGTGCGCGCGTCGATCAAGCCGGATTATATTGTCTGCCTGGAAGACGGGAAGAAGCTCAAGATGCTCAAGCGTCACCTGATGACCCATTATCAGATGACCCCGGCGGACTATCGGGCCAAGTGGGGCTTGCCTGCGGATTATCCGATGGTCGCACCCAACTATGCTGCGCAGCGCAAGGCACTGGCGCACAAGATCGGCCTCGGCCGCAAGCCGCGCGCGGAAGCCTCTGCCCCCGCAAAGCCAGCCCGCACCCCGCGCAAGACGAAGGTCGCCGAACCGGCCTGAGGATAGATTGCGGGGAACGGCAGAGCCGCCCCCCGCATTCGCCTGCAATCACGCAACCAGTGCCTCCTGCGGCGCCACGATCATGCCCAGCACATGATCAGCCCATGCCTGCAGCATCCGCCGACGCGGCGTCAGGTAGAGGGCGCTGTTATAGGCCCCACGCACATCATCACGATCGGCATGGGCCAGCGCCACCTCGATCCAGTCTGGCCGATAGCATTCCGCTTCATTGGCCCAGGTCGAGGCAAGGCCGCGGAACCCATGCACCGTCTGACGCCCACGATAACCCATACGGTAGCAACCATAGATCATCGTGTTCTGCGATATGGGTAGCGCAGGCTTGTCGCCGGCAAAGACATAGGGGCCCCGGCTGTAAACCCGCACGCTCTCGAGCAAGGCGACGACCTGCCGCGACAACGGCACGATATGCTCCCGCCCCATCTTCATCCGCTCAGCCGGCACCCGCCAGATGGGATCAGGGCCATCCAGCCCCTCGAACTCGTCCCATGTCGCATAGCGGGTTTCATTGGTCCGCGCCCAGGTCAGCAGCGTGAACAAGAGCGCATCGCGCGTGACCGCACGCCGCCGGGGATTCTCATCACCATCATAGGCGTCGATCGCCCGAACAAGCGCAGGCAACTCCCCTGCCCCAACCCGCGCCATATGCCGCACCCGAGGTTTTGGCCGCAGCAAGGTGGCGAGGCCAGCAGCCGGATCATGGGTGGCCCAGCCCTGCGGGATGGCAAAGAGATAAACCTGGCTTACGTGCTGGCGCAGCCGGCGGCTGACATCGAGCGCGCCGCGCGCCTCGACCGCCCGCAACATCGTCAGCACATCGCCTGCAGTGATGTCCTTGAGATCGCGCTGCCCGAGCGAGGGGAACACATCGCGCTCCAGACGCGACAGGATGCGCTCCGCATGCCCCGGCTCCAGCCCGCTCGCCCGGTTACCATGCCAGGCCCGTGCAGCCGCCTCAAAGCTCGTCACAGGCGAGGGAGACTTGGGACCGGGATCCTCGCCCCGCGCAAGAGCCAGCTTGGCCTCAGCGCGGCGGAGCCGCGCCTCAGCAAGAGTGACCTCAGGGTAGCGACCGAACGAGAGCAGCTTCTCCTTGCCGTCGAACCGATATTTCATGCGCCAGAGGCGCGAGCCAGTCGGACGGACGAGCAGATAGAGACCACCGCCATCGCCAAGCTTGTAATCCTTGGAGCGCCGACTGGCGTAGCGAACCTCGAGTTCCTTGAGCGGCATAGGGGGTATCTCCTGCTGGGCAAAGGCATTACCCTCCAAAACACCCCCAAAAGCAAATCGACGTCCTGGTATCAGGCGCGATCCGATGGGCGGCGCTGCATCCCCAAGAAACGGCGCAAATCCGTCAAAAAAGGCATAAAAAAAACCGCCCCGGGATGATCCGAGACGGCTTGGTCTGTATGTGTATGGTTGCGGGAGGGCGATCTAACAGAGACCGACAAACCAGTGAAAAATCTGGTTTGTCGGTATCGGTGGTTGCGGGGGAGGGATTAAACCGGGACCGATACTCGAGTTCGTCTCCAATGTCGGCAGCGGTGTTTGCGGGGAACTACAACTGCCGACGTCGCCATTCTCTAGAAGTCGCAATCTGAATAAATTGTAGAAGTCCGCTTAACCGTCCTTGTTTGTGCCTCGCAACCGGAGTGGGCCATGGCGCTAGGGTGAACGGCTGGAGGATGCCGGCGCTGCTGCCTTAAAATATGCGGGGCACAGCGTTCAAAATTCGATCCGCTTTGCAACGCGACATCGATCACTACAGCGCAGCCCTTCACGATTAAGGTCCTGTACAGCGGCAAGGGGCTGGCCAACGCCGACGTGAGGTTGTTCCAGGAAGCCGGGTTCTATGATGGAAAGAAAGTGGCGGCCGACCTCCACACCAATGCGTCGGGCAAGTTCACCGTTACCTCGCCGGATGCCGGTCGCTATCTTCTGCTCGTGCGCCACCGCGACATGGCACCCTCGGGCGCCGCAGCCCACTACTATAGCTATTCCTTCACGCTCGCAGCGATGTAGCTGGCCAATGTTTCCAGCGTTAATTATGTGTCCGCATCGGCTCGTGAAAGACGCTCTCGCCAAAGCGAATTTTCATCCGACGTGCGACCGAACCTGAATATCTGCGCTGCCGCCAAGTAGTCGGACTGTGATAAAGGCCAATTGCCGCCCAGTAATCTTTCGCCGCTCGTAGGCCGGAGAGAAAGATCCATCGCGCAGCTTCGGCGTTGAAGCAGGGATCGAAGCGCAGCCAATGTCGTACCTGCAATTCGGAGTGCCCGACTTGCGCGGCGATGCGCGGCACCCACCAGCTGTTGATCTGCAAGGGGCCAAGATCATGCGAGCCATTGCTATTGCGGACTTCAGCTCCGATCCAGCCTGCTTCCTGGTCTCGCAGGCCCCAAAGCGTCTTCTCCAGCCACGCATGACCCATCGACGCGTGACGGATGCAGGTAGCTATACGCTGTTCCTCCTGCACTTTTTCGGGCGCGGCCATGGCCCGTTCCGGCGATGCTGCCAGCAAGGCAGTGACTGCCCATGTCGTGCTCGAGAGAAGGCGCCACATCACCGTGCCCGCCACGGCGTGGCTCGATGAGATTTCGCGGGAAGCACGGCACGGCCTGGTACTTCAGCCACTGCTATCGGGCCGCCTGTCACCAGGGCAAGCAGCCTCCGCCCGGATAGGATCTCGACGTGGCTGCTGTTACCGATGGATTCTCGGCTCTGCGGCCCTGTTCGGCCGGTATGGATGAAAAGGCCGCGACAGTTGCTGGCCCGGCACAGCGCATTGAAGGCGCTGACATGTTCGGGCCGGATGGCCGTTGCATAGCGCTTGGCCTGGATGAGCCACAGAGCGCCGTCGATCATCACCTTTCCATCAATGCCGCCATCGCCAGTGTAGCGATGGTTTCTGATGACCCTGAAACCACGACGCTCCAAACTTTCGAGCAGCAATTCCTCAAAGGCGAGCGGATCCATGCTTCTTAGCCGGGCGTAGAGGAGCTGGGGCGGTTGCAGGCGATCACGGCGGCGCAGTTGCTGCACCATGAACCTTGCCTGCCTGCGACGCCAGCGATGCCGCAAGGGCACGTGAAAGCGGTGCAGGACAAGGGCCAGGAGCATCAACGCGACAGCGAGCAGGATGAGGAGCATGGGACGAGCCTCTATCGTTCGGGACCGTGGGAGGGTTCGGGTTGAGGTGCGGGGGATGGCGACTGCCGTTCAGCATGCGTCGCCGGGGGCTCGATCCGGGTGCGAGCACGATCGAGAATACCCTCGAGAAACCGGTAGAGGACCTGCGCGACGCTTCGGGCGCCTTCCGCGATATACTCTGCTGTCCCTTGCGGTCCGCGATCCCGGCGAGACAATTGCCTTTCAAGGGCGCGATCTCCACGCGACGCCCGGTCCTTTTCCTGTTCGGCCTTCAGCGTTGCCAGGCGCGCGCGCTGCCGGTTCGTGAACGGGCCGACGCGGTCCTGGTCCATGCGTCCAAGGCCCTCGGTGGAGGAGGTCTTCTCACCCGACTGTCGCTCCAGCTTGGCGACAAGTTCCTTGACGTTGTTCGTCCAGAGCCTGACGCCGTACTTGGCGCGCGTAATGGCAGTGTAGAAGTTCTGGGCACTAACCAGCGGCGAGTCCACGGGCGCCAGCAGGAAGACCCGCGGATAGGTCTTCGACTGGGAGGAATATACCGTCTCGGCATAGCCATGGTCCCAGGTCTTGTGCTCTGTCAGGTTGACCTGCTGTACACGGCCGTCCCGGTCCCATCGTATGGTGGCGAGGTCGCCGTCCAGCTTTTCGACCGTGCCGCGCTCGGCGTTGCGCAGATCGAGATCGCGATTGACCAGTCGCCACTGGATACGATCCCCCTCGGCCAGATCACGCTCTTCGGGGTTGAAGACATTGATGTGCCGGGCCCGTGTCGTCTGCGGATCCCAGCGGATGATGCGACCCTGTTCATCGACAAGGCGCACGACCTGCCGGCCGTTGGGCTCCCGTCCGAGCCCTACGACGCGATAGTCCGTGTGCCGGGCAACGCCGAGACCAGCGATGTCGCGGTCGAAGCGCACCACCTGCCCTGCTCCGTAGAAGCGGCCCATATGTTTTTCGATATCGGTGAAGCCTGCCGGGGCAAGGATCGAGAGCCTGCTGTCTTCGGCTGCCAACCCATTCTCGTTCCTGAGCGCTTCGCGGATCTTGCTGTTGACGATGAGGCGCGTGGCGTTGTCGAGCACGAGGATGTTGGTGCCCGCACGGGAGTCGGGCTTGAGCCTCACCCAGGCGTTGACCACCATCGCGGCCATGGCCTCATTGTCGGTGACGGTCGTCACGCTGTCGAGATTCTTGAGCGACTGCTCGAAATTGCCGGCCCTCGCCTGAGCGACCGCTTCTTTGATCGTACGGGTTTCCTGGCGAACCGCCTCGGTCAGTTCCACCACCGGCAATCCCAGCCGGCGCATCAGCCAGAAGGGCTTGCCTTGTTCGATGGCGCCGGTCTGCTTCTCGTCACCAAGGAACAGGAGCCTTGCTCCGGTTATCCGGCTGATCTCGAGCAGCCTTCTAGCCTGACGGTTGCCAAGCTGACCGGCCTCGTCGAGCACGAGCACATGGCGATCCGTTATGCCATGGCCGCCACGCGCTACAAAGCTGGCGACCGTGTGCGCCTCGATACTGGCCTTTTGCCCCAGTTCCGCAGCCGCCGATGATGTGGGCGCCAATGCTATCAGCGTCGTTCCTGGTTCCGCCGCTTCGCCCAATACCCGCACCAGTGTCGATTTGCCCGAACCGGCAACGCCGTGGATTCCGGTGACGCGATCCCGTGACATAGCGGTCTCGACCAGGGCCCGCTGCTGCTCCGCATTGAGTGTCGTCTTTTCCAGCACGGCCAAGAGCCGGTCGCCCGACGCGATCGGCCGGGCGTCGTCGAGGCCAAGTGCAATATGTTGGGTAAGCGCCAGTTCCAGCCGCCATGACTTGCGGGTGGTGCGTCCATGCGTGAGTACCCTGTCGCCCGTTTGCTCGTGGGTCGGCAGCAGTTTTCGCATGAGTTCATGCATCGCGACCCGAGGACGCAGATCCTCCAGCCGCATTTCCCCGACATGGGCTGCGAGCCCCGTGCGCAGGATATCGCCGAGATTGTTGACGGCTTCGGCGGTTTCGAGTTGCCGCAGGCCGAAAAGGGCAGCGCGTGAAGCCGTGCGTTCGGTAGGGGGAGAATGTTGCCCCTCCCGTTCGCGTGCAACGGCAGCGATTTTATCAAGCGTGTCGAGTTGGTCGCCAGTCCGTTCATGCCATTGTACAGTAAGTTCTTGCGCGCCGATCTTCACCTTGGCCTTGCGGGTGGCATAGAAGGAGGCGCGCTGGGCCTTTTGGCCGACCAGGCCATGTTCCCGGGCATGCTCCTCGATCGCCTCTGCGCGCTGCGAGAAGCGCTCGATGAGCTCCTTGGGCACGCCCCGTATCTCGAATAAGCCAGTGCGAGGATCGAACTCGACCTCATAACCAGCCTCGCGGAGGCTGAAGGCGAGCGCATTGCGATAGATCTGCCCGGCGACGCGCTGCTCACCATACATGACGCGACTTTCCAGGCTCGCCATCGGGTCGCCATCCTGGCGATTGGTCATGTTGAGAACGACCAGATGGGTATGGAGGTGCGGGTCGAGTTCCCGGCTGCCATGCTCGGTGAAGCGCGTGACGAGAATGCGCCCCGTGGTCTCATGAACGATCTTGCCTTCCTCGCGGCGGCGAAGTTGTGCCTGTTCCTCCAGATAGGTGATGGCAGCTGTGACAGCATGTTCATGCGCGGCGAGCACTCGCTCATCCCCTGCCACCAGCGCCATGATGGATACGGATTTCGGGGCATTGACGGCAAAGTCCCAGCCGGGATGATGCTGAATTTGCCCGTCAGTGCGGTGTCGCCCCAGTTGCTGATCGCCGACTTTGCCGGCAAGCAGGTCACGAAACTGCCTGGCGTCGACGGGACCGGAAAGGCCGAGGTCGGCAGCAAGTTTGCCACCCCATTCGGACGGCTCGTTGCCGCCCTTGGTATAATAGTCGCCAACCGTATAATATCGGGCGATATTGGCGGGCTTGCCGTGGAGACGTTGCGGCTGGATCATGCCGGTCGCGACGGTTCGCGCGGACCATCGTCCCGCTCATGTTGCACCAGGTCGGAGCGGATTTCGCCCTGCTTGCCCGCCAGGATCGTCCAGGCGAGCCGGGGCGGAACCGGAAGGTCAGCGTCCTCCTCGTTCAACAGGATGTCTTCAACCCGCTGCGCATCGACGTGCGGCTCAGGCGGCTGGAACAGGTCCCGTTGCTGCGGCGGAGATTGCGGCGGTTGTTCACCGCTCGGCGGCTCGTCTGGGGAACTGGCCGGCGGTTTCGCGGGCGGCGGCGGTGTTTGCGCCGCTTCCCGCTCGATCACCTCTCGGACGCGCGCTTCGGCGTGAGCGATCCGGACGAGCTTCTTCGCCTTATCGATCTGAATGGGGGACTCCGTACGCTCGAGAAAGGCGGGGCCGAGTGAAGGAATTTCGTTGAAACGGCTGTCGAAGCGGACAACCGGCAGATTGCGGCCGAAGCGCAGAAATCCGACCAGGTTGGGCAGGTTGGTGACTTCGGTCGGCATCACCAGCGGCCGCGTCACCTGCATCCGCGAGAGGTTGACGCCATCACGCATGTCGTTGACGCCATAGGACATGCCCTCATTGGCCTCGACCTGCTCGACCTGACCCAGATTCTCCGACACATGTTTGGCCGTCGCGGTATCGTTGGCCCGTAACGCTACCCATGTGGAACAGTAGCCGGTGATGGCAGCGGCATCCTGAATGCCGTAAGTGGCTTCAAGCTGGGGATAGGACTGGAACCCCAATATGCCGCAGCCGCCATATTTGCGGGCCCGGGCAAGGAAGTCGGACAGTGACGGCAGCTTCTGGAGCGTCGGCAGCTCGTCGATCACGCAATAGAGGCGGCGATCGCGGTCGGGCGTGAGGCTCATGATCGCGCTGATCGCGATATCGAGCCAGACGGTGATCAGGGGCCGCAACGACGGCAACTGATCTGCCTTGACGGTGATGAAGAGCCAGCTCCCTTCCTGCCCCTTCTCCACCCAGTCGCGGATCGAAAAGCCATCTTCGGTATCGTCGAGATACCCGAAGCTGCGCATGACCGACGCGAGTTCCGCTTGAATGCCTGCCGACGTCCTTTCACCTTCGGTGCTGATAAAGGCTGCTGCATCCGTCCCGGACACGAAAGCGGCGAGATCCTTGAGTTTGGAGCGTAGCAGCCGGTCGAGCAGCACCGAGACATAGGTGTGCTTCTGCCGCGCGACCTTGCGCATGACCGCGACTAGGGTGCCTCGCGCGGCCTTGGCCCAGAATGGATCGCCATGCTTGTCGGGGATCGTCGACTCGGCGATCTGATCATAATGATAGTCGCGCGGCACATCGACCCAGGGCGACCAGCGCGCCGTGCGCTGGTCGAGCGGATTGAGCAGCATGTCCGTGCCTTGGCGATAGAATTTCTCGACGAAAGTACCCGCCGTGTCATAGACGATCGCTCGCCTTCCCGACTTGCGAATGCCATCGAGCATGCCGTTGATGAGGTTGGTCTTGCCTGTCCCCGGCGCCCCGCACAGAAGGATATGTTCGGGTTCGAAGGCTTCCGGGACCGGGACATTGCCTACGATCAACGGTCCCTTGCCTTGCCGCCAGAGTGCGCGCTTCACTTGCCTGATGGTACCGAAGCGGGCGCCGCGCAGATATTCGTTGGAGCCAAGGCCCCTGCCCGTCCGCGTGAAGTAGAACCAGGCCCATCCGAGCATGGCGAGGGTGAAGAGCCCGGATAGAAGAGCGCCGTGCAGAAGATAGATCTCGAACTGGTGCAGCGTCTTCTTTGCCAGGGTCGAAGCGGCCAACCAGTCCGCGGACGTCCAGTAGGATTGGCCTGTCGGCGTGCGAAACTGGACCGGATCGTTGGGGCCGCCCGCTGCGTCGACCTTGATCATCGCCTCCGCGAGCTTGACCAGCACGAAGCGCTCATATTCCGTCGATTTTTCGAAGGCATACCAAAGCGTGCCGATGATCCAGATGATCAACCCGGCCAGCATGGTCTGGTAGAAGACCTGAGTGGTCATGCGGACATTGTGGACGATCGCTTGCCCGCCCCGCGTCCACGATCCCAGCGTATCGTTCCGGAAAATGCTCATGGGCGATCCGCCTCCCCGAGGAGGCCGCGCTCCAGAAGTATGGATCGCGCCTGGGCCATGCCTTGTTCGAGGGCCTTCGGCGACTGCTGGCCCACGGAGGTCGCCAGGATCGAGAGTATCTGGATGGAGGTGGCGAGGATTTCATCTTGCGAGGAGAAGACGTAGCGCTTGCGCTCGTCGACCGCCTGTTCCAGCGCCTGACGGATAAATCCTGACAGAGAGAGGTTCGCGCCACGCGCGCGTCGCATCAATGTTGAGTGCAGCGACTCGTCGAGGCGAAAGTTAACCTTGGGCACGCGATAAATCTCCCAACGGGAAACCTTCGCAGATGTCATGAAGCCCTGATGATTTATCAAAACGTTCGCTCAGGCGCAACCGTCCCAGTATCCATTACTCATAATCATGTGGTTATTCGTTGATTAGGGTGGGTCGTGTCCCGCGAGGTTCCCTAATCGCCACTGTCAACAGCTGATCTCTTATGCGGTTCGTCACGCGCGTGGTGGGCTCCAGGGTTCTCTCCGCGGTCGTCGCGCTGGACGCCGCATGTTAGCGTTCAAAGTAGGGTGAATCTAAGTGGTGTGCGCGGTCCGTGCCGCACTCGCGGGAACGATTTCACCCTCGCTAAGCGTCCCAGGAGGACGCGTTCTGTCGCGCTTGAGTTCAGCGTATTGTTTCGGATTTAGGTCAGGCCATAGCGGCCTCCCGGAAGGCCGTATTGGTACACCACATTGCGTGCAATGTTACCGCCAGCTTCCTGGCCAGCGCGACTTTCGCTTTGCGAGGCCCGGTTCGGCCGGCGATCGCCTGTGCCCACTCACGCAGGCGAGGGCCGCCAAGCTTTCGAGACAAGATCGCATTCGCCGCTTCGTACAGGCATTTCCGAGCGAACCTGTCACCGCTTTTCGAGATGCGCCCGTTCCGGCTGATTTCGCCAGATTCGTAGCGCCTTGGCGTCAGACCGAGATAAGCGCCCGCGCTGGAAGATCGGTTGAAGCGTTCGGCGTCGTCGAACGCTGCAGTTACCGCCATCGCGGTGATCGGTCCGACTCCCGGTGCTGTCATCAAAAGACGTACCGTACCATGCTGTTTGGCTACGGCCTGAATTTTGCCATCGAGAGCGGCAATGTCCTCCACGTTCGACTCCGGCCGAGCGCCGAAGCGGCAATGTCCTCCTACCGCAACGAAGCGGAGGTCGAGTGTGGCGATTACGTTAAGTGGTGTAGGAAGGTTTCCCTGAGAGGGTGGCCACCGTCGATCTTCTGGTAGGGTTCGGATGCGAACTCGAACCTGGAGAAGACGATGACCGATGACAGAATGGCCCTTGTCGAGCTGATTGAGCAAGGGGCTGATAGCGATTTGGTGGGTGAGATGCTGGCATTCGCCGCAGAGCGCATGATGGATCTGGAGATCGAGGCTAAGACGGGCGTGCCTTGCGGATCACGCAGCCCGGAACGGCTGAACCACCGCAACGGCTACCGCGAGCGCGGTTGGGATACGCGAGCTGGCCGGATTGATCTGGCGATCCCGAAGCTTCGAAAAGGCAGTTACTTCCCAAGCCTCCTGGAGCCACGCCGCACCGCCGAGAAGGCCTTGGCGGCAGTTGCCGCGCGACAAACAGGATGAGAGGCCTCTCATCCAGATCGTCGCGCTATAGGGTACGACGACATCCGTTGGCAAGAAAACCGTAATGACGGATGCGATGGAAGCGGTCGGGCAGAGTGTGGAGCAGGAACCGGCGGATAAACTCGTCTGCGGTCAAAGCCATATGCTTTTGGGCATTGCCATGCCGATAGTCGCGCCAACGGAAGGTGACGGTAGCATCGACCATGCTGACGAGACGGCTGTTCGCGATAGCGACACGGTGGGTGTAGCCGGAACGGTCGCATCTCGAAACGCGGAGATAGGTTCACGCGGAAATGCCTATTTGAGGCGGCGAACGCGATCGTCTGTCGGGACCTTGGTGGCCCACGCTTACGCAACTGGTCCAAAGCTATCGCCGAAAGGACAGGAACCCGAAAAGCCAAGGTGGCTCTGGCGCGGAAACTTGCTGTAACATTGCATGCGATGTGGCGCACTAACACGCCCTTCCGGGAGCCAGCGATGGCATAGATCGCAACCGAAACGACACTGATCATCAGCACAACGGAATGCGTCCAGCCGGGACGCGCGGCGAGGGTGAGATCGCTCCCGGGTTAGCGGCAATGACCGCGCACACCACTTCGATCCCCCGAACTGGAACGCAAACATGCGGCACCCGACGCGGTGACCGCGGAGAGAACCCAAGAGCCCGGCACGCAGGATGGATCGCTGAGAAATCAACACTTGACCTTGGCGATTAGAGAACCCCTCGGGACACGATTTCCGCTCGCAATGGCGGCGAGGGTTTGTAGCGCTGCGCATGGTAGGAAGCGGCGGCGTTGGACGACGGTTGATCAGACTGTGATGCGCGGGTTGGATACCGCAAGACCGCGTATTCGTCTCGGGCCTGCCTCTGTCTCAAGTCGGGCGTCGGTTTTGACCGGCCACAGAATCACATCGAGGAATGCCCTACCGTGCCGCCGCTTCCATTGATGAGCAGCGCAGAGTGTGTGTTAGGTCGTGAACCCATAAACGCGATTCAGGCTGGGATGTAGAAGCCCCATACACCGTTGGAGAGTTCGCCAGCCGCGAAGCGGATTAGGCTATCTGTAGGCCCGACCTCGTAAATATCGAACCGATGGCGCTGATGCTGGTAGCTTGGATGAGGGAGTTGAATGGCTTCTTCCCCAGTGCGTCGCCAATTTTGCTGCCAGACTGCAATGCCGCTGATTTTCACACCGTCGCCCTCAAAGCCAACGTGAACATCTCGCCACTCGCTCATTTCAACACTGCCTTTGACCTGGATACACGCCGGATAGCACATAATGGGTTTTGTCTCGCTTCGACTTGTGATTCAGCGGCGGCATGAGCCGATATGACCTAACCGATTTTGAGTGGCGCGTGATCGAGCCGCTGCTGCCCAACAAGCCCAGAGGCGTTCCGCGTGTTGACGACCGACGCGTCCTGAACGGCATTTTCTGGGTGCTGCGATCCGGTGCTCCGTGGCGCGATCTTCCCGAGCGCTATGGGCCGCGCACCATCTGCTATAACCGCTTCGTGCGATGGCGAAAGGCTGGCGTCTGGGACCGGATGATGGATGCCATCACCGCTGCGCACGACAGCACCTCTGTTCGGGCCCACCAGCAGGCCGCGACGGCAAAAAGGGGGATCGAGATCAT
>NZ_JBXGSI010000003.1:0-348393 GCF_056790315.1 Sphingobium sp. VMM
CTAGACGCGCGATGTTTTCGATCAGCGAGGCTTCCAACGCTGCTACGTCGTCGCCAGCCTTCATGACCGCGCAGGGCAACGGATCGATGGTCCCACCTTCCTCCGCTACAGCCAGCGCCGCATGATAGCGCCGCTTGCCTGCCACGATCTCATAGCTGCCGGATGAACTGCTCTCCCGCACGATCAGCGGCACAATTATGCCCCGCGCCCGAACAGACGGCAGGATGTTGGTCAGGTCGGAAGCCTTCTTGCCTCCCCGTATGTTGGCGGACGAAACCGAGAGGCGGCTAATATCGATATGCTTGAGTTCCATGTCTCTTACTCCTCTTGCACAAACCGGCCCCGGCCAGAGCGGGGTGGGCGGCAAGAGCGCACCGGAAGGCGCGTCGGCAGAGGCGGGCCGCACCCGAAGGGCTGGAACGTCAGAGGAAGACCCGGCGCAGCCGGGTTGCGGCCCGCCGCGACGCGCCTAGAGGGTAGCGGCGCCCACACCGCTTTCCGGAGCCGGTCTACACCATCGTGCTCCGCGCGATGTCCGCATGGGAACGGCACAGCCGTTCCACCGCGTCATGCGATCGTTACACCGTGAGGTGCCGAGACGGCGCGTAGCGCCGGCTCGGTGGAGCGAAGCGCAATAGAGCGCGACCCGCGCGCTGCGCGTGGGGACGCCTGTCATTTTTATTGAGCATAGAGCCAGTTCGAATAGATTATCCTTCGTTCTGGTTCAGGCGCTGTCGATACAGGTACGCCCCCGTGACGGAAATAGCTGGCCCGATCTACCAAGCCTATGCCGATCGCCGCCATTAACGAGTCTTTAATAGTGATGCAGGAAATTCTTGAGGCGTCTTGATTTCCGTCTCCACCGTCAGGACGTGCTTCGATCGGCCCCGGCGCTTCCCCCAACCACGGCGTCGGGGTCCATCGAATGGCGCGAACGGATGCCATAGCAGCGACCATTGTAGTATAGGCGTGGCATATGATCGTCGCGGTTTCCGCGCTGCCAATGCTGCGTCCGAAAGCCCTCATGTTTTTGAAGACCTGTTGAGGTAAGGACAGGCGCAGCAGACTCCTGCGTCGAATTGATGGTGCGCGTCCGCGAAGCCCGACAAGAGAATGGGAGTTGTCAAATATGAGCCCGCGACCAAAGCGAGCGGAACAAGCTCAATGCGCCATCTGCGGGCGGCGTCTAGCGACGAAGTGGGCCAAACTGGACGGAATAAAAACCCTCGTACCTCGATTCCACAGCAGAGTTGGAGGGCAAGCCTGCCCCGGAACTCGGCAAGCCGCAATTCTGCTCGACCAAGCTGCTTCCCTCTGAGCATGCCCTTGATGGCCGGATGGACAGAGCAATCGAACTGGGGATGTCGCGGTCCATCATGGGTGGCGGAGGTTCTGTCGTTGGCACTGAATAAGCGCGCCTTGCTGCCGTTCCAGGCTCGACACCAACATGCGGCGCGGATATCGTCCTTCTGTTCCCGCCACATGGCATTTTCGCGGCGATCGTGGCGGGGACACTCCTTCTGTAGTGTTACGCAGTGAATTAACCCGCGGGCAGACGATGTCCGCTTCCCTCCCACGACCCGCCTCATGTCTTGAGGCGGGCCTGTTTTTTTCGCCGTTCCCGATAGAAAGCATCACCGGCAACTATGCGACGGCCTGCAATCCCTTGCGCTGGATGATGGATAGCAAGCGCAGGGCAGGTCCACCGGGACGCTTCACGCCGCGCTCCCAATCCGACACGAGATTGCGCGATACGTTGAGATAGGCAGCGAACACCGGTTGCGAGACATGCTCGCGCTCGCGGATCGCCCGGATTTCGTCGCCAGCCAATGCTGGAGCCGGGGCAAGGCACGCCTCGTCAAAGGTGCGCAGCGTCGCGCGCGACACTACGCCCGCGTCATGGGCGTCGCTCATCATTTCGTGGATCGCGCCCGCGATCTCACTGCGATAGCCCTTATCCTTCATCGTCGTTCCCATGGTCTATCTCCACCAGCGTTCCCGACGCCACCAGCCGGTCCAGTTCCTCGCCGCTCCATTCCAGCGCCTCGATGGCAGCCTTGCGCAGCAAGGCCAGGTCAGCCTTTGATATGTTCGCCTGCTTGGCTTTGGCGAAGCCGAAGGCGAATATCGCCCGGTCACCCTGCCTGAACAGGAGCAGCGTGCGATAGCCGCCCGACTTGCCTTGCCCGGTGCGCGCGACCCGTTGCTTGATGACGCCGCTGCCAAGATCGGCATCCACTAATCCGCTTTCCGCGCGCTCCACAGCTTCACGAAGCGCAGCATCGGCAATCCGCTCCTTCCGCGCAAAGCGCTCGAACCATCCATTCTTGAAAATGCGCGAGATGGCGGTTCTCCTGCTTCTTTCGCTATATATAACACATAGCGTTATAGTTCAACGCCGATGAGATAGGACGATACACCATCGGTCTTCTTGACAGCGGATGCGCTGCGGGTGAGCATAAATTCCTGCTTCATCACGCTGCGAAGGTGGTCCTTACAAAGGAGCATCCCATGATCGACTCGGCCTAGCGCCTTCTGGCTGTCCCCCGGAACGGGGCGGTTGCGAAGGCTGCGCATGGGATTTTGGTACAGGCTGGGAAAAAATCTTCGCTGATCGCTGTCAGTGAGAAGCCTACGCCAAATTCCGCCGTCTTCCGCCGCTGACCGCCGATTGCCGCCAGCGTCCACCATAACCTCAACGCGGGACTGCCTGCGCGCCCGGAAAGCTCTTGTCCGGGACGGCAAGGCATCCAATGCTCGTGGCCGGGGGCGCGTGCAACATCCTGAATTGAAGAGACTGCCCCCATGAACAATAGCGATCGTATCATCCGAATGAAAACCGTTCTGGCCCGTACGGGGCTTTCTCGTACGACGCTCTATCGCAAGATGGGCGAAGGCACTTTCCCGCGCCAAGTGAAGATCAGCGTCCACGGCGCTGGCTGGCGGGAGTCCGCCGTCAATCGCTGGATTGCCGATCCGGTAAGCTACCGGGAGGAGGTGGGCGTTTGATCCTGTCGCCGTGCCCCGTCTCTTTTTGGCGAGGGCACGGCGATATTGGCGGCTTTGCGATCAGGCGGCGTGGCTCTTCGCCTTGCCGAATTTGCCGGTGACGACCTTCTGCCCGTCGCGCAGGAAATCGAGATGATCGGACCAATGCTGCATCATCCGCACCCGCTCGTCCCAATATTCCCCGCGCGTATAGGCACGGCGCACCGCATTGTTGTCGCAATGGGCAAGCTGGCGCTCGATCGCGTCGGGATGCCATAGTCCCATTTCGTTGAGCAGTGTCGCCGCCATCGCCCGGAAGCCATGGCCGGTCATCTCATCCTGCGTGAACCCCATGCGCCGCAGGGCGGCGTTGATGGTGTTTTCTGACATAGGCCGATCCACCGAACGCAGCGACGGGAACAGCAAGCGGCTATAGTCCGCATCATGCTCGATCGTTTCGAGGATCGCCAATGCCTGCCGGGAGAGAGGGATAGTGTGAGCCCGCCGCATCTTGGTCTTGTGCGCCGGGACCGTCCAAAGCGCCTTGTCGAAATCGAAGTCGGCCCATTCGGCATGGCGCAGTTCGCCAGGGCGGACGAAGACATGGGGCAGCAGTTGCAGTGCCGCCTTGGTGTTGGCGAAGCCCTCGAACGCTTCAATGGCGCGCAACAGTCCACCCACATTGTCCGCGCTGGTGATGGCAGCCCTGTGGACGGGCTGGGGCGCGATCAGCGCCCCGCGCAGGTCCGCAGCCACGTCGCGCTCTGCGCGGGCCGTGGCGATGGCATAGCGGAATATCTGGCTGCACGTGCTGCGTAGGCGCTTGGCCGTCTCATAGCGGCCTTTGCCCTCCATCTTGCGCAGCATGGTCAAGACCTCCTGCGCGGTGATGGCGGTGACGGGACGCTTGCCCAGCGACGCATTGATGAAGGCCAGCAGCCAGCGCAGCTTCTTCATCGTGACAGCAGAGCGGCCTTCGCGCTCGACCTTCACCAGCCATTCGTCGGCAACCGCCTTGAAGCTGTTCGACGCGGCCACGGTGGCGGCGATACGATCCATCTTGATCTTCTCTGCGGGATCGTCGCCCTTCGCCAGCACCTTGCGGGCGGCGTCCCGCTGCTCGCGGGCGTCAGCAAGGCCGATGTCAGGATAGACTCCGAAGGCCAGCGTCTTCTGCTTGCCAAAATGGCGGTAGTTCATGCGCCAGTAGCGTCCGCCATTGGGCGTCACATAGAGGAACAGGCCATCGCTATCGGTGAGTTTATAGGGCTTGGCTTTGCCCTTGGCGTTTTTGATGGCAGCAAAGGTGAGCGCCATGATGGTATCTCCTTTTAGGGGAGGGCCGCGCTACCATCAGACATACCATCAACATGCTGGTATCCGGTGGTGCAGGACCACTCCGTATGGGATACCTATACCACGAAAAACCGCAGAAATCCGCCATTATTGGCACTTTCTGGAACCCCCTGGGAGAGGATTTTGGTGACCCCACGGGGAATCGAACCCATGTTTCAGCCGTGGAAGCATTTTACAGCACAATTGGGCGGCCCCCAGCTATGACCTAAGGTGCCGCCCTCTGTCCGAGGATGGATATACAGGGAATTCGGACAAGAGTTTGTTTTAGCAAATATAGAGTGCAGATCGAGCCTGTTCGTCTCAGCATCAAAACGACTTACCTTGCAGCCGCTATGCGCGAAGGATATGCGGACGACCTGCCGCCATTTGCCGTGTGCTCCGAGGCGGCGTCACTACCCTACGCCGTTATGGCATAGGGCCTTTGGGCATCGGTCGCTCGGGCATCCACCTTGCGGCCGACATGGGCGGCGCTTATACTTAAGCGGATCCTGACCGGTATTTGCAATCGGTTGGCCGGTCAGGATCACCCCATACCGATCGCCAGTAACTGCTCGGGCCTAGGCCACCGGGCGCAGATACTCCGGCAAACCATGATCCTGATGATCGCGGCATTCGATGCGCGGGGTGGCGCTGTACGTGCTGAACTGCTCAAGCGGTAAGGCTGAACCACATTGGCAGCATTCCGCCATCATGCGTCCCACAAGCCACTGTTCGCCCCTACATCCAGGGCATCTGTTACGTTCGCCAACATGGTAGAGAGCGAGATAGTGAGACCCGAAGGTCGCTTGAAACGAACGGCTTTCGTGCGTCTGCATAAACGTTCCCCAACTATGATCTGAATTAAGGAACGGTCCTTCGGACAACATTGTTGCATGAACAAACCGACAGGCGACGAAGAACGTACCCCACCGTAGCGTCAAATCGAGAATATTTATTTCAAACACTGTATGGCGGGGCGGGCGTCGTTTGGCTTTCCATGGCACACTCGCTATCCAATTCCTGCTCCTGGCGCGGTCTAACGTTGGCGCGACACGTGTCAGGGCGCCGCATTTCTCGTTGTCATCCAGCGAGCGAATCCCTACCTATATGTGGTCCCTGATGGAGCTTGCCGCCGCGGCGCCTGTCAGGGACACCCTTTTAGCCATTGTGCGGACTGTGTAAGAGGGTCTGACCTCGGCGCCATTCAAACCTCCCGAATGTGTGCTTGCAACAGCCGCGCCGGGGTCGCCTTGCGCATCGCTGTTCACGGCTGCAGCAATAAAGTCCCGGCTCGCAGGGCTTGGCCGGGCCTCGTCTCCATGTTGCATCTGGCGTCAAAGCATCGGTTGCGATACGTTGGTTTAGCAAGCGGTGAACCGCTTGCCATCTCCGCCTGGCTCGCCCTGCTATCGGGGCGGGCTTTTTTTGAATTGCGATGCCCTTTTGGCGGTGACACACAGAAAAACGAGGTGACCATGATATCCGTCTCCCTCATACCATGGCAGCCGATGGAGCTCCTACCGGAAGACAGGAAGGATGGTCGGCGACTTCTGCTTTGGAACCAACTGGGCACCTCTGTCGCAGCTTGGGACAATACGGAAGGCGCACAAGGTTGGTGCCTGGCTTTTGGCGGCCTCCCCGCCGGAAAATTCCCGGTAGTTGCTCCGTCGTACTGGTCGGACATCAATCCGCCGGTTTGACTGCTTCAACTGCCCGAATATATAGGGACCGTCCCTGGCGCTGTTTCAAGGCATCGCGGCCAGATACGCGTCAGGGGCACCCGCGCGAGCATAAAGGCAGTCTCGACATCGCGCTTCGGACCTGTTCTACCGCAGAGCGTCCCGCGATTCGGTTTTAGACTGCCCGGCCCGTTGGATACCCCGTCTGCAGTTCAACGCGTAGCGACCCGCCTGAGGCAGACGGGGTTACCCTTGAACGTCTTCTTCATCACGACTATTTTGGCGCCGTTCCGGGCGAGGTTCAACGTCATTGCGGGGGGCGCCAGGAACACCTTCTCGTGATGGGTCTAGCGCCGCCACTGCGGCGCTGCTACCTGAGAACTGAGCCCGGCGTGCACCCTTATTTCCCCCCGAAATACAGCTGCGTCGGGTTCACTTTTCTTCGATCGACAATGCCGAAGCCCTCGCTGCCTCAAGCCGCGCAGTGTTCTCCGCACAAATCAGCGCATCAGCCTGCGGGATCAGAATGTTCCCTGCAAGAATGATGGCACCTCCACCGGATCCGTCAACGCCTTGGGCGGCTTCGGAGGCGCCGGGCAGATCGGTTCTGCCGCCCGAACGCTGAGCGGCCTGGTAGCGCAGGACGGCAGCGCTGTAGCGAGCAGACAGAACAGCATAGCGCGCATCGGCTTCATCGGCCCTGACAGCATCTTCGGCTTCCTTCATCATCTTCGCCGACAGGGCATCGGCGGTTGCCTCAGCCTGGGCGCGTTGATAATCCTTGCGGTCGCTGGCTCTCCCCAGCCTTTCCGTCTCCAGCTCTGCGACGGCAGACTGGAGGCGGAATGCCTGAACGGTCGCACCCATGCCGAGCAGGGCAATCGCCAGTGTGGCGCCGATCGCGGGCCAGTAGCGACGCAGGATGGCGGCGATCTCGATCATGCCACCTCACTCCGCTTGGCATATGCCTTAGCCAGCTTCTCGTCATACTTGTTCTCGCTGTCCGCGGTGCCATTGTAGCTCTTGACAAACGCCGCCCAGTCCGCGCTTTGGAGAGCGGTTTTCAAGCCTCTGCCGAAGATGAAATTGACGAAGGCGTCGGGCTGATCGCCTTCGGTGCCGGATTGCCGCCAAGCAAAAGACCACGGGTCCGGCGCATCAGGTCACGCCCTTTCTTTCCCCGCGCATGTTGGCAGGCGAAATCGAAAGGCGGGCGATATCGATTTGCTTGAGTTCCATGGTCTTTACTCCTCTTCGCATCATCCCGGCCCCGGAATGCGGGGTGGGCGGCAAGAGCGCACCGGCAGGCGCGGCGACAGAGGCGGACTGCACCCGTAAGGGCTGGAACGAAGAGGAAGACCCGGCGCAGCCGGGTTGCGGGCCGCCGCGACGCGCCTAGAGGGAAGTGACGACCACACCGCTTGCCGGAGCCGGTTTACGCCATCGCGCCCAGGCGCGATGTCTGCATGCGAGTGGCGCAGCCACTTCCCGCGTCAGCGATCGTTACGCCGGAAGGTGCCGAGACGGCGCATAGCGCTGGCTCGGTGGAGCGCAGCGGAATAGAGCGTGGCCAGCGCCCCGGTGCTGGGACGCCCATGCTTACCGTCGAATCATGCGAGCCAAGGAGTCCAATCCCGACGAACGGGAACAATGGATCGATAGAGATTGCTTCAGGCAGTCGGTTATGCGTCGATCCGAGACCGGATGAAGGCTGCGCGCTTCTCGACGGATACAAGCGGCAAATGGACAAGCTGATAGCCTAGCGACGTGTAGGCATGCACCATGGCCTCGAATGTTGCCTTCGCTTCATCTTCGCTCTGCTGCCGTTCGGTATCCTGTTCGTAAATTGCAGGCCAGTGAGGCGCGATGAAGACGCGCTCGGCGTAGCGCAGAACTTCTGCGGCATGCATCAGAGCGACCGGAACGTCGAGGCCGCAAAGCTGAAGATAGCCCACGATATCGGGAAGGCCCCGGTCGAAAATCACCTGTCCCTGAAGGGAGCCAGCCTCCTTGTAGGCATGTAATTCCCGGGTAAACATCTTGGCAGCAAACGCAGCGCGATCGGCCCACGGCAAAGCGCTCCCGTCATTGGCGACCTCATCTCTGATGATCGCCCGCCCCGTCTCCGGCATGCAGTGAAAGCCTTGGGTGGACAGAAATTGGATCAGAGTGGTTTTGCAGGAACCTGGTCCGCCCGTGATGATGTGGAATCGTCCGGACATACGCCGTATCTCTCAGCCTCCTTCAGCTTCGCGTTCATGAGTTTGACGCCGGCGAACCGGCGAGACAGCCGTGCCACCGCATTCGGCGTGATAGCCTCTTGCGCAAGGCGTGCGATTCGCACAATCTTCTGTCTTGGCGGGCAGGCCACCGGGGAAGGACCGGTGATATGCCAAATACATCATAGCTCAAATGGTCTGAGGCGGATCGGCGAGCGTTAAAAGCGTGGCAATCAGGCAACAATGCCTGAGAAAAACGCATGCGGAAACGAAGCGGGTAAGTTCCCGCCAAGTCCCGCTATGATCGCCGATGTCCCTCTACGTCCCTCCATAGCCCTATGATTGGCATCCGGCCTACAGCGAGGTCGGTGACGCGCATCTTGTGTTGCGCGGAAACTGCGCCATTCTGGGCTTTAGGGGGCATCGCCAACGCATGATTTGAAAGCCTCCCCAATGTCGAATGCAGAACGTATTATCCGTCTCGATACCGTCCGTGCCCGCACCGGGCTTTCCCGCTCGACCATCTACCGCAAGATAGCGGAAGGCACCTTTCCTGCGCAGCTCAAGATCAGCGTCCATGGCGCGGGCTGGCATGAGTCCGCGGTCGAGCGCTGGATCGCTAATCCCGCTGGCTATAGAGCCGACAACGACAACCCGTCCTCTCAGGGAAAGGCGGGCCATGGAAAAGGGTGACGATACTGCGGCTCCCAATCGCTGGCGCCCCGCCAACGACAACGAACCGGAATCCGACCTGTCCGGGATGAGTGTTGAAGCCGCGCTATCGCACATCGCGCAAGCCATCGGCCGGCATATCGCGCGCCAGCATATCCGGGCACGCAAAGCGGCCAATGACAATGATCCGGGACCACCACTACGGCCGCCGGAACCTTGACTTTTCGAAGGTTTTGGCTATTATGACCATGATAAGTGGAGATGTGGTTATGGCAGTCGAAACGCATCCGGATAGCTGGACGGTAGCACAGGCCAAGGCGCGCCTGAGCGAGGTAATCGAGAAGGCGCGGCGCGAGCCCCAGGCGATTACGCGTCACGGCAAAAGCGCCGTCGTCGTGGTCGATGCCGAACTATGGGAACGGGTTCAACGTCGCCAGCATCGCGGCAGCTTCGCCGACTTCTTGCTGACCTCGCCGTTGCGCGGATCGGGTCTTGAGGTCGATCGCCTCAAGGATGGTGTTCGCGAGATTGATCTATGAGTTTCCTGCTCGATACCAACATCATCTCGGAGGGAGCAAAGCCGCGTCCTGATCCCGGCGTGATGGATTGGCTGGCGTCGGTGGATGAGGAAGAGCTGTTCCTGAGCGTGGTATCGCTGGCAGAACTGCGCCACGGCATCGAGCGCATGGGCAAGGGGGCACGACAGTCGGGCCTCGACATCTGGCTGACCGAACAACTGGCGCCGCGATTTGAGGAAAGACTGCTCTCCATCGACAGCATAACGGCGGATCTGTGGGGCCGTATTGTCAATCGAGCACAAGGCGCGGGCCGCCCCATGGGAGCGATGGATGCTTTCATCGCCGCCCATGCGCAGCAGCACGAACTCACACTCGTGACCCGCAATATTTCCGACTTCGAGGCGACTGGTATCCGCCTGTTCAACCCATGGACCGAAGGGAAAGCCTGATGAATCGCGTTGCCCTGTACGCTCGCTATTCCTCGGATCAGCAAAGCGCGGCATCGATCGAGGATCAGCTTCGCGTCTGCCGCGAGCGCGCAGCGCGCGAGGGCTGGCATGTCGCAGGTGTCTATGAAGATGCCGCAATCTCCGGCGCCAGCATGATCCTGCGCCCCGGTATTCAAGCGCTGGTGCAGGATGCGCAGGCGGGCAAGATCGATATTGTCCTTGCCGAAGCGCTGGACCGAGTGTCACGCGATCAAGCGGATGTGGCGACGCTCTTCAAGCATCTCCAGTTCGCCCGCGTGCCGCTCGTCACGCTCGCCGAAGGCGAGATTTCCGAACTGCATGTCGGCCTCAAGGGCACGATGAACGCCCTGTTCCTGAAAGACCTCGCGAAGAAGACCCATCGCGGACAACGCGGACGTGTCGAGAAGGGCTTTTCGGCAGGACCGGTAGGCTATGGTTATCGCACGGTGCGGCGACTTTCCTCCGAAGGCGAATTGGTACGCGGCGAATGCCGGATCGAACCGTCAGAGGTTCCCATTGTCGAGCGCATCTTCCGCGAATTCGCGGCAGGCAAGAGTCCCCGCGCTATCGCTCGTGATCTGAACGCAGACGGCATTCCCGGTCCATCGGGCCGCCCTTGGAGCGACACCACCATACGCGGCAAGCGGAACCTCGGCATCGGCATCCTCAACAACGAAATGTATGTCGGCGTCCGGGTCTGGAACCATAAGCAGTCCGTCAAGGACCCGCACACCGGCCGGACCGTGCGTCGTCCCAATCCGGAGTCCGAATGGGTTCGAGCCGAAGCGCCTCAGCTCCGCATCATCAGCGATGATATTTGGCAGGCGGTAAAGCATCGGCAGGACGTGCTTGGCGAGCAATATAAGCCGATGATCGACGGCGTTCATGCGGCGCAGGCGAGCCGGATGCATCAGGCGCGGCGCCCGGTCACCCTGCTATCGGGCCTTGTCGAATGCGGCCTGTGCGGGGGCAAGGTCGGTCTGGCGGTCAATGGCCGCTTTGGCTGTATGAACTATCATCGCCGCCATACCTGCGCCAACGGCCGCACCATTCGCCGCGATGCGCTGGAAGAGCGGGCGCTTGCGGGTCTGCGTGAACGGCTGGTGTCACCGGAAAAGGTCCAGGCGGCCGTTGCCGCCTATGCCGAATATATCAACCGCCATAATCGCGAGCAGCGGGTGCAGATTGAAGTCGATCGCCGCTCACTGGACAAGATCGAGCGCGCCATTGCCGGAATCATGACCGCTATCGAGGATGGGCTCTATCAGCCCACGATGAAGGCCCGCATGGCGGAGCTTGAACGGCAGAAGAGTGAAATCGCCGCCCGCATGGCGCTCGCCCCCCAGGCTGTTCCTGACGTTCATCCCGGCGTCGCTGAAATCTACAAGCGGGAGATGGAACGCTTCACCCGAGCGCTGGAAGACCCGGAAACCCGGCTCGACGCCTCTGACGCCATTCGTTCGCTCATCCACCGGATCGTACTGCATCCCGGCGAGAAACGCGGCGAAATCCATGCCACGCTTCATGGTGCCTTGATGGGCATCCTCGATTTTGCAAAGGAAGATGCCCAGTCTGAACCCGTTGTTACGACAAAGGTGGCTCAGGGTTCGCTGGCATGACGGGATAAGGGCCAGTCAACTCCCACCACATCTGGCCATTCGTCCGCGCTGCCTAGAACACCACGTTGCGCACGAAGCGCAGCAGGTCGGTTCCGCGATTGACAAAGACATAGGGGCTGTCGCTGCTGAAGATGAGGAAGTCGCCCGCCGCGATCGTGCGCGTGCCGGCATCCATCTCGACCGTCAGCACCCCTTCCACCACATAGAGCATCTCGTGCCAGTTGGCGGCGTCCGCCTCGGCCGGGTAGCGGTCGCCCGGCGCCAGCGACCAGGTCCATAGCTCCGCCTCGCGCGCGGCCGGCACGGTGCCAAGCAGGGTGGCGCGGCTATGCGCATCCTCGCCCTGCCAGGCGAGGGTATCGATCCGGCTATTGTCCGGCATGTCGGGCGCGCGCACGACATGGGAGAAACTGACGTCCAGCGCCTGCGCCAGCCGGTCGAGCGTCGACAGGCTGACATTGGCCTCGCCGCTCTCGATCCCCACCAGCATGCGCCGGCTGACCCCGGCCGCGCTGGCCAGCGCATCCTGGCTCAGCCCCTTGGCGGCGCGCAGGCGGCGGATATTGCCCGCGACATGGGAAAGAACGTCCGGGCGCGGGACTTCGACTTGACTGTGCAATATATTGCTCATAACGCGATGTGCATTATGTTGCACAATGCCGCCCTCGACAAGAGCCCTGCGCCCCGGCTGATCATCGGCCGTCCCGAACTCGCGCTGATTGGGATCACCGTGCTGTGGGGCGCGACCTTCCTGATCGTGCATCATGCCATGCAGCAGAGCGGGCCGCTCTTCTTCGTGGGGATGCGCTTCGGCACGGCGGCGCTGCTGGCGCTGCCGCTCGCCTGGCCGGTGCTGCGTGGCCTGACGGCGCGCGAACTGCTGGCCGGGTCGATGATCGGCCTTGGCATCTTCTGCGGCTACACGCTCCAGACCTGGGCGCTGCAGACCATATCCAGCAGCACATCGGCCTTCATCACCGCCGCCTATGTGCCGCTGGTGCCGATCCTCCAATGGGCGATATTGCGGCGGCGGCCGCGCTGGACCAGCTGGGTCGGCGTCGCGCTGGCCTTTGCCGGCCTGATCCTGATCGCGGCCCCGCGCGAAGGGCTGTCGCTGGGCAAGGGCGAAGCGCTGACGCTCATCAGCACCCTGGCGATCGCGCTGGAGATCATCTTCATCAGCCTGTGGGCCGGCAAGGTCGACATTGCCCGCGTCACGCTGGTGCAACTGGCGGTCACGTCGCTGCTCGCCTTCGGCCTGATGGCGCCGATGGGCGAAGCGATCCCGCCCTTTTCCTGGACGGTGATCCTGTCGGCCTGTGGCCTGGGCGCGATGACGGCGCTGATCCAGTTCGTGATGAACTGGGCGCAGCGCACCGTATCACCGACCCGCGCGACCCTGATCTATGCCGGCGAGCCGGTCTGGGCCGGGATATTGGGCCGGATCGCGGGCGACCGCCAGCCCGCCACGGCGCTGGCCGGCGCGCTGCTGATCATCGCCGCCGTGATCGTGAGCGAACTGAAGTTCGAGCGGCGGGGCAAGGACTGATCCCTTCCCCCGGCCACGCTTCGATCAGGCCCGCTTGAAGACCGGCGCGCGCTTTTCGAAAAAGGCCATGAACGCCTCCTGCGCTTCGGGCGAGGCCAGCGCTTCGCGGAACAGCCGGGCTTCTTCGGCGATGCGCGCCTGCAAGGCGGCGGGATCGCCCTTCATCAGCCGGCGCGTCGCCATCAGCGCCTGGGGCGGCTTGGCCATCAGCGCCGCCGCCTTGGCGCGGGCATGGTCGAGCAGCGCCTCCCCTGTCACGATCGCCGTCACGAAGCCGGCACGATCGGCCCCTTCCGCATCCATCGGCTCGCCCAGCATCAGCATCGCGGCCGCCCTGGCATGGCCCATGATCGCGGGCGCGAGCAGGCTGGAGCCGGCCTCCGGCACGATGCCCAGATTGACGAAGGGCATGACGAAGCGCGCGTCGGGCGCGGCATAGACCAGGTCGCAATGGAACAGCATCGTCGTGCCGACGCCCACGGCCAGCCCCTGCACCGCCGCGACGATCGGCTTGTCGAAGGCGGCAATCGCGCTGATGAAATCGAAGGCGGCAGCGCCGCCCTCCGGACCGGCCATGAAGTCCTTGAGGTCATTGCCGGCGCAAAAGGCGTCGCCCCGCCCCGCGAACAGCACCACGCCAATCTCCGGCCGGCTCGACGCATCGGCCAGCGCTGCAATCATCGCGCGGTACATCGGCCCGGTCAGCGCATTCTTCTTGTCGGGCCGGTCGATATGGATTTCGAGCACGCCGTTCGTCTCGATGATGGCGATATGGTCGCTCACGCAAATTCTCTCCCGATACTCTGTGCCAAGGCTGTTGGCCCAGAGGATGGGGCGGCGTCTATCCTTTTCCAAGCCCCTTCCCTATGCCCGGAAACATGATGACTCGCCTGCGCCTGATCCTCGATCCCTTCCTCGTCCTGCTGCTCTGCACCGTTGCCCTAGCGTCGGTCCTGCCCGCCCGCGGCCAGGGCGCCCATGTCGCATCCATCGTTGCGGATGCCGGCATCGTGCTGCTTTTTTTCCTGCATGGGGCAAAATTGTCGCGCGAGGCGATCTGGGGCGGTGCCAAGGCGTGGCAACTCCATCTCGCGACTCTGGGCACGACCTTCCTCTTCTTCCCGCTGGTCGGCATCCTGCTGCAACAGATCGGCGCGATCCCGGAGAATATGCGCGCGGGCCTGCTGTTCCTGGCGCTGCTGCCATCGACGGTGCAAAGCTCGATCGCCTTCACGGCGATCGCGCGCGGCAATGTCGCCGCCGCCGTGGTCAGCGCCTCCTTCTCCAACCTGCTCGGCATCGTGCTGACGCCGCTGCTGGTGGCATTGCTGATGCAGCGCGGCGGCAGCAACCTCATCTCCCTTTCCTCGGTCGAGGGGATCATGCTGCAATTGCTGTTGCCCTTCGTGCTGGGCCATCTTGCCCGCCCCTGGATCGGCGGCTTCGTGTCGCGGCACAAGACGCTGGTCGGCCGGGTCGATCGCACCTCAATCCTGCTGGTGGTCTATTCCGCCTTCAGCGCGGCGGTGGTCGAAGGGCTATGGCACCGGGTCTCGCGCGCGGAACTGGCGCTGCTCGCGCTGCTCTGCATCGCCATGCTGGTGATCGTGCTGCTCTTCACCTGGGGGCTTGGCCGGCTGCTCGGCTTTTCCCGCGAAGATGCGATCGTGCTGCAATTTTGCGGATCGAAGAAGAGCCTTGCCTCGGGCGTGCCGATCGCCGGTGTCCTCTTCCCCGCAGCGGCCGTTGGGCCGATCATCCTGCCGGTCATGCTGTTCCACCAGATTCAGCTGATGGCTTGTGCCCTGCTGGCACGGCGCTATGGGGCGCAGGCGGCCGATAGGGCCGATTCGCAGATGGCAACCATATCATGACCCAACCGATCCTGACCGACATTCCGATGGAGAGCTTCCTCTCCCATATCGACGCCGTGGCCGGCGCGATCGCCAAATCGGACTGGCGGCCCGACTATATTGTCGGCGTCGGGCGCGGCGGGCTGGTGCCGGCCACCTATCTGTCCCACGCCATCAGCCAGCCGATGCTGTCGGTCGACCTGTCGGCCCAGGTCGCAGGCTTCTGCGACGAACTGCTCGACAAGCTGGTGGCGATGGCGCTCGAAGGATCGCGCCTGCTGTTCGTCGACGACATCAATGACAGTGGCCGCACGATCAACCAGTTGCGCGCGGCGCTGGCCGGCGCACCGGCCGATCATCTGCGCTTTGCCGTGCTGATCGACAATGTCAGCTCGGCCGCCAAGGTCGAATATCGCGCGACCACGATCGACCGTGTCGTCACCAAGGACTGGTTCGTCTTCCCCTGGGAAGCGGTTGCCAGCCGCGCGTCGATCCTGTCCGACTGGGGCGAAGTGCCCGAACGGACCAGCTGAGAATAGCTGTCACAAAAATATAATGGAAATTCCCCGCCCGCTCGTTATACGAGCGTACAACTGCAATGGGGCATGCGGGGTAGATGGGCGAGACGGGATGCGGACCGGATCCGGACGTGGGCTATAGCCTGCCGGCATGGACCTATAGCGATCCCGAATTTTTCGCCGTCGAAGCCCGCCGCATCTTCCGCCCGAGCTGGCAGATCGTCGCCCATGACAGCGACCTGCCGGCGCCGGGCGATTTCCATGTGCTGGACTATGTTGGCGAGAGCATCATCGTCATCCGCGGGGATGACGGCGAAGCCCGCGCCTTTACCAACGTGTGCCGCCACCGCGGCGCGCGCCTAGTGGACGGGCCCTCGGGTCGCACCAGAAAGCTGGTCTGTCCATACCATGCCTGGACCTATGGTCTGGACGGTTGCCTGACGGGCCTGCCAATGGCGGGCAGCTATGGCAATCTCGACCGGTCCAGGCATGGACTTGTCCCTGTCGATATCGAGAATTTCCACGGCTTCCTGTTCGTCCGGCTGGAGGATGATGGCGGACCGTCGGTGGCGCAGATGATGGCGCCCTATATCGACGAGATCGCGCCCTATCGCTTTTCCGAACTGCGCGCGCTTGGCCGCGTCACGCTGCGCCCACGCGCGGTGAACTGGAAGAATATCGGCGACAATTATTCCGACGGCCTGCACATCGCCGTCGCCCATCCCGGCCTCAAGCGGCTGATGGGCGATGGCTATGGCGTCGAAGCCAGCCCCTATGCCGACAAGATGTGGGGGCCGATCCTCGATCGCCCGTCCGCCAACCTGTCCGAGCGCGCCTATCAGCATTTCCTGCCGGCCGTCCCGCATCTGCCGCCCGATCGGCAGCGGCTTTGGACCTATTTCAAGCTCTGGCCCAATTTCGCCTTCGACATCTATCCCGACCAGGTGGATTTCATGCAGTGGCTGCCGGTCTCGCCGACGCAGACGCTGATCCGCGAGATCAGCTATGCGCTGCCCGATGGGCGTAGGGAGATGAAGGCGGCCCGCTATCTCAACTGGCGCATCAACCGCCAGGTCAATGCCGAGGATACGGAGCTTGTCGCCCGCGTGCAGGCCGGCATGGCGTCTGACAGTTTCACCGTCGGCCCCCTGAGCGACCAGGAAGTCGCGTTGCGCCATTTCTGCGCACGGATGCGCGCCATCATTCCGCAGGCGCGCCAGCATCGCGCGCCGAAAATGGGATGGTCTTTCGACTATCATGATTCTCGTCATTCCCGCGCAGGCGGGAATCCATCCCCCGACCTCACCTATGGGGAGATGGCTGGAGATGGATCCCCGCCTTCGCGGGGATGACGGCGCTTTTTCGGGGAGGGATATGTTGTGACCAAAGCCTATGACGCCGTCATCATCGGCGCGGGCCATAATGGCCTTGTCTGCGCTTTTTACCTGGCCCGTGCCGGCTACAAGGTGCGTATGGTCGAGCGCCGCGCTGTCGTCGGCGGCGCGGCGGTGACTGAGGAATTTCACCCCGGCTTCCGCAACTCGACCGCCAGCTACACGGTCAGCCTGCTCAATCCCAAGGTCATCCGCGACATGAAGCTGGCCGATCATGGCTATCGCGTGATCGAGCGGCCGATCAGCAATTTCCTGCCCCAGCCCGATGGCGGCTATCTGAAACTGGGCGGCGGGCTGGAGCGGACCCAGGCCGAGTTCGCCCGGTTCAGCGCGCGCGATGCCGCCACCCTGCCCGCTTATTATGACGCGCTGGAATTGGTGGCCGACGTACTGCGCGACCTGGTGCTCAAAAGCCCGCCCAATGTCGGCGATGGCCTGACCATGGTGGTCGAGGCGCTGAAACAGGGCCGCCGTGTCGCCGGGCTCGATATCGAGCAACAGCGTGACGTGCTGGACCTGTTCACCAAATCGGCCCGAACCTTCCTCGACAGCTGGTTCGAGAGCGAGGCGGTCAAGGCCGCCTTCGGCTTCGACGCGGTGGTCGGCAATTTCGCCTCCCCCGACACGCCGGGCAGCGCCTATGTGCTGCTGCACCATGTGTTCGGCGAAGTGAACGGCAAGAAGGGCGCCTGGGGCCACAGCGTCGGCGGCATGGGCACGATCACCCAGGCCATGGCGAAGGTCGTGCGGGCGATGGGCGTCGAGATCAGCCTGGAGGCGCCGGTCGATCATGTGCTGGTCGATGGCGACCGCGCGGTTGGCGTGAAGCTGGCCAGCAGCGAGGAAGTAATGGGCGCCAGCATCATCGCCAATGTCGGCCCCAAGCTGCTCTATGAGCGAATGATGCAACCGGCTGACCTGCCCGCCGATTTCCTGAAACGGATCAGGGCGTTCAAGACGGGATCGGGCACCTTCCGCATGAATGTCGCGCTCTCCGCCCTGCCCGACTTCACCTGCCTGCCCGGCATTGGCGAGCATCACCAGTCCGGCATCATCATCGCGCCGACGCTCGACTATATGGACCGCGCCTATCTGGATGCGAAGCGCGACGGCTGGTCGAAGCAGCCGATCGTCGAGATGCTGATCCCGTCGACCATCGACGACAGTCTGGCGCCTGAGGGATGCCATGTCGCCAGCCTCTTCTGCCAGCAATTCGCGCCCGAACTGCCTGATGGGCGCAACTGGGACGATGAGCGCGAGACAGCGGCCGACCATATCATCGCCACGGTCGAGGCCCATGCGCCGGGCTTTGCGAAGAGCGTGATCGCCCGCCAGATCCATTCGCCGCTCGACCTGGAACGCAAGTTCGGCCTGGTCGGCGGCGACATCATGCATGGTAATCTGACGCTGGACCAGATGTGGGCGGCGCGGCCAGTACTGGGTCATGGCGCCTATCGCGGGCCGGTGAAGGGCCTCTACATGTGCGGCGCGGGCACCCATCCGGGCGGCGGCGTCACCGGCGCGCCGGGCCATAATGCCGCGCGTGAGGTGCTGAAGGATCGCGCCCTGTGGGGGAAATGGCGCGGCCGGGCCTGATCGGGTCTTTCCCCTCCTTGCCCCAACCGAAAGCCTGGCCTAAAGACCCGGCTCATGCCCGACATCTTCATTCCTGATGCAACGCCCGAGCTGACCGGCCGGGCGCTGTTCCCGCACCGGCACCTGCTGTCGATCGCCGACCTCAAGCCCTGGGAAATCCGTTTCCTGCTGGACGAGGCCGAACATTGGGCCCGCACCAACAAGGGCCAGGCGCGCAAGCATGACGACCGGCTGGCGGGCATGACCCAGATCAACGCCTTTTTCGAGAACAGCACCCGCACCTTGCTGTCGTTCGAGATCGCCGGCAAGCGGCTGGGCGCCGACGTCGTCAACATGCACGCCGGCCAGTCCAGCGTGAAGAAGGGCGAGACCCTGATCGACACCGCCATGACGCTCAATGCCATGGCCGCCGACGTGATCGTCATCCGCCATGCCAGTTCCGGCGCGGTCGCGCTGATCGCCGACAAGGTCGACTGCCCGGTGCTGAACGCGGGCGATGGCTGGCACCAGCATCCCACGCAGGCGCTGCTCGACGCGCTCACCATCCGCCGCCGCAAGGGCGGGTTCGAGGGGCTGGTGGTCGCCATCTGCGGCGACGTGCTGCACAGCCGCGTCGCCCGGTCCAACATGCTCTGCCTCGCCGCGCTCGGCGCACAGGTACGCGCGGTCGCCCCGCCCACCCTGCTGCCGCCCGAGGTCGAGATGCTGGGCGCCACCCCCTATAGCCGGATGGAAGACGGGCTGGATGGCGCCGATGTCGTCATGATGCTGCGCCTGCAGAATGAGCGGATGGACGGTGCCTTCATCCCGTCGGCGCGCGAATATCATGCGCTCTATGGCCTGACGCCCGAACGGCTGGCGATCGCCAAGCCCGATGCCCTTGTCATGCACCCCGGCCCGATGAACCGGGGCGTCGAGATCACCAGCACGGTGGCGGACGATCCCGATCGGTCGGCGATCACCGAACAGGTGGCGATGGGCGTGGCGGTGCGCATGGCGTGCCTGGATGTTTTGACGCGCCAGGCGCGCGGCGTGGAGGGATGGGCGTGAGCATCCCGACCAACAAGGAAAAAGAGATGGGCGTGAGCCGGATCGCAATCGTCAAAGGCAAGCTGGCCGATCCGGCGGGCGACGCCCTTGTCCCCGGCACCGTCCTGATCGAGGGTGACCGCATCCTGGCCACCGGCGCGGTCGACATTCCCGCCGACGCGCAGCAGGTCGATGCCGGCGGGCTGGTGGTCGCGCCGGGCCTGATCGACCTGGGCGTCTTCGCCACCGACAAGCCCGCCTTCCACTTCGGCGGCATCACCCGCGCCGCCCTGATGCCCGACCAGCGCGCACCGCTGGACGAGGTCGGCCTGATCCGGGAAGCGACCCGCGCGGGCAAGCCCGACTTCTGGGTCCACCCGATCGCCGCTGCGACCCGTGGCCTCAAGGGTACGGAAATGGCCGAAATGGGCCTGATGCAGATCGCCGGCGCCAAGGCGGTCGGCACCGGTCGCCAGTGGATCGCCGATTCGGGCGTGATGCTGCGCATCCTCTCCTACGCTTCGGGGCTGGGCCTTACCGTCATCGCCCATGCCGAGGATGGCGGCCTGTCCGCCAAGGCGGTGGCGACCAGTGGCGAGACCGCGACGCGTCTGGGCCTTGCCCACGCCCCGGCTTGCGCCGAGGCGATGGCGATCGCGCGCGACATCATGCTGGCCCGCGAGACCGGCGCTGCCATCCATTTCCGTCTGGTTACGACCAAAGCCGGCTTCGACCTGATCCGCGCCGCCAAAGCCGAAGGCCTGAAAGTCAGCTGCGGCATCAGCCCGGCCTATCTGTTCCTCAACGATCAGGCGATGACCGACTTCCGCACCTTTGCGCGCCTGTCGCCGCCGCTGCGATCCGATGCCGACCGTCATGCCAGCATCGCCGCGGTCGCCGACGGCACGGTCGATGTCATCACATCGGGCCATGATCCGCGCGGTCCAGAGGACAAGCGCCTGCCCTTCGCCGACGCGTCGCCCGGCATGGCCGGCGCCGAAACGCTGCTGGCGCTCTCGCTCAACCTGGTGCGCGAAGGGCATGTCAGCCTCAACCGGCTGATGACCCTGCTCAGCGCCAATCCGGCGAAGATATTGGGCGTCAATGCCGGGAGCTTTGCGCCCGGCAGCGCCGCCGACCTGATCTTGGTCGATCCCGACGCGCCATGGATCGTCGATTCGGCGAAGATGGCGGCCTCGGCCGGCAACACGCCGTTCGACAAGGTGCCGGTGCAGGGCCGCGCGCGCCGCATCATGAAGGGCGGGCAGTTCTTCTAAGCAATCTGGCGTTGCGGCCCCACAAATCGCCGTCCCTTGCGCTGCCGCTTGTCCGCATAGAGCCGCGTGTCGGCGACATGCAGGACGGCGGCGGCTTCCGCCCCGTCCTGCGGGAAGGTGGCGATGCCAAAGCTGCTACCGACTGACAGGCTGCACCCCTGCCAGCCCACCGGCGCAGCGATCGCCTGCCGGATGCCCGGCATGCGTCGATGCAGGGCATCGACATCGGTTTCCGCGTCATGGAGCAGCGCAAATTCGTCGCCGCCCAGCCGCGCGATACTCACCGCGTCAGGCATCAAGGCGCGCAACCGACCACCCAATGATGTCAGCAGGACATCCCCTGCCTGATGGCCGTGCTGATCATTGCACTGTTTGAAGCCGTCGAGATCGGCGAGCAGCACGCTGAAGGCCGCGCCCCGCTCCACCCGCTCTTCGATCGCGCGCATGAAGCTCAGCCGGTTGTCGAGCCCGGTCAGCGCATCGGTGCCGGCCAGCCGCGCCAGTTCGCGCTGCGACACCAGCATCGCCACCGTCTCGCGAAACTTCCCCAGCACCAGATTGGCCTGCATCACCGTGACGATCGCCATCATCACCGCCATCGCCCGCACGCCCAGATTGTCATAGAGCGCCATCTTCACCAGGATCGGCAACACCGCCGCGCCCATCGCCCCGATCGCGGCGCGCGGCACGCTGAGCAAGGTCGTCGCCGCAACCAGCGCACCGATGCCGATGAACACCGGCGCCACCATGCAATAATAGATTTCGGTTTCGGTGAAAGCGTTGACCGCCCACAGTCCCGCCACCAGCCCGGACGCGGGCGCGACATGCGCGACCCGCTTCAGGCTGCGCGCCTGCACCCTGGCGTCGGTCGCGATCGGCACGCCGCGCCAGCGCAGCAGGGATATCGCACAGGCCAGGAAGATCAGCGCAGGCGGCGTCACCTGTTGCCACAAGGGCAGATCGCCCATCACCGCGAGCGCCATCGCGACGGCATTGGCCATGATCAGCAGGCACAAAAGCGGCAGCGCCTGATGGAAACGGCGATATTGGGTATCCAGCACAGCCTCGCGCGCGCTGTCCGGCACCGGTGCCGTGAACGGGCCGTCCCAGCCCTTCAGCCGCTGTTGCCAGCGCTTTTCCGCCACTTGTCCGCTCCCTGCCGCCTCGCTGCGAGCGGCCGTTGGTAGCGAAAGGAGGTTAATCCTCCAACAACGGGAAACCCTAACCGGGGAAAACCATGAGAGAGGCGAATCAGGGAACCCTATCGCCGTTCAGGCGCTACCCCTGTTCAGCAGGGGACAATCATGACCGAAACGATCGCCCAGCAGGTGCATGTCGATGCGCCATGGAAAATCCCGCCGCGTGCCTGGTGGGAGATATTGAAGCGCGTCTATGCCGCCATGTCGGCCAATCATCTGGGCCTGCTGTCCGCTGGCGTTGCTTATTATGCCTTCCTGTCGATCGCCCCGCTGCTGGCCGCGGTCGTCCTGACCTATGGCCTGGTCGGTGACCCGCAGATCGTGGCCCGCCACATGCAGGCGATCATCACCGTCGTGCCCGCCGATGCCGCCCAACTGATCAACGACCAGTTGCTGGGCATGGTCAGCGCGCGCAAGCCGGCGATCGGCTTCGGCCTGTTCCTGGCGCTGGGCCTGGCAGTCTATGGCGCCACCCGCGCAGCCTCCGCGATCATGGAGGCGCTCAACATCGTCTATGCGCAGAAGGAAGGGCGGAACATCTTCGCCTTCTATCGTGTGTCGATGGGAATCACCTTTTCCGCCGTGCTTGTGGTGGTCGCCGGCGTCGTCACCGCGACGATCATCGGCCTGCTCCAGAAATTGCTGACCAACTGGGGACCGGGCGTGCTGTTCGCGATCAAGGCGACGACCTGGATCTGCGCCGGCCTGCTCGCCAGCAGCATCTTCGGCCTGATCTACCGCTTCGGCCCGCATCGCCGCCGGGTGCAATGGCAATGGTTGACCGTGGGGTCGATCGCCGCGACGCTGTTCTGGCTGGTGGCGACGCTGGCCGTCTCTTTCTACGTCTCGACCTTTGGCGATTATAACAAGACCTATGGCTCGCTGGCCGCCGTGGTGATCCTGCAGCTCTGGCTGTTCGTCTCCGCGTATATCGTGCTGCTGGGGGCCCAGATCAACGCGGAAGCCGAGCGCCAGACCAGCGCGCATATTCTTGTTGAAGAAGTTGCATAAAGTCGCTTGCCCTCCCCGATAGGCCACGCTAAAGCGCCCTCCTTCGCTGGCTCGGGCCAGTGCAGGAGTGTAGCTCAGTTGGTAGAGCGTCGGTCTCCAAAACCGAATGCCGTGGGTTCGAGTCCCTCCACTCCTGCCAAGCGAACTAGCCGCGAACCTTGAACAATCACGGGTTCGCGGCTAAGTGCGCTTAGCGAAGCATCGGTCGCGAAGCGCGACTGCCTCCCCCGACACCGACTTATCGCGGGAAACGGGAGGGCGGACCGCCGTTTCGCGCTTTGGTATTGATTTTGAAGGTGAGCTGACAGCGCGATGGCGAAGACTTCTCCGAGCGAATTCGTCAATCAGGTGCAGACCGAAGCGAAGAAGATCGTTTGGCCGACCGGCCGTGAAACGATCATGACCGCGATCATGGTCGTCATCATGACCTCATTGCTGGGCATCTTCTTCTTCGGTATCGACACCTTCTTCGGTGCGATCGTCCAGTGGCTGCTGAGCCTCGCATCGGGTCGTTGAACGCTCGGCGTTCAAAAGGGAGTTTAAGACGGTAACATGGCGCGCTGGTACATCATCCACGCCTATTCGGGCTTCGAGAACAAGGTCAAGGAATCGATCCTGACCGAGGCCGAGCGCATGGGCCTGTCGCAACTGGTCGAGCAGGTCGAGGTTCCGACCGAGACCGTGACCGAAGTGAAGCGCGGCAAGAAGGTCCAGGTCGAACGCAAGTTCATGCCGGGCTATGTCCTTGCCAAGCTGGCGATGAACGACGACGTCTATCACCTCGTCAAGAACACGCCCAAGGTCACCGGCTTCCTCGGTTCGTCGGGCAAGCCCCAGGCGATCAGCGAGAGCGAAGCCGCCCGCTATTTCGGCGCCCAGAAGGAAGCCGCCGCCGCCCCGAAGCACAAGGTCAATGTCGATTACGAAATCGGCGACAGCGTCAAGGTGCTGGACGGCCCCTTCGCCAGCTTCAACGGCGTGGTCGAGGAACTGGATTTCGAAAAGAACCGGGTCAAGGTGTCGGTGTCGATCTTCGGTCGCGCCACCCCGGTGGAACTGGACTTCGAACAGGTCGAACTGTCGAAGTAACCAGCCGCCGCAAGGCTGTTCAAAAAGGGTCGCCCGCTTTTCAGCCGGCGGCCCTTTTTGTTGGGGAAGCCCTGCGCTTTCGGCCGAATCGACCGAATGACAGACTCCCCCTTCCCTTTGGACAAGAAGGTCGCTATAGGGCCGCGCTTCCATGCCTCCCCACGGGCGGCTGGACATGTGCGGGAGGTTCCCTTGCGGGAGCCGCTAGACCGCTAAACTTGAACCGGCAGATCTGCCCAGCAGGCCTGCCAGCTATAGAGTGAGTGAAAATGGCCAAGAAGATTACGGGCTATATCAAGCTCCAGGTGCCCGCCGGAGCCGCCAACCCCTCGCCGCCGATCGGCCCTGCCCTGGGTCAGCGCGGCGTGAACATCATGGAATTCTGCAAGGCGTTCAACGCCTCGACGGAAAAGATGGACAAGGGCACCCCGCTGCCGACCATCATCACCGTCTATGCGGACCGTTCGTTCACCTTCGTGACGAAGCAGCCGCCGGCCACCTATCTGATCAAGAAGGCCGTCAACCTGAAGTCGGGTTCGAAGGAGCCGGGCAAGGTCGTCGCTGGCAAGATCACCCGCGCCCAGCTCGCCGAAATCGCCCAGGCGAAGATGGCTGACCTGAACGCGAACGACATCGACGCTGCAACGAAGATCATCGAAGGTTCCGCTCGCGCGATGGGCCTCGAAGTGGTGGAGGGCTAAGACCATGGCAAAGCTGACCAAGAAGGCGAAGGCCCTGGCGACCGCGATCGACCGCGAAAAGCTGCACGGCGTTGACGAAGCGCTGGGCCTGATCAAGACCCACGCCACCGCCAAGTTCGACGAAAGCGTCGAAATCGCGATCAACCTGGGCGTTGACCCGCGTCACGCCGACCAGATGGTCCGTGGCGTCGTCACCCTGCCCGCCGGCACCGGCAAGGACGTTCGCGTCGCCGTGTTCGCCCGCAACGACAAGGCTCAGCAGGCGCTCGACGCCGGTGCCGACATCGTGGGCGCCGAAGACCTGCTCGAATCGATCCAGGCCGGCAACATCGACTTCCAGCGCGTCATCGCCACCCCCGACATGATGGGTCTGGTGGGTCGCCTGGGTAAGGTTCTGGGCCCCAAGGGCCTGATGCCGAACCCGAAGCTGGGCACCGTCACGCCGAACGTCGCCGAAGCCGTGAAGGCCGCCAAGGGTGGTCAGATCGAATTCCGCGTCGAAAAGGCCGGCATCATCCACGCTGGCCTCGGCAAGTCGAGCTTCTCGGCTGAAGACCTGCGCAAGAATTTCGACGCGTTCGTCGACGCGATCGTCAAGGCGAAGCCCTCGGGCTCGAAGGGCAAGTATGTCCGCAAGATCGCCCTGTCGTCGTCGATGGGTCCGGGCGTGAAGGTCGACGTGGCCGAAGTCGCCTCGATCTGATCCCGTTGGGATAAGAATTAAAGGGGCCGCCTTCCCTCCTTGCGGGGGAAGGCGGCCTTCTTATTTTATAGGACCAGCCGCTCACTCAAGAAGCGGCCCGAGGGCCACAAGGCCGGGCAAAGGGGCATTCGCCGCCTGCGCCATAGGGGGACACCCCTCCACCGTCGGCGATGTCGACGGTCCCCCTCCCCCGACAAGGGGAGGATTTTGGAACCAGGGACGCGACCTACCCCTGGGCTCTCAACGGCGGGAGCATGGCAGGTCTTCACGCATCCGTCGGGAATGGCGGGTCGCTTTACCGATGGAAAACGAAAAAATGTCTTTTGAACATCTCCCCTCCATGCTCGCCCAGGCGCTGACCACCAAGGGTTATGAAAGCCTGACCCCGGTCCAGTCCGAAGTGACGCAGGACGAAGCGCAGGGCCGCGACCTGCTGGTGTCGGCACAGACCGGCTCGGGCAAGACCGTCGCCTTCGGCCTGGCCATGGCCGCCGAACTGCTGACCGGCGGCGACAAGCTGCCCGTCGCCGGCCTGCCGCTGGCGCTGGTGATCGCGCCGACGCGCGAACTGGCGCTGCAGGTCAGCCGCGAGCTGGAATGGCTCTATGGCGCCGCCCGCGCCCGCATCGCCACCTGCGTCGGCGGCATGGACGCCGCCAAGGAACGCCGCGCGCTCAGCCATGGCGCCCATATCGTCGTCGGCACCCCCGGCCGCCTGCGCGACCATCTGGAACGCGGCGCGCTGGACCTGTCGGGAATGCGCACCGTCGTCCTCGACGAAGCGGACGAAATGCTCGACATGGGCTTCCGCGAGGATCTGGAAGGCATTCTTGACAGCGCGCCGGAAGATCGCCGCACCCTGCTCTTCTCGGCCACCATGCCCAAGCCGATCGTCGCGATGGCCAAGCGCTATCAGTCGGACGCGCTGCGCATCTCGACCGTGGGCGAAGAACGCGGCCATGGCGACATCAGCTACCAGGCCGTCACCGTCGCCCCGTCGGACATCGAGAATGCAGTGGTCAACCTGCTGCGCTATCATGAAGCCGAAACCGCGATCCTGTTCTGCGCCACCCGCGACAATGTCCGTCACCTGCATAGCAGCCTGACCGAGCGCGGCTTCGCCGCCGTGGCGCTGTCGGGCGAGCATAGCCAGAATGAGCGCAACCACGCGCTTCAGGCGCTGCGCGACAAGCGCGCCCGCGTCTGCGTCGCCACCGACGTTGCCGCGCGCGGCATCGATCTGCCCAGCCTGACGCTGGTGGTCCATGTCGAACTGCCGCGCGACGCCGAAACGATGCAGCACCGTTCGGGCCGCACCGGTCGCGCCGGCAAGAAGGGCACTGCCGTCCTGATCGTCCCCTATCCGCGTCGCCGCCGTGTCGAATCGATGCTGCGCGGCGCCAAGATTCCGGTCGAATGGGGCACCCCGCCCAGCAAGGAAGCGATCCTGGAACAGGACAATGCCCGCCTGCGCTCGACCCTGATGGAAAAGGCCGAGCTGGACGAGGCCGATTGGGCGCTGGGCGCCGAGCTGCTGGCGGAAAAGTCGGCCAAGGAAATCGCCGCGATGCTGGTGAAGAGCGCCCGCGCCTCGCTGCCCGCGCCCGAGGAACTGCTGGACCGCAGCGAAGCGCCGCCGCGCCAGGAAGGTCCGCGTCCGGGCTTCGAGGATACCCAGTGGTTCCGCATGGACATCGGCCGTCGCCAGAATGCCGATCCGCGCTGGATCCTGCCGCTGATCTGCCGCCGCGGCCATGTGTCGCGCGGCGACATCGGCGCGATCCGTATCACCACCAACGAAACCATGTTCGAAATCCCGCGCGCGATCGCCAGCCGCTTCATGTCGGCCGTCAAGCGCTCGGGCGAGGCCAATGACGAGGGCGCCGACGTGGCGTTCGAGATGATCGACGGCGCCCCGCGCGAGCAGGCCCGCGACAATCGCCGCCAGGGCAATCGCTCGAACGACCGTGGCCCGCGCCCGGCCGGTTACGCCCCCCGCCCCTTCAAGGGCGGACCCAAGCGTCCGGGCGGCCCGCGCAAGCCGCGCGGCTAAGCGCTTCGGCATAGCCTCCTGAACAAAAAGGGCGGTGAACGATCGACCATCGTTCACCGCCCTTTTTCTTTGTCCCTCAGCCGACGCCGCAAAGCTGCAGCATGCGCCCGGCCAGTTCGCGTTCGCCCATGACGACATGGCGCACGCCCAGCGCTTCGAGATGCGCGACCTCGGCATCGCTATGGGCGCGGGCGATCACCTGCAAATTGGGGTTGAGATGGCGGGCATGCTCGTTGATCGCGCCGCCCTCGAACCCTTCGGGCACGGCGATCAGCAGATAGCGCGCCTCGCATATGCCTGCGGCCAGCAAGTGCCGGTCCTCCAGCGCATTGCCGCGCACCACCGACAGGCCGGCCTCTTCCGCTTCCTCGACCCGTTCGGGATCGCCCTCGATCACCACGAACTGGACATGGCGCTCGGCCAGGCGCTTGGCGATCAGCTTGCCGACGCGGCCATAGCCGACCAGGATGACATGGCCGAGGCGCGGCTGATCGGTCGCGGTGTCGGCCTGCGTCTCATCCTCCTCCTTCTTGTGATCGCGCACGATCAGCGAGAAGAGGATCGGGTTGATGAAGATCGACACGATCGCACCGGCAAGGATCAGATCGCGCGCCTCAGCCGGCAACACGCCCAGCCCCGCTCCCAGCGACGCCAGGATGAAGGAAAATTCGCCGATTTGCGCCAGGCTGGCGGCGATCGTCAGCGCCGTGACATTGGGATGGCCAAAGGCACGGACGATGCCCCAGGCGGCGATCGACTTGCCGACGACGATGATGAGGACCGTGGCCAGCAGCGGCAGCGGCTGTTCCACCACCACCGCCGGATTGAACAACATGCCGACCGACACGAAGAACAGCACCGCAAAGGCGTCGCGCAGCGGCAGCGTCTCCTCGGTCGCGCGACGGCTGAGCGGGGTTTCGCCCAGGATCATGCCGGCAAAGAAGGCGCCCAGCGCAAAGGACACGTCGAACACGATCGCGGCACCGAAAGCGACACCCAGCGCAATCGCCAGCACGGCGAGGCGGAACAGCTCGCGCGACCCGCTATGCACCACCCAGTGCAGCGCCCAGGGGATGAGGCGACGGCCCACCACCAGCATCAGCACGACGAAGCCGACGACCTTGAGCAGCGTGCCGACCAGCGGCGCGATCAGGGCGCTCGCCCCGCCGCCCGCATCGGCGTTGTTCATCACCCCCGCCAGCGCCGGCAGCAGGACGAGGGCAAGGACCATCACCAGATCCTCGACGATCAGCCAGCCGACCGCGATCCGCCCGCGCCGGGTTTCGACCAGGTCCGCCCCCTGCAACGCACGCAGCAGTACGACCGTGCTGGCGACGGACAAAGCGAGGCCAAAGACCAGCCCGCCCATCAGCGGCCAGCCCATCAGATAGCCAAGGCCCATGCCGAGCAGGGTCGCGACCGCGATCTGCACGATCGCACCGGGCACGGCGATCGCCTTGACCGACAACAAATCCTTGAGTGAAAAATGCAGGCCGACGCCGAACATCAGCAATATGACGCCGATTTCGGCCAGTTCATTGGCGAGGCCACTGTCGGCGACGAAACCGGGGGTGAAGGGGCCGACCATGATGCCGGCGACCAGATAGCCGACCAGCGGCGATAATTTCAGGCGATGGGCGATGGCACCCATGATGAAGGCCACGACGAGGCCGGCAACGATCGTCCCGATAAGGGGCGTGTGGTGGGGCATGAAATTCCTTCCCTGTCCGCCGGCAGCAGGCCTTCATCCTGCCGCCGGCGCGGAACATTGTCTATTATTCGACGATGCCGAGCATCGCGATCGAGAGCAGGGCGCCGGCGGCGCCGAGCCCTGCCATGACGACAGGCATGAACCAGCCGGGCGGATTGCGCCGGCCACCGCGCATCTTTCTTTTGCGGGGCATGATCTCAATTCCTTCTGTCTGACGGACGCCCGCCATGGCGGGCGGGAAAAATGTCAGAGGAAGGCGGGCGGGGCGCGGGCGCGGCGACTCCGCGCGCGAAGATGGCTGTAGCGGCCTGCCGGCAGCGGCAGGGGCGCGTCAGGCGCCAGACGGCGCCAGGAGAGCATGAGGGCGAGCGCCGCCGCCAGCAGCCAGGGCAAGGCCACCCCATCCCCATCAGGGCGGGGCGCGCGGGCGAGATGCGGCGCGGGCAGCGAGCGCGCCTTGAGCACAACGCCGGTCGTGGCGGAACTGAAGGCGGAGCCATTGAGCTTGCTGGAAGGCGGACCGTCCGGCGCGATCGCGCACAGAAGCGCGACCAGGATCGCAGCCCACAGCGATGCGATGAAGGGCAGCCTGCCCTTGCCGGTCGCATCCTGGGGATGTAATCTGCTCATCGGCGCTTATATTCCCTTCCATCACCGATGTAGGAAGACTAAGAGCCAAAAACCAGCCCACAAGCTGGGCCCATGGCGGTTGACAGAATCGAGTCATTCCACTACCGGGCCACATTCCCGCGCGGGTCGAACAGGCTTTTTGTCCTCGACGATCTGCGTAAAGCAGATTTGAACGAGAAGAGACCAAGCCATGTTCGCTATCGTGCGCACGGGCGGCAAGCAGTATCGCGTCGCCGCCGGAGATAAGATCGTCGTTGAAAAGCTCGCTGGCGAAGCCGGCGACAAGGTTACGCTGGACGACGTCCTGCTGGCCGGCGAAGGCGGCGACCTGAAGGACGCAGCCAAGCTGACCGTCGCAGCCGAAATCATTGCGCAGGCGAAGGGCGAAAAGGTCATCGTCTTCAAGAAGCGTCGTCGTCACAACTATCGCCGCAAGAACGGCCACCGCCAGAATCACACGATCCTCAAGATCGTGTCGATCGCCTGAGCGCAGCTTAGATAAGGAGTTTAGGTCATGGCACATAAGAAAGCTGGCGGTTCGTCGCGTAACGGTCGCGATTCTGAGTCGAAGCGCCTTGGCGTGAAGAAGTTCGGCGGTCAGGAAGTGATCGGCGGCAACATCATCATTCGCCAGCGCGGCACCCGCGTATATCCCGGCCGTAACGTCGGCATGGGCAAGGATCACACCCTCTTCGCCCTGGGCGAAGGTCGCGTCGTGTTCCACGACGGCAAGCTCGGCCGCAAATATGTATCGGTCGACGCGGTAGCCGCGGCAGCCGAATAACGGACGATCGATGACGGGTCGTCCTTCGTAAAAGGGACGTCCCGCCTGATCGGTTGCGCACATAAGTGCGTCGATCGGGATCGAGGGAAAAAAGGGCGCCCCTTCACAGGGAGCGCCCTTTTTTCCGTTCTGACGAACATCACCGGGCACTCCTCCCGATTTCCCTCAAACCTCTGGAACTACTGACCTTCTCGCGCGTCGTGCGGGCGGGGCTCAGCCAGAGAAGACCGTCGTCAAGCCGTCATGATTGGCAGCTATTGCGCGCACGAAGAGGAGAGACGTGAATGTTCGCCCGTACCCCCCGCCTGCTGCTGCGGCCAGGCTGGATGGAAGATGCCCCCGCCCTGGCTCAGGCCATCGGTAATGACGCGGTCCTGCGCAATCTGAGCCGCGCCCCCGCCCCCTATGGCCTGGCCGATGCCGAAGCCTTCCTGGCACTACCGCAGGATTCGCGCATGCCGCGCCTGCTGGCCTTCACCCGCACCCAGGGCGCGCCGCGCCTGGTGGGCGGCTGCGGCATCCATGAGACCGAGGATGGCACGCCGGAACTGGGCTACTGGATCGCCCGCCCCTATTGGGGTCTGGGCTTCGCCACGGAGGCGGCCCGCGCCGTCATGAGCATCGCCCGCGCGCATAATCTGCCGGCAGTCCGCGCCGTCCATTTCGCCGACAATCGCGCATCGGGCCATGTCCTGCGCAAGATCGGTTTCCGCGCCAACGGCGCGGTCGAGCGGCGCTACAGCCCCGCCCGCGGGGCCGAGGCCGACTGCCTGGTCTTCGACGAGGGCGAGGCCGCCCGCATGAGCGTGGACTTTGCCCTGGACCTATATGGCGACGCGCTGCCGGCGCTTGCCGCTTGACTGAGGTGCGCGGGCGCCGATCAAGGCGCCCGCCTCTCACGCCTGACGGGGCCGATCGAAGACACGGGTCGGCGCGCCATGGAAATCGACTTCGGCCAGGGCGGCAAAGCCCAGTTTCTCCGCCACCTTGATCGACCCGCCATTGTCGGGCGCGATGATGCAGCGGATCGAAGGCGCATCCAGATGCGCATCGGTCCAGGCAAAGATCGCCGCCATCGCCTCGGTCGCGATGCCGCGCCCCCAGGCGGCCGGCCCCAGCACCCAGCCCGCTTCTGGCACGCCGTCCAGTTCGGCCAGCCCCCGCGCCGCGCTCAGCAGCCCCGCCTCGCCCAGCAATTCGCCATTGGCGCGATCCTCGATCGCCCACATGCCATAGCCGAGCAGCGCCCACATGCCGGCATAGCGCAGGATGCGGAACCAGACCGCCTGCGCATCGAGCGCCGCGCCACCGATGAAGCGCACCACGTCGGGATCGGCCCATAGCGCCTGGCAGGCGGGATAATCTTCCACCCGGTGCGGGCGCAGGATCAGGCGGTCGGTGGTGAGGATCGGCGCAGCGGTCATCGCCAATCTATGGGCGGCCGCGCAGGGGCCGGTCAAGCGACCCCGCACATGACTATGGCCTTCCCCCGGCCCCTGTGTCATGGGCAAGGCACGTTGCCCGAACCGATCCCCCTCAAGCGCTCGCGCCTCAGCCCCGACGAAAGTCGCCTGATTGCGCTGGAAGCCGCCCGCGACCTGCTGCTGGAAGCGGGGCCGCAGGCCGTGACGCTGAAGGCGGTGGGTAATCGCATCGGCCGCACCCATGCCAATCTGCTCCATCATTTCGGATCGGCCGCCGGCCTGCAGAAGGCGCTCGCGGGCTATCTGGCCGACGCCATCACCGCCACTATCGGCGACGCGGTGAGCGCCGCCCGGCGCGGCGAGGTCGAACCCCGGCGGATCGTCGACATGACCTTCGACGCCTTCGACGCGGGCGGCGCCGGCGCGCTGGCCAGCTGGATGCTGGCGTCCGGCAATGAGGATGCGCTCGACCCGGTGGTGGACGCGATTCACCGGCTGGTCGACAAGCTGGCGGCGACGGCGCTGCGCCCGCAACTGGCCGAGGTGATCCGCGACAATACGCTGATGCTGGTCCTGCTGGCGCTCGGCGATTCGCAGATGGGCGGCCCGATGGCCGCTGCGCTGGGCCTCAATCGCGAGAAAGCGCGCGAACTGGCGGCCCGCAGCCTGGTCTCCGCCCTGACCGAAGAAGCCCGGTTGACGGCGACGGCGAAAGTGTCGCAAGCTAAGGTTTAATTTTGCCCAAGAAGACGCTATGGGCGCGCCATGCATTTTCTCGATCAAGCAAAAATCTATATCAAGTCCGGCTGGGGCGGTCCCGGCGCGGTCAGCTTTCGGCGTGAAAAATATGTCGAATATGGCGGCCCGGACGGCGGCAATGGCGGCAAGGGCGGCGACATCATCTTCGAGGCCGTGGCCGGCCTCAACACGCTGATCGACTTCCGCTACACCCAGCATTTCAAGGCGCAGCGCGGCATGCCGGGCATGGGCAAGAACCGCTATGGTGCCGGCGGCAACGACCTGGTCGTCAAGGTGCCGGTCGGCACCCAGATCCTGTCCGATCCCCAGCCGATCGAGGGGACCGAGGACGAAGACGGCTATCCCGAATATGAGGAACAGGAAATCCTGGCCGACTTCACCGAGGTGGGGCAGCGTGTGAGCTTCCTGCGCGGCGGCGACGGCGGCCGCGGCAACCTGTCCTACAAGACCAGCACCAACCGGGCGCCGCGCCAGCATGGCACCGGCTGGCCGGGCCAGGAAATGTGGGTCTGGCTGCGCCTCAAGCTGCTGGCCGATGTCGGCCTAGTCGGCATGCCGAACGCCGGCAAGTCGACCCTGATCAACCAGGTGACGAACACCAAGGCGAAGGTCGGCGCCTATGCCTTCACCACCACCAAGCCGCAGCTTGGCGTGGTGCTGCACCGTGATCGCGAATTCGTGCTGGCCGATATTCCCGGTCTGATCGCGGGCGCGGCCGAGGGCGCGGGCATTGGCGACCGGTTCCTGGGCCATATCGAACGCTGCCGCGTGCTGCTGCACCTGATCGACGCGACCGGCGACGACCCGGTCGAAGCCTTCCGCATCGTCACCGACGAACTCGCAGCCTATGGCGGCGGGCTGGACGAAAAGCCGCAGATCGTGGTGCTCAACAAGGGCGACCTGCTGGGCCAGGAACTGATGGAAGACATTGCCGAACAGCTGCGCGAGCAGGCCGGCGTGGAAGATGTCTTCATCATCTCCGGCGCGACCGGCGAAGGCGTCACCCCGTTGCTCGACGCCGTGCTGGAAATGCTCGACGAGGATCGTGAAGAGGACGACGCCGACGACAGCGACGGCGAAGCCACCTGGTCGCCGATCTAAGGCATCAATAAACTTATCTCCGTTCGGTTCGAGCTTGTCGAGAACTGCGCGCGAGGTTCTCGACAAAGCCTGTCCTGAGCGACGCCGCAGGCGTCGTCGAAGGGCTCGAACCGAACGGATGTTGTTGTAAAAGTGGCCACGAACGCCCTGTCCGGCTTTCCCCCTGCCCTGGTCCGCCGCCTGGTCATCAAGATCGGGTCGGCGCTGCTGGTCGATCCGGCCGGGGAAGTGCGCGTCGACTGGCTGCGCACGCTGGTGGCCGATGTCGCCGCGCGCAAGGCGGCCGGGCAACAGGTCATCATCGTGTCGTCAGGCGCAATCGCGCTGGGCGCGCGCCGGCTGAAGCTGCCCAAGGGCGGGCGCGGCAGCCTGGAGGATGCGCAGGCGGCGGCCGCCACCGGCCAGATCGCCCTGTCGCAATGCTGGGCCAGCCTGCTGCATGAAAAGGGCATCACCGCCGCGCAGATGCTGGTGACGCTCGACGATCTGGAGCATCGCCGCCGCTACCTCAACGCCTCGGCCACGCTGGAGCGGCTGATGGCGCTCGACGTCGTGCCGGTGGTGAACGAGAATGACAGCGTCGCCACGGCGGAGATCCGCTTCGGCGATAATGATCGCCTTGCGGCGCGCATCGGACAGGCGGCACGGGCCGACGCGGTTGTGCTGCTGTCGGACGTGGACGGGCTTTACACCGCCAACCCGCACGCCGATGCGGATGCCATGCTGATCGAGAGGATAGAGCGCATCGACGCGCGCATTGCCGCCATGGCCGACACCGGTTCCGCCTCGGGCATGGGATCGGGCGGCATGGTGTCGAAGATCCAGGCGGCCCAGATCGCCACCGGCGCCGGCGCCCATCTCGCCATCATCTCCGGCAAGGTCGACGCCCCGCTCAGCCATTGGGCCAATGCCGGCCGCGGCTCCATCTTCCTGGCCGCCGAAAGCCAGGGCGCGCGCAAGGGCTGGCTCTCGGGCCGCCTCACCGTGCTCGGCCGGATCATCGTCGATGCCGGCGCCGAAGCGGCGCTGGGCAAGGGCAACAGCCTGCTGCCGGCCGGCGTCGCGCGGGTCGAGGGTGTGTTCGCCCGCGGCGACGTGGTCGACATTCTCAATCAGGACGGCCGGGTGATCGCCCGTGGCCTCATCGAATATGACAGCGAGGCCGCCGCGAAGATCGCCGGCCGCCGCAGCGAAGACATTCCCGCCCTGCTCGGCGAAATGTCCCGCACCGTGCTGGTCCATCGCGACCATATGGCGATGGTCTGACCTATTATGTCCCTTAGAATTGCCATGACCGGCGCGACGGGTTTCGTCGGCGCCGAAACGCTTGATCAGGCGCTTGCCGCCGGTCTCCAGGTCAACGCCCTCACCCGCCGGGCGCAGCCGCCACGCGCCCATCTCAAATGGGTGCCCGGCTCGCTCGACGATACCGCCGCGCTCGACACCTTGGTGCGCGACGCCGACGCCGTGATCCATATCGCCGGCGTCGTGAACGCGCCCGACCGCGAGGGGTTCGAGGCGGGCAATGCGCGCGGCACGATGGCGGTGGTCGACGCCATGCGCAAACGCGGCGTGCGCCGGCTCGTCCATGTCTCCTCGCTCGCCGCACGTGAGCCGGGCATGTCGGACTATGGCTGGTCGAAGGAACTGGCCGAACGCCATGTGAAGGCCAGCGGCCTTGACTGGACGATCGTGCGCCCGCCCGCCATCTATGGCCCCAATGACCAGGAAATGCTGGAACTGTTCCGCATGGCCAAGCGCGGCATCATGCTGCTGCCGCCCGGCGGCCGGCTTTCGGTGATCCATGTAGCCGATCTTTCCCGCCTGCTGCTGACGCTCGCCTGCGAAAAGGAGCAGAGCCAGACCCGCACCTATGAGGCGGACGATGCGACGCCCGGCGGCTGGGACCATCAGGAATTCGGCCAGGCGATCGGCCGAGCCGTGGGCCGCACTGTCCGCACCTTCGCGACGCCGCAATGGCTGCTGGCGACCGCCGCCCGACTCGACCGGCTGGTGCGCGGCCGCAATGCCAAGCTGACCCCCGACCGGGTCGATTATTTCTGCCACCCCGACTGGGTCGTCGCCAAGCGCAAGCAACCGCCCAAGCGGCTGTGGACGCCGCAGATCCCGACCGAGGAAGGGCTCAAGGCCACGGTCGAGGCCTATCGCGCCAAGGGCTGGCTGTAGCCCGCCCAAGGACACAAGTCCGCGCGGGTCACGACCGAAGTTCACAGTGTAAACGGCCTTTTCGGGGCATTTGCACCTGCTTCGCCCCCATGATGCACCACCCACGCGCCGGTAACGCGCCATGGCAGGTTCGACAGACGCGCCCGGCGCGCGCCGACAAGGCCCCACCCGCGCACCTGCGCAGCGACAGCGACGCCCCCGTCGCGCGCCAGTTGCATGGATAGCGGAGGCAGGATGAGCGGCAGCGTCATGCCCCAGCTTAGAGCAGGGCAGATCTGTAGGACAGCGGCATGCGGGATTGGCGGATCGAGTTTCGATCAAGCACCGCCCATCCCATCATCGTCACCCTGAACTTGTTTCAGGGTCCATTCCTCCCAATAGACCAATGGTTTGTTAGGCTTGATGGATGCTGAAACAAGTTCAGCATGACGTCGGTGGGATGGCCGTAAGCCACCCCCCCCGGTCACGCCGCCGGATCGGACTCCGCCGGCTTCTGCGCGCGCTGTTCGTCGACAAATTCGCTGATCGCCTTGCCGCTGGCGTTGAGCAGCGGATAGGTGCGGGCGTCGGACAGCCAGTCGGGGCGGCGTGCGCCGCTACCGTAGAATGTGTCATAGACCAGGGAGAAGGCGAGGAAGACCAGGGTCGCGCCGATCAGGCCCTTGATCGCACCGAAGCCGCCGCCCAGCACCCGGTCGATCGGGCCGAGCACCGACTGACGGGTGCGCTGGCCAATCGCGCGGGCGAGCAGCTTGCCCGCGCCAAAGGTGATGGCGAAGATCAGGAAGAAGGCCAGAACCGCCGCCCCGCTCTCGCTGCCGACGAAGCTGGTCAGCAATTCGGTGACCGAGGCGTGGAACAGGCTGATCGCGAAGATGCCCGCGACCCAGGCGATGAGCGAGAGGGTTTCGGTCACGAACCCGCGCAGCAGGCCGAATATGGCGCAACCGCCGATGAGGAGGAGGACGAGGATATCGACGGCGTTCATGCCGCGCTGGCTATCCGCGCCCGAGCATCTGGTCAACCAGCTGTGCAAGGGTGCGGAAGCCGCTGACCGAAATCCCCTTCACCCCGTCCGCGCCCGACGCCGGCACGAAGGCGCGATTGAAGCCCAGTTTCGCCGATTCCCGGAGCCTGAGCGGCGTGTGCGAGACGGGCCTGATCTCGCTCGACAGCGCAATCTCGCCGAACAGCACGACATCGGCGGGCACCGGCCGTTCCGACAAGGCCGACATCAAAGCGGCGGCGACGGCCAGGTCGGCGGCCGGATCGGACAGGCGATAGCCGCCCGCGACATTGAGATAGACTTCGCAGGTCGAGAAGCTGAGGCCGCAGCGCGCCTCCAGCACGGCGAGGATCATGGCTAGCCGGCCGCTGTCCCAGCCGACCACCGCGCGCCGAGGCGTCGCCCCGCTCGACAGCCGCACCACCAGCGCCTGGATCTCGACCAGCACCGGCCGCGTTCCTTCGAGCGCGGGGAAGACGGTGGCGCCCGTCACCGTCTCGTCGCGATTGGTGAGGAACAGGGCGGATGGGTTGGCGACCTCCTCCAGCCCCTCGGCCACCATCGAGAAGACGCCGATCTCGTCCGTGCCGCCAAAGCGGTTCTTGATCGCGCGCAGGATGCGATATTGGTGGCTGCGCTCACCCTCGAACGCCAGCACCGTGTCGACCATATGTTCCAGCACGCGCGGGCCGGCGATGCTGCCATCCTTGGTGACATGGCCGACCAGGATCAGCGCGGTGCCGCGCTGCTTGGCGAATTTGATCAGTTCCTGGCTCGATGCGCGCACCTGGCTGACGGTGCCGGGCGCGCCCTCGATCAGGTCGCTGTGCATGGTCTGGATCGAATCGATGATGAGCAGCGCGGGCGGCACGCCGTCGCTGAGCGTCGTCAATATATCGCGCACCGATGTCGCGCTCGCCAGTTGCACCGGGGCGTTGCCAAGGCCCAGCCGCTGGGCGCGCAGCCGCACCTGGTCCGACGCTTCCTCCCCGCTGATATAGGCGACGGTCAGCCCGCGCGAGGCGACCCGCGCCGCCGCCTGCAGCAACAGGGTCGACTTGCCGATGCCCGGATCGCCGCCGATCAGCGTCGCCGATCCCGGCACGATGCCGCCGCCCAGCGCCCGGTCGAACTCGGCGATGCCGGTGCTGGTGCGCGCGGGCAGTTCCACCTTGCTGTCGAGGCCGATGAGCGTGATCGCCCGGCCGCCGCCCTGCAGGTCATGCTTGGCGGAAAAGACGGTCTCGGCCGCTTCCTCGACGATGCTGTTCCATTCGCCGCAGTCATCGCACTGCCCCTGCCACCGGCCGGAGACGGTGCCGCATTGCTGACAGACGAATTTGCGCTTTGCCTTGGCCATCGCCCACGCATAACAGAACATAAAAGGAACACAAACGCGATCTTGCATCGAGGCTGGAAACCCCCGCGCCGCTAGCGCATTGAAGCAGCATGTCCGCCACGATCCGCGTCGCCAGCTATAATATCCGCAAGGCCATCGGTACCGACCGCCGCCGCTCGCCCGAGCGGGTGATCGACGTGCTGAACGAGGTGGATGCCGACATCATCGCGCTGCAGGAGGCCGACCGGCGCTTCGGCATACGCTATGCCGCGATCCCGCCGCTGCTGCTCGACCGCCAGAGCGGCTACAAGCCGGTGCCACTCAATGTCCAGACCGATAGCATGGGCTGGCACGGCAATGCCATCATCGTCCGCAAGGAGGCGGAAGTCGCCGCCTATGACGTGCTGCACTTGCCCTGCCTGGAGCCGCGCGGCGCGACCATGGCGGAGGTCGCGATCAAGGGCGCGACCCTGCGCGTGTTCGGCATGCATCTCGACCTGTCGGGCCTGTGGCGGCGCAAGCAGGCGGCGGCCGTGATCCATGCCGCGGCGCAGGGTCATGCCCTGCCGACGGTATTGATGGGCGACCTCAACGAATGGAGCGCCGAACGCGGCTGCCTGGCCGACTTTGCCCGCCATTACAGCTTTGCGCCCTGCGGCCGCAGCTTCCACGCCCGCCGCCCGGTCGCCCGGCTCGACCGGATCATGCATTGCGGCCGCATCCGCCTGGTCGACAGCGGCGTCCACGAAAGCGCCGCCGCGCGCAAGGCGTCGGACCATCTGCCGATCTGGGCGGAGTTCCGGGTCGGGTAAAAGCGGGCGCGTGTTGGGGATGGCTGAGGGTCTGAAGACGACCAAATGCAGACGGCTACGGGCGCAACGCTATCGTTCGAAAGCGGCCATCCTTCTTCCGTCACCCCAGCGAACGCTGGGGTCTCAGGCGGTGGCGAAATAGGCTTGGGAAAGCGCCCAGTCCTACCGTTTTGCACCTCCGCCTGAGATGCTAGCCTTCGCTGGCATGACGGTTAAAAACGACCAGTTTTTGCCGCTAATCGAAACTATCGCCTTGCCCATGAGCTGACATTGCGGCGCCCCATCGTGGGGCGCATATTACTGATATGAAAAAGCGTAATCTGCTCGCCGCGACCGTTATTTATATCCTTACTGCCTTTATGGTTGTTGTAATCTCGGCGATGATGGCGGGTGATTGCTCAACAGCCTTGACCGATGAAGTTTATCGGTCCTGCTCAGCCAGAGCGGATGGCAGATTGTTCTATGGTTTTATAGCTTCGTTGGGCCTTTATCCGATATTCCTTGCACTCTGCATTCGACGATCAAAGCGACGGAACCCCTGAAGCGGCTTTCGACCAGAAGCGGACGTTCCCTACTCCCCTCCCTTCCAGGGAGGGGCCGGGGGTGGGTGCGCCGCGTAGCGGCGGTCTACGGTCGATAGGGCAGAAGCTCGCTACGCTCGCAACCCACCCCACCCCCTCCCTGGAAGGGAGGGGCTATGTCTTGTTCCCACCCCCTTTCGTCATTCCCGCGCAGGCGGGAATCCATCCCCTGACCTTGCATCTGGTCCGACGCTGTGGAGATGGATCCCCGCCTGCGCGGGGATGACGGTGGAAAACAGGCCGTTGCTTAGCCACCCACCCCGCCATCCCCCCTTCCCGCTTTCGGACAGGGGGTGGGACATTCCGCCTCTCGACAAGGCGGCCTGGCTTTGCGATCCCTATCCCCATGAGGGAGAAGGAATTACGCCTCGCGCTCGTCTGCTATGGCGGGATCAGCCTGGCCGTCTACATGCACGGCATCACCAAGGAAATCTGGCACCTGACGCGGGCGAGCCGGGCCTTTCATGACGGGGTGGCGCTGCAGGGGGCGAGCGAGGCGGTCTATCATCGGCTGCTCGCCGATATCGAGGCAGCGAGCGGCACGCGGCTGCGCATCCTACCCGACATCATCGCCGGCGCCAGCGCGGGCGGGATCAACGGCATCTTCCTGGCCCAGGCGATCGAGACCGGCCAGTCGCTGGAGCCACTCACTGCGCTGTGGCTCGACAATGCCGATGTCGACGAACTGCTCGATCCCGACGCCCGCCCCGCCCGCGCGCTGACCAAATTCTGGGCGACGCCGCTGGTGTGGATGGCCGCGCGCCGGCCCGGCGACGCGGTCGAGCGCACGGTGGCGCCCGACACGCGCGAGGAGGTGCGGATGAAATTGTCGCGCTTCATCCGCTCGCGCTGGTTCGAGCCACCCTTTGGCGGGGAAATATTCTCGACCATGCTGCTCGACGCGTTCGACGCGATGGCGGCGACGCCGGCCGGCCCGTCGCTGCTGCCCGACGGCCATCCGCTCGACCTGTTCGTCACCGTCACCGATTTCGACGGCCATGTGCAGAGCCTGAGCCTCAACAGCCCACCCCAGGTGATCGAGACCGAGCATCGGCTTTCGATCGGCTTTCGCGGCCGGGGCGGCAGCGCCAGCGGCTTTGCCGATCCGGCCGAACTGGTCTTTGCCGCGCGCGCCACTGCCAGCTTCCCCGGCGCCTTTCCGCCCTTCACCGTGCGCGAACTGGACCGGGTATTGAAGCGCCGCCACCGCGCCTGGCCCGGCCGCGACGCCTTCCTGGCGCGCGTGCTGCCGCGTCGGGCGGCACGGGGCGAGGCGGAGGACGCGGTGCTGATCGACGGATCGGTGCTGGCCAACGCCCCCTTTGCCCAGGCGATCGGCGCGCTCAAGAACCGGCCGTCGCGGCGCGAGGTCGACCGCCGCTTCGTCTATATCGATCCCAAGCCTGGCCACCGGTCGATCCACCTCAATCGCGAGGGCGAGGAGGAAGCCGCGCCGATCGGCGAGAATGCGCCGCTGCCCGGTTTTTTCCGCACCATCTTCGGCGCGCTGTCGGACATTCCACGCGAGCAGCCGATCCGCGACAATCTGGAGGCGATCGACCGCCATTCCGCCCGCATCCGCCGCATGGGCCGGATCATCCAGGCGCTGCGCCCCGGTATCGAAGCGGAGGTGGAGGGGGCGATCGGCCGCATGCTGTTCCTCGACCGGCCAACGCCGGCGCGCCTGTCCGCCTGGCGCGGCAAGGCGCAGCAGCGCGCCGCCGCATCGGCCGGATTCGCCTTCCCTGCCTATGCCCATCTCAAGCTGTCGGGCATCGTCGAGGATCTGGCCGCGCGCCTGTTCCAGCTGAGCGGCGAGGATGCGCCGATGATGCGCGAAGCCTATCGCCAGGCGATCTGGAGGCAGGTGCGCGCGATCGGCGCCGACCAGTTGACCGAGGATGCCGGCTCCGCCGCCGCGCCCGTCCTCTTCTTCCGCACCCATGACCTCCCCTTCCGCATCCGCCGGCTGCGCTTCCTGGCGCGGCGGCTGGCCGAGACGCTGGAACTGGAGGCCGATGCCGACAGCGAAGCGGTGCAGGCGATGCACGACGTCATCTATCGCGCGCTCGCCCTCTATACCGAATGCGAGGGCAATGATTTCTACAATGATCATGTCCGCGCCGCCGCGGCGCAGGTGCCGACCGACGCCGGTGCCGCGCTGGAGGCGATGGCGCAGGCGCGCGGCCTGCGCGCCCGCGACGAAGCCGCCGACATGCTGCTGGCCGAGGCGCTCGCCAACCTGCCCAAGGCCGGGCGCCGCACCATGTTGCTGGCCTATCTCGGCTTCCCCTTCTCCGACATCGCGACCTTACCGTTGCTTCAGGGTGACGCTGTCGATGAATATGATCCGATCAAGGTCGACCGGATTTCGCCCGAAGATTGCACGGCAATCCGCGCCGGCGGCGCCAACGCCACGCTAAAAGGCATAGAATTCAACAATTTTGGTGCCTTCTTCAGCCGGGTCTATCGGGAGAATGACTATCTGTGGGGCAGGCTCCATGGGGTGGAGCGTCTGCTGGATATCGTAATTTCCGCAATTCCTGCCCCAACCCGTCTTCCCGAAGGGGCGTTGCGCAACTATAGGCGGGCGGCGTTTCTGGCGATCCTCGATGAGGAAGAGTCGCGCTTGCCGCATGTTGCGGATCTGATCGCCGGACTGCGGGAGGAAATCGGGTGAAGGGGCGTTTGAAGCTGTTTCCGATGATGCTGGCGCTGGTGCTCGTCACCGGCTGCAAGGGCTCGTCCGATGACAGCGCACAGGCCGCCCCGGTCAGCACGCCGCAGCAGGTGGCAGTTGCCGTCGTCCAGCCCGATCCGCCCGCCGTCCTGCCCTCGCGCCCGGCGCCGATCGTCACCGTCGGCCCGCCCGGCCCGACCAATTCGCTCGACCTGCCGCCGTCCAGCAACGCGGCCCAGCCCGCCCCCTTCCCGCGCGAAGTCACCGCCTTCATGGTCGATCGCGACAGTTGCGACCATTTCCGCGGCGAGGAACCCTATGATGCGGAACGGCGCGCCTATATCGAGGAAAGCGTCGCCGAACTCTGCTCCGGCACCGACGCGAAGCTGGCCTTGCTGCGCAAGCGCTACGAAAAGATGCCGGACGTCATCAGCGCACTGAGCAGCTATGACGCCCGGATCGAGGGCGAGGAACCCTGAGGCCGCCTCGCCCGCACTAGCGCCATACGGTCAGGCGGCGACCGCCAGGCAGGCTTCCCTGATGTCGCGGGCCAGTTCGTCGACCCGCTCCACCTGCGCATCCCAGGCAAACATGAATCGCGCGCCGCCGCCGATGAAAGTGTAGAAACGCCAGCCACGCGCGCGCAGCGCGTCCAGCACCGGCGCGGGGGCCGACAGGAACAGCGCGTTGGCCTCCACCGGGAAGATCGGGCTGACATCGGGCAGGTCGGCGATCGCCGCCGCCAGTCGACGCGCGCAATCATTGCCGTGGCGGGCGTTGCGCAGCCAGGCGCCGCTTTCCAGCAAGCCGATCCAGGGCGCCGACAGGAAACGCATCTTCGACGCCAGTTGCCCCGCCTGCTTGCAGCGATAGTCGAAATCCTGCGCCAGCGCGCGGTCGAAGAAGATCACCGCCTCGCCCACGGCCATGCCATTCTTGGTGCCGCCAAAGCAGAGCACGTCGACGCCCGCCTTCCAGCTGATCTCCGCCGGATCGCAGCCCAGGCTGGCGCAGGCATGGGCAAAGCGCGCGCCGTCCATATGCAGTTTCAGCCCCAGTTCGCGGCACACGGCAGAAATCGCGCGCACTTCCTCGACAGTGTAGACAAGACCGGTCTCGGTCGGCTGGGTGATGGTGACGACGCGCGGCTTGGGAAAATGGATGTCGGATCGGCTGGTCGCGAGCTGCCGGATCGCGTCGGGCGTCAGCTTGCCGTCGGCCGAGGGCGCGGCAAGCAGCTTCGACCCGTTGGAGAAGAATTCGGGCGCGCCGCATTCGTCGGTCTCGACATGGGCGGCGGCCGAACAGATCACGCTATGATAGGATTGGCACAGCGCCGCGAGCGCCAGCGAATTGGCGGCGGTGCCGTTGAAGACGAAGAAGACCTCCGCATCGCCGCCGAACAGGGTACGGAAATTGTCCGCCGCGCGCTGCGTCCATTCATCCTCGCCATAGGCCGTCGCCGATCCGCTGTTCGCCGCGAGCATCGCGTCGAGCGCCTCGGGGCAGGCCCCGGCATAATTGTCGCTGGCAAATTGCTGTGTGGAAATGGGCACGTCATGCTTCCGTCTGCTGGTGTGTGACCAAGCATCGGATCAACGTCGTCGTGGCTGCATGTCCCGTTGGATTGCCGGTCCGGCCACATCCCCCTCTTTCGAAAGGCACCACCTTGCTCGGGGAGCAGGTTGGTGTCGGACGTTGGCCCGACTCTTGATGTTGCCGGGCGATTATCGGCCGGGCGATGCCGCGTCAAGCGTCAGCGCAGCAGCGCCTCTATCCCCTTCGCCAGATCGATGTCTCGCTGCGACAGGCCGCCGGCATCATGGGTGGTGAGCGTGATTTCGACCCGATTATAGACGTTCGACCATTCGGGATGATGGTCGGCCTTTTCCGCCAGCAGCGCGACGCGCGTCATGAAGCCGAAGGCGGCGACGAAGTCGGGAAAGGTGAAGCTGCGCGCAATCCCGTCCGGTTCGGCTACCGCCGTCCATTCGGGCAAATCCGCCAGCGCGATCGCCCGTTCCGTTTCGTTCAGTCTGGCAAGCATTTCTCTATCCTGCGTTATTTCTTTCGCCTATGTGACAGCCATGCCTGACACTGGTCAATCGTTCCGCTTCGCCCCTACCCCACAGGAAATCGAGACACTCGCGCTGGAGGCCCTGAGCCGCCTGCCCGAGCCCTTCCGTTCCTATCTCTCCAATGTCGTGATGCTGGTGGAGGATTTTGCCGACGCCGATATCCTGAAGGAGATGGAGATTGACGACCCGTTCGGCCTGACCGGCCTCTATAGCGGCCGTCCCTTCGGGCAGGAGGCTCAGACCGGCGACCTGCCGCCGACCGTGCATCTTTTCCGCCGCCCGCTGCTCGACGAATGGGTCGAAACCGGCGTGCCGCTCGAAGCGCTCATCACCCATGTCGTGGTGCATGAAATCGGCCATCATTTCGGCCTGTCGGACATCGACATGCATGTGCTGGAGGATATGGTCGCCCCATGAGCGGCGCGGCGCTGCGCCTGTCGGGCCTGGCCTGTCTGCGCGGCGGACGCCTGCTCTTTGCCGGCGTCGACCTGGTGCTGGCGTCCGGTGGCAGCGCCTTGCTGCACGGCGCCAACGGCATCGGCAAGTCGAGCCTGCTGCGCCAGTGCGCCGGATTGCTGCCCGCCTACGCCGGAACCATCGACCGCCAGGGCGGCGTCGCGCTGGCCGACGAGCGGCTGGCGCTCGACATGGAATTGCCGCTCCACCGCGCACTCAGCTTCTGGGCACGGCTCGATCGGGTGGATGCGGCCGCGCTCGACCGCGCACTCCTCGCCATGGCACTCGCCCCCTTGCGCGACGTGCCGGTGCGCATGCTTTCCACCGGCCAGCGCAAGCGCGCCATGCTCGCCCGCGTGATTGCCAGCGGCGCGGATATCTGGCTGCTCGACGAACCGGCCAATGGCCTGGACGATGCGTCGGTCGCGCTGCTCGGCGCGGCGGTGGCGGACCATCTGGCGGCCGGTGGCATCGTCGTCGCCGCCTCGCACCAGCCATTGCCGCTGACCGATCCGGTGCGGATCGAAATGGCCGCCCATGTGCCGGACCCGGCGCAGGAGGCGTCATGCGACTGATCGCCCTGCTCGTCGCCCGCGACCTGGGACAGGCCTGGCGCTCGGCCGGGCTGTGGCTGCCGGTCGCCTTCCTGCTGCTGGTCGCCAGCCTCTATCCCTTCGCGGTCGGTCCCGACGCCGCCCTGCTCGCCCGCACCGGCGGCGGCATGCTGTGGATCGCGGCCCTGCTCGCCAGCCTGTTGCCGGTCGACCGGCTGGTCGCGCCCGATCGCGACGCCGGCATCCTGGACCAGATCGCGCTGCGCGGCATCAGCGAGGAGATGGTGGTGATCGCCCGGCTGATCGCCCATTGGCTGGGTTTCGGCCCGCCGCTGATGATCGCCGCCCTGCCCGCCGCCGCGCTGCTGAAGCTGGACGGCGCCACGATCCTGACGCTGGAGGCCGGGCTGCTGATCGGCACGCCCGCGCTTGCCGCGCTCGGCCTGCTGGTGGCGACGCTGACCGCCGGACTGCGCTCGTCGGGCGCGCTGGCGGGCCTGCTCGCCCTGCCGCTGGCGGTGCCGCTGCTGATCTTTGGCGCGGGCACTTTGGGCGATGGCAGCGGCGCCGCGTTCAAATTCCTGGGCGCCGCCTCCCTGCTGCTGGTCGCGATCACGCCGATCGCGGGCGGCGCGGCGATCCGCGCGGGTCGGGAATGAGGTTTGTGCAACGCGCAAGGCGTTGACATTGGCGGGCCGCAATGGTCCCATGCTGCATCGCAACAAACTCCGACAGCGGGGCATCCCCGCCAAGCGCGAGGTGCCCGATGCCCGATCCGACTGCCGCACCGGAAAGCCGCCTGATCGACCTGGCCCTGCAGGGCGGCGGCGCCCATGGCGCCTTCACCTGGGGCGTGCTCGACCGCCTGCTGGAGGAACCCTGGCTGCGGATCGACGGCATATCGGGCACGTCGGCCGGGGCGATGAACGCGGCCGTGCTGGCCAGCGGCTATGCCCATGGCGGCGCGCCGGGCGCCCGCCGCGCCCTCACCCGCTTCTGGAGCAAGGTGTCGGACGGGGCGATGTTCAGCCCGTTCCGCCGCAGTCCGCTCGACATAGCGCTCGGCCGCTGGACGCTCGATTATTCGCCACTCTATGTCGGCATGGACCTGATGGCGCGGCTCTGCTCGCCCTATGATCTCAATCCGGGCGGGTTCAACCCGCTGACCGACATCCTCAACGAATGCGTCGATTTCGACCATCTTGCCGCCAGCCCGATCCGCCTGTTCATCACCGCGACCAGCGTGCGCACCGGCCAGGCCCGCGTGTTCCGCAATGCGGAGATCACCCCCGACGTGCTGCTCGCCTCCGCCTGCCTGCCGACCATGTTCCACGCGGTCGAGATCGATGGCGAGGCCTATTGGGACGGCGGCTATTCGGGCAATCCGACGCTGACGCCGCTGGTGCGCGACTGCGATTCGGACGACACCATCCTGATCCAGGTAAACCCGGTCGAGCGCGCCACCGACCTCTATGCCGCACGCGACATTGCCAGCCGATTGAACGAGATTTCCTTCAATGCCGTGCTGTTGCAGGAAATCCGGATGATGGCGCTGCTGCGCCAGGTCGCCGACCCCGGCCATGGCGAGGGCGAGAAATGGGCGAAGATGCGCATCCACCGCATCGCCAGCGCCGACATGCTGCAATTCGGCCATTCGTCCAAGCTGAACGCCGAATGGGCTTTCCTGTGGAAGCTCAAGAAGATCGGGCGCAAGGCGGCGGACGATTTCCTGAAGGAGCATGGCCAGGCGATCGGCCGGGAATCGACGCTCGATATCGACGCGCTGCTCGCCCATGTCTGAGGCATTGAGCTTCCTAGGCATATTGGTCGCGCTCGGCGCGCTGATCGCCATGGCCTATCGCGGCTGGAGCGTACTGTTCCTCGCCCCGGCGCTGGCGATGATCGCCGCCAGCTTTTCGGGCTATCCGATGCTGGCGAGCTGGACCCAGATCTTCATGGTCGCCGCCGCCGGCTTCCTCGCCCAGTTTTTCCCGCTCTTCCTGCTCGGCGCGATCTTCGCCAAGCTGATGAACGACAGCGGATCGGTGCGCACCATTGCCGACGCCATGATCGGCTGGCTGGGGTCCGGCCGCGCGATCATGGCGGTGGTGCTGGCCGGCGCGATCCTGACCTATGGCGGGGTCAGCCTGTTCGTCGCCTTCTTCGTGCTGGTGCCAATGGCGCAGGCGCTGTTCCGCGCCGGCAACATCCCCCGGCGGCTGGTGCCGGCTACCATCATCCTGGGCACATCGACCTTCACCATGACCGCCCTGCCCGGCACGCCGGCGATCCAGAATGTCATTCCCATGCCCTTCTTCGGCACCTCCATCTATGCGGCGCCGGGCCTGGGCCTGATCGCCGCGGTCATCATGCTGGCGGTGGGCCTGGGCTGGCTGCTGCGGGCACAGGCGGCCGCCGCCGCCCGGCAGGAGGGCTATGATCCCAGCCTGTCCCCCGTGGCGCCGGTCGACAGCGCGCGGATGCGCGAGCATACGACGACGGCCTCCACCTTCGACCCCGCAGAGATGGACAAGGGTGCGCCCACCGACGACCGCCCTTCGCTCGGCATCGCCTTCCTGCCGATCGGCGTGATGATCGGCTGCAACCTCATCCTCTCGCTCTGGCTGTTCCCGACCTGGGACGCGCCCTTCCTCGCGGAACCGTTATGGGGCAGCGCCAGCCTGGGCGCGGTTGCGGGCATATGGTCGGTGACGGCGGCACTGATGATCGCGACGCTCGCCATCATCCTGTGCAACCGGGCGCGCCTCGTCAGCCTGCGCGACAGCATCGATTCGGGCGCCAACGCCGCCGTGCTGCCGATCATCAGCGTGGCGAGCCTGGTCGGCTTCGGCGCGGTGATCGCCGCGCTGCCAGCCTTCCACATGATCCGTGACTGGGTGCTGGGCATGGGCGGCGGGCCACTGGTATCGCTGGCGGTGGCGACCAACCTGCTCGCCGCGCTCACCGGATCGGCATCGGGCGGGCTCACCATCGCGCTGGAGGCGCTGGGGCCGACCTATATGGACATCGCCGCGCGAACCGGCACCGACCCCGCCATCATGCACCGTGTGGCCGTGATCGGGTCCGGCACGCTCGACATATTGCCGCATAATGGCGCGATCGTCACCCTGCTGGCGCTGAGCGGCGTTACCCACCGCGAATCCTATCTGGATATCGCCATGGCCGGCATCGTCAGCTCGCTTGCGGCGCTGGTCGCCGTGATCCTGATCGGGTCGACGCTGGGCAGCTTCTGATCCCTTCGCCCCTTGGCCGGGTCGACAGGCGCGCGCGCATCGGCCATGGGCTGCGCCATGTTCGGCATTATCGCATCCCTGTTGTTCGTCCTGATCTGGTCCACCGGTTTCATCGTCGCCCGCGCGATGGTGCCCCACGGCGCACCCGAGCTGATCCTGGCCGCGCGCCTGTGCCTGACGGCGCTACTTCTGGGTGCGCTGGCGCTGCATGGCCGCCAGCCCTGGCCGCGCGGCCGGCAATTGGGGCTGCATCTGGCGGCGGGCGCGATGCTGCACGGCCTTTACCTCACGCTCAGCTGGTGGGCGGTCAGCCATGGCATGCCGGCCGGCATCATGTCGCTGCTGGGCGCGACCCAGCCGCTGATGGTCGCGGTCGCCAGCGTCGCGATCCTGGGCGAGCGCTTGCCCGCGCGCGCCTGGAGCGGCCTTGCCATCGCCATCCTGGGTGTCGGCTGCGTGCTGATGCCGGCGATCGCCAAGTCGGGTGCGGGCGCGATCACCCTGATCCCCGCCGTTGCCGGCATTGTCGCGGTGCTGGCGATGACCGGCGGCACGCTGATCCAGCTCGGCACGATCGGCGGCGATCCGATCTGGGTGTCGGGCGCGGTGCAGAATGCCGGCGGCGCGCTGGTGGCGATCGCCGCTACCCTGATCGTGGGCGAATGGCGCTGGGACAATAGCCCGATGATGTGGATCGGCCTCAGTTGGTCGGTGCTGGGCCTGTCGGCCGCCGGCCTGTCGCTGCTGGTCTGGCTGGTGCGCACCCAGGGGCCGACGCGCATGTCGATGCTGCTGCTGCTGGTGCCGCCGCTTGCCGCAGTCGAGGCCTGGCTGCTGTTCGGCGAGAAGCTCGGCCCGGTGCAGATCGCCGGCTTCGCGCTGGCGCTGGGCGGCGTGCTGCTCGGTCGGTCGCAGCCCAAGCGGACCGAGGTGGTGGAGCCGGCCTGAGCCGCCACCGCGCCGTCACAGGTTTGTCACATCCTGCAACATGGCGGTCATGATCGCGCGCTAGGGCGGGTCATGAGCAAATCCGGCCGCACCCCGCCGCTTCCCTCGATCCTCTCGCAGGCAGCGGACATGCAGATGCAGATGACCCTGCGCCAGGTCGGCTTTGGCGCGCCGTCCGCCAATGCCATGCCCCATGTGCCGCCCAAGCCGGCGCCAGCGCCCCGCGACGACAGCGCCCTTGCGCTCAAGCGGCGCGACTGGTTGTTGAACGTGATGGAACAGCAGCGCGCCCTGTCCCCCTACGCCTCCGGCCTGCTGACCGCCGACGCGCTGTCGGGCGAGGATTTCCTCCACAATTTCTATGCGCCCGGCCGCCCGGTCCTGATCAAGGGTGCGATGGAGCGCTGGCCCGCCCGCGTGAAATGGACGCCGGACTATCTGGCCGATGCCATTGGCGGGGCGGAAATCGAATATCAGGGCGGCCGCGCACAGGCCGCCGACTATGAGCTGGCCAAGGACCGGCACAAGCGCCGCGCGCCCTTTCGCCAGTTCATCGACCTGGTGCGCGACGGCGGCAATGACGCCTATCTGACCGCCTATAACAGCGCGGCGAACGGCCCGGCCCTCGCGCCGCTCCAGGCCGATCTCGGCCATCCCGACGCCTATCTGGCGCTGACGCCCGGCATGCTCTGGATCGGCGGCGCGGGCGCCTTCACCCCGCTGCATTTCGACCTCACCAACAATCTGCTGGCGCAGGTCACGGGCACCAAACATGTCATCCTGGTGCCGCCGTCGCAGACCGGCCGGCTGGCGCATAACCGCCATGTCTTCAGCGATGTCGGCGACCTGACCGATCCGGCGCGGCTGGCTCGATACCCGCGCGCCCGCGACGTGCTGCGCTACGAAGTGCGCCTGACGCCGGGCGACCTGCTCTTCATCCCGATCGGCTGGTGGCATCAGGTCCGGTCGGAAAGCTTCTCGACCATGCTGACCTACACGCATTTCCACTGGTCCAATGCGGGCCATGAAAATTATCCGAAGGATTAAAGCCTCTTATCCCTCCCGCAGCCGCTCATGATGGCGGATCACCTCGTCGATGATGAAGCGCAGGAACTTTTCGGTGAAGTCGGGATCGAGATTGGCGTCGAGCGCGAGCTGGCGCAGGCGCGAAATCTGGCGTTCCTCCCGGCCCGGATCGGCCGGCGGCAGGTCGTGGGTCGCTTTATACTCGCCGACGGCCTGGGTGACCTTGAACCGTTCCGCCAGCATGAAGACGAGCGCCGCGTCGATATTGTCGATGCTCTCGCGATAGCGCTTCAAAGTCTCGTCCACCTGGCATTCTCCACAGCGGCATCGCGGCGGGAAAAGGCGTGGCTTTTCCGTTACTGCGATGCGTCAATCAATCGTCCGGCGCGCTTTTTGCGCCATTGCGCCGCGCAGGCAAGCTATTCCCGCTTGCCATCTGCTTTTTGCCCCGCCAGAGGACGCTTGTCATGACTGCATCCTCCCCCGGCAACGTCCACCCGATCGGCCGCACCAGCGCCCCTTCGCTCGCTCCCATCATGGCGCTCGTCGCCGATGGCATGAACCAGGTGAACAGCGTGATCCTGGACCGGATGCAGTCGCGCATCCCGCTGATCCCGGAACTGGCCGGCCATCTGATCGCCGGCGGCGGCAAGCGGCTGCGGCCAATGCTGACGCTCGCCTGCGCCGACCTGGTCGGCTATGCCGGATCGCGCCATTACAAGCTGGCCGCATCGGTCGAATTCATCCACACTGCCACGCTGCTGCATGACGATGTCGTCGACGGATCGGGCCTGCGCCGCGGCCGCAAGACCGCCAATATCATCTGGGGCAACAGCGCCTCCGTGCTGGTCGGCGACTTCCTCTTCTCCCGCTCGTTCGAGCTGATGGTCGAGGCCGAGTCGCTCAAGGTGCTCAAGATCCTGTCGGGCGCATCGGCGATCATCGCCGAGGGCGAGGTCAACCAGCTGACCGCCCAGCGCAAGATCGACACCAGCGAAGAACAATATCTCGACATCATCGGCGCCAAGACCGCCGCTTTGTTCGCCGCCGCCTGCCGCATTTCCGCCGTGGTCGCCGACCGCAGCGAGGCGGAGGAACATGCGCTCGACGTCTATGGCCGCAATCTTGGCATCGCCTTCCAGCTGATCGACGACGCGATCGACTATGAATCGGACGGCGCCACCATGGGCAAGGATGCCGGCGACGATTTCCGCGATGGCAAGGTCACGCTGCCGGTGATCCTCGCCTATGCCCGCGGCTCGGACGAGGACAAGGCCTTCTGGAAGGCCGCGATCTCGGGCCATCGCATCAGCGACGAGGATCTGGCCCACGCCACGCAGTTGCTGCGCCAGACCGGCGCGATTGCCGACACGCTGGCCCGCGCCCGCCATTATGGCCAGCGCGCGATCGATGCGCTGGGCATGTTCGATGCCGGCAAGGCCAAAGCGGCCCTTACCGAAGCGGTCGAATTCGCGATAGCACGGGCGTACTGACGCATTTCCGAAGCGGATTTTAAGTCCGCTGCCCCGGAACATGCGGCAAGCCATAAGTTGAGGGAATGAACGGTTTCGCTCGTTTCCCCTTCCAATATCCGTTCGCCCTGAGCGAAGTCGAAGGGCAGAACTGAGCCACAGGCGAAGTTCCTTCGCTTCGCTCTGGTGCGGGCTTCGACGTCGCTCAGCCCGAACGGGGTAATATCGTGATCCTGTCCCCCGAAACCATCGCCTTCCTCATGGCCGCCGCCTTCATGGCCGGCTGCATCGACGCGATGGCCGGCGGCGGCGGCCTCATCGCCCTGCCCGCATTGCTCGCCGCCGGCGTACCGCCAGTGCCGGCGGTCGCCACCAACAAGCTGCAAAGCTGCCTTGGCACCTTCGGCGCCTGCGTCGCCTATGCCCGGCGCGGCCATATGGACCTCAAAACCTACAAGGGGCCGGTGATCGCCGCCTTCATCGGGTCGATCGGCGGCGCCTGGCTGCTGCAACGGGTCGATCCGTCGATCCTGGCCGGGCTGATGCCCGCGCTGCTGATCGCGATGGCGGCCTATTTCACCTTCTCGCCCAAGCTCAGCGATGCCGATCGCCATGCCCGCGTCGGCATGTGGGGCCTGTCCGGCATGATCGGCGTGGTCGGCTTCTATGACGGCTTTTTCGGACCGGGCGCCGGCGCCTTCTACACCACCATCTTCATCGCGCTGGGCGGCCTGTCACTGCTGCGCGCCACCGCCCAAACCAAGGCGGCCAATTTTGCGTCCAATGTCGCGGGATTGCTGACCATGGTGGCGGGTGGCCATGTCATCTGGATCGCGGGCCTCGCCATGGCGGTCGGATCGATCACCGGCGGCCAGATCGGATCGCACCTTGCCATGCGGTTCGGCTCGAAGCTGATCAAGCCGCTGCTCATCATCATGTCGCTGGCGCTGACGACCAAGATGCTGCTCGATCCGAAGAACCCGATCCACATCTATCTGTTCGGCTAGCCCCCCCTTCTCCGGGCATAGGGGATGTCCCCGCCGCTTCTCGGGATTATCCCCATGCAGCGTCGCGGCCCGCTCGCCGCTAGCCTCCCGTCCATCCATCAGGATCGGAGACTCGGCATGGCGAAGAAGCAACCCAACATCCTGGTCATTTTCGGGGATGACATCGGTTACTGGAACATCAGTTCCTTTGGCGGCGACACGATGGGGGTGGCCACGCCCAACATCGACCGGATCGGCCATGAAGGCATCCGCCTGACGTCCTTCTATGCCCAGCCATCCTGCACGGCCGGGCGCGCGGCGTTCATCACGGGACAGATGCCGGCGCGCACGGGCCTGACGACTGTTGGCTGCGCCGGCGCGCCGCAGGGCATGTCGGAAAAAGACCCCACAATCGCCCAAATCATGAAAATGGCAGGCTATGCCACGGCGCAGTTCGGCAAGAACCATCTGGGCGATCGCGAGGAGCATCTGCCCCATCGCCATGGTTTCGACGAGTTTTTCGGCAATCTCTATCACCTCAATGCCAATGAAGATCCGGAAGATCCCGATCGCCCGCAGACCAAGGAATTCGAACAGAAATGGGGCGTGCGCGGCATCGTGTCGGGAACCGCGGACGGCCCGACCAAGGATGAGGGCCAGCTGACAACGGAACGGATGAAGACGATCGATGACGAAATCGTCGCCAAGTCGTCCGATTTCATGGAGCGGCAGGTGAAGGCGGACAAGCCCTTCTTCATCTGGCACTGCGCCAGCCGCATGCATGTGTTCACGCATATGCTTGATGAGCGCAAGGGTGTCTCGCGGGCGTCCGAGGCCGACATTTATGGCGACGGCCTTGCCGAACATGATGGCCATGTCGGCCAGCTTCTAGCCAAGCTGGAGGACCTCGGCATCGTCGAGGACACGATCGTCGTCTACACCACCGACAATGGCGCATATCAATATATGTGGCCCGAAGGCGGCACGTCACCGTTCCGCGGCGACAAGGGCACGACCTGGGAAGGCGGCGTGCGTGTCCCCTGCGTCATCCGCTATCCGGGCAAGATTCCGGCCGGGCAGGTCAGCCCCGAAATCGTCGCGATGGAAGATTTCTTCATGACCTTCGCGGCGCTGGTCGGCATGCCGGACATCGACAAGAAGCTGAAGGCCGGGGTCGAGCATGACGGCAAGACCTACAAGGTGCATCTCGACGGCTATGACCAGACCGCGCTGTTCACCGGCAAGGGGCCGTCGGCCCGCAAACATTATTTCTATTATGACGAAACCAACCTGACGGCGGTCCGCTACGGCCCATGGAAGGTGACGATCGCAGCCAAGATGGAAGGCAAGTGGGATAACCCCCTTGTCCATCTCGGGCGACCGATGATCACCAACATCCTGATGGACCCGTTCGAGCGGCAATGGGGCGACGTCAATCGCAAGCTGGCCGAACATAAGGGCTGGGTATTGTTGCCGATCATCGACTTCATGACGAGGCATGTCATGACCTTCCAGGAGTTCCCGCCACGGCAGGAGGCCATGTCGGGCGACTTTTCCAAGCTGATCGAGAAGTTCAAGGAACACGCAGCGCAGGATTGAAGTCAGGGGCTGCCGCAGACAAGCCTGCGGCAGCCCCTTTGCCTTTTGAACAGGAAGCGCTTGCCGTGCCGTCCGCCCCGACCGGCACAACATCGCTCGGGACCACAGCCCTCCCTTCCCGACGCTCCAGGTCATGACCATTCCCCCATCGGGAAATTCGCCGACCACTGGATCATCGTAGACGTGCTCTGCTGTTCCAGGCCCAGGCCGCCGGCACGATAGCCGCACAGCCGACTTGTGGTCGCGGCGCATTGGCGTCAGAGGAACGGCCATGACCGCCCCTGCCCTGCCGATCCATGCCGTCCTGCCCGACCTGCTCGCCGCCCTGCGCGTGGGCAGCAATGCGGTGCTGGTGGCGCCGCCGGGTGCGGGCAAGACGACGGCGGTGGCGCCGGCGCTGCTCGACCAGCCCTGGTGCGAGGGGCAGGTGCTGCTGCTGTCGCCGCGCCGCCTTGCCGCTCGCGCCGCGGCCGAGCGGATTGCCGAGATGCTGGGCGAACAGCCCGGCGGCACGGTCGGCTATGCGACGCGGATGGACAGCAAGGTCAGCGCGAAAACGCGGCTGCTGGTGCTGACCGAAGGCATCTTCGTCCGCCGCATCCAGGATGATCCCGAACTGACGGGCGTGTCCGCCGTGCTGTTCGACGAAGTGCATGAGCGCAGCCTGGACAGCGACTTTGGCCTGGCGCTGGCGCTCGATGCGCAGGCGGCGCTGCGCCCGGACCTGCGCATCCTGCCGATGTCGGCCACGCTCGACGGCGCGCGTTTCTCCACCCTGCTCGATGGCGCACCGGTGATCGAGAGCGAGGGCAAGATCCAGCCGCTGGAGTTGCGCCATATCGGCCGCCATGCCGAAAAGCGGATCGAGGATGAGATGGCCGCCGCCATCCGCCGCGCGCTGGAGGAAGAAACGCAGGGCGACCTGCTCGCCTTCCTGCCCGGCGTCCGGGAAATCGAGCGCACCGCCGAACGGATCGAGGGTGGCGCGTTCGAGGTCCACATGTTGCACGGCTCGCTCGATCCGGCGGCCCAGCGCGCCGCCATCCGCCCCTCGCGCGAAGGGCGGCGCAAGGTAATCCTCGCCACCTCGATCGCCGAGACCAGCCTGACCATCGATGGCGTCCGCATCGTCGTCGACAGCGGCCTGGCCCGCCGCCCGCGTTACGACCGTGCCGCCGGCGTCACCCGCCTCGTCACCGAGCGCGCCAGCCAGGCGTCCGCCACCCAGCGCGCCGGCCGCGCCGCGCGCCAGCGGCCGGGTGTCGCCTATCGCCTGTGGGAAGCGGCGGCGACCGCGGGCATGCCGCCCTTCGACCCGCCCGAAATATTGGAAAGCGATCTTTCCAGCCTGCTGCTCGACTGCGCACTCTGGGGCGTCAGCGATCCGGCCAGCCTGCGCTGGCTCGACGCGCCGCCCACCGCTGCCGTCGCCGAGGCCGCCAAGCGACTGACCGCCCTGGAGGCGCTCGACGCCGATGGCCGCATCACGGCCCATGGCAAGGCGCTCGCCACCCTGCCGCTGGCGCCGCGCATCGCCCATATGCTGGTGCGCGCCGGTGAGCGCGGCCTTGCCCGCACCGCCGCCGAGATCGCAGTATTGCTGGGCGAACGCGGCCTTGGCGGGCAGGATACCGACCTCACTTTGCGGCTCCAGCGCTGGCGCCGCGAGGGCGGCAAGCGGGCCGAAGCCGGACGGGGATTGGCGAAGCGCTGGACGCGACTGGTCGATGCCCAGCCACCCGCAGAGGGCGGACTGCACGATGTCGGCCTCTGCCTTGCCCTTGCCTTTCCCGATCGCGTCGCCAAGCGCCGCTCCGCCGATGGCGCAGACTGGGCCAGCGTGGGCGGGCGCGGCTTCCGGCTCGATCCGCTCTCGCCGCTGGCCAGCGAAACCTGGCTGGCGGTGGGCGAAGTGCAGGGCAGCGCCGCCGGCGCGCGCATCCTGTCGGCCGCCCCGATCGGCGAGGCGGAGGTGATCGCCTTGTTCGGCGAGCGCATCGCCGAGCATCGCACGGTGAAGTTCCGCCCTGCCAATGGCGGGATAGAGGCGCTGCGGGAGCGGCGGCTGGGCGCGGTGCGCCTGTCCTCCGGCTCCGATGACCGGCCCGACCCCGACGCGGTGGCTGCCGCACTGCTCGATGGCGTGCGGCAGGGCGGCCTTGCCCTCCTCCCCTGGTCGGAGGCGGCGCAATCGCTGCGGATGCGGGCGGACTTTGCCGGGATCGAGGCGCTGTCCGACGCCGCCCTGATCGACACGCTGGACGAGTGGCTGCCGCCGCTGCTGGCGGGCAAACGCCGTCTGTCCGACATCGATCGATCGCAACTATCGGGCGTGCTCGAAACGCTGATCGGCTGGGATGGCAAGCAGCAGCTCGACCGGCTCGCCCCACCCGATTTCCGTTCGCCCGCCGGTTCCACCCATGCGATCGACTATGCGGCCGAGGGCGGCCCGCGCGTGGAATTGCGGGTGCAGGCGCTGTTCGGCCTGTCGCAGCATCCGACCGTCGGCAACCAGCGCATCCCGCTGGTCCTCTCGCTCACCTCCCCCGCCGGCCGGCCGATCCAGACGACGCGCGACCTGCCCGGCTTCTGGGCCGGCAACTGGCGCGACGTGGCGAAGGAAATGCGTGGTCGCTATCCCCGCCACCCCTGGCCCGACGATCCGGCGAGCGCCAATGCCACATTGCGCACCAAAAATGCGGATGCGCGCCGCAACTCTTGACTTCACGGCGACCGCTGGTGCAACGCACAATGACGATTTTACGGAGTTTCATCGCGATGACCGCGCGCATTTACCAGATCCAGAAGAACGCCCTCCAGTCCGGCAAGGCGCTGACTCACAAGTGGGTGCTGGAATATGCGCCCGCCGAAGCGAAGAAGGCCGATCCGCTGACCGGCTGGGCCGGCTCGGGCGACACCAAGCAGCAGCTGAAGCTCAGCTTCTCCTCGCAGGACGCCGCCGTCGCCTATGCCGAGCGCGAGAAGATCGCCTACACCGTCATCGCGACCCCGCCCAAGACGCTGAAAATTCAGGCCTACGCCGACAATTTCCGCTGACCCTCCCGCCCTTGCGGGGCTGGAATAGCAGAGCGCGGCGCGACACGGCGCGCCGCGAACAAGGCATTTTGCCCCAGATGCTGCCCGATTGACGCCTTATTCGCTTGCCAAAGAGCGGCGTGAGGCGGCAAAAGCCGTGCTTTCATGGAAAGATTGAAGAGATAATGACCGATCGCAGCGAGATTTTCGACAGCGTCGCAGCGCAGATCGCCCCCTTCAACAAGAAGGGCGTCGATCTGACCGAAGCCACCACCTTTGCCGGCGACCTGGAATGGGACAGCCTGACCGTGATGGATTTCGTCGCCGCCATCGAGGACGAGTTCGACATCATCATCACCATGAACATGCAGGCCGAGATCGAGACCGTGGGCCAGCTGGTCGACGCGGTCGCCAAGCTCAAGGCCGCCTGATTTAGATTTTTGCCGTTCGCCCTGAGCGAAGTCGAAGGGCGTTGCTGAGCGAAGGTGAAGCAGGGAGCCTCGGCTCCGCTCGGCACAGAGCTTCGACTTCGCTCAGCTCGAACGGTTAAGGGACTTTGGATATTATGACCGACGCCGCCATCGCTACCGAAACCCGCGATCTCTTCTCCAAGTTCGATCCGCTGATCAACGAGCGCGAGGCGCTGCTGGCGACGGGCGTGCGCGATCCCTATGCGATCGTCATGGACCAGGTGCTCTCGCCCACCCGCGCGATCATCAAGGGCAAGGAAACCATCCTGCTCGGCACCTATAATTATATGGGCATGACCTTCGACCCGGATGTGGTCGAAGCCGGCAAGAAGGCGCTGGACGAGTTCGGCGCCGGCACCACCGGCAGCCGCGTCCTCAACGGCACCTATCAGGGCCATAAGGAAGTCGAGGACGCGCTCAAGGAGTTCTACGGCACGTCGGGCGCCATGGTCTTCTCGACCGGCTATCAGGCTAACCTGGGCATCATCTCCACCCTCGCGGGCAAGGGCGATTATGTCGTGCTCGACGCCGACAGCCATGCCTCCATCTATGACGGCTGCGCCATGGGCAATGCGGAAATCGTCCGCTTCCGCCACAACAGCGTCGAGGATCTGGACAAACGCCTGGGCCGCCTGCCCGCCGACGCGCTGAAGCTGGTCGTGCTGGAAGGCGTCTATTCGATGCTGGGCGACGTCGCCCCGCTGCCCGAAATGGTCGCCGCGATCCGCAAGCACCCCAATTGCATGATCCTGTGCGACGAGGCCCATGGCATGGGCTTTTTCGGCCCCAACGGCCGTGGCGCCTATGAGGAACAGGGCGTCGAGGGCGAGATCGACTTCGTGGTCGGCACCTTCTCCAAGTCGGTCGGCACCGTCGGCGGCTTCTGCGTCTCGAACCATCCCAAGTTCGAAATCCTGCGCCTCGTCTGCCGCCCCTATGTCTTCACCGCCTCGCTGCCGCCCAGCGTCGTCGCCACCGCCGCGACCAGCATCCGCAAGCTGATGCACGCCGGCGAGAAGCGCGCGCATCTGTGGAAGAACAGCCAGCGCCTGCACAAGGGCCTCACCGACCTCGGCTTCAAGCTGGGCAGCGCGACGCCGCAGTCGGCGATCATCGCCGTCATCCTGACCGACCAGATGCAGGCGGTGGCGATGTGGCAGACGCTGCTGGAGCTGGGCCTCTACGTCAACATGGCGCGCCCGCCGGCAACCCCGGCCGGCACCTTCCTGCTGCGCTGCTCGCTCTGCGCCGAACATAGCGACGAGCAGGTCGAACAGATCATCGCCATGTTCGAAACCGCCGGCAAGGCCACCGGCGCGATCAACTGATCGCGCTTTTCGACACTCCGACGATCGACCGGGTATTTCCTGCGATAGAATCTGCTACAGCAGCGGAACCATCTAACCTGCATATTCGCGCGGTTAACATAGTTCGGTTAGTGTAACGGTATATGGCGGAACGCGAAGTGATCGATGAACAGGACTGGGGCTGGCGCGCCGCGGCGCGGCGCTACATGCCCCTGGTCCTTGGCATATTGCTGATCGGATCGCTCGGCGCCCTGCTCTACAGCGCCAGCAGCGCCTCGCGCGATCACCAGCGCGCGCTTGCCGAACAGCAGCGCAGCTGGGAAATCATGGCGCTCGCCCGCGCCTTCGAGGCCAAGACCGCCCGCGCCGAAGTGACGCTGGCCCGCTATGTCATCAGCCTCGACCCCGACACCGGCCGCCTGTTCCAAGACCAGTGGCGCACCGCCGCCAGCCAGCTCAAGTCGCTGACCTATGCCACCCGCAAGTCCGACTGGCAGCGCGGCAATGTCCGCGCGCTCCAGTTCGCCTTCGAACAGCGCGGCAAGACGCTGAGCGAAATCGGCCTGCGCACCACCTATGACCAGAAGATGGGCGCACTGGCGCAATTCCATCAGGCCGGGCGATCGCAGGATATCAAGCGGCTGACGGCGCTGATCGATCTGGTGATCCAGGCCGAAAATGCGCGGCTGCGCGAACGCAGCCTGGCCGTCAGCCTGGCGGGCGACCGCACCGAACTGGTCGGCAAGACATCGCGTATGGTCGGCCTCGCCCTGCTGGTCTGCGTGCTGTTCGCGCTGTGGCTGGTCAATGCGGCCTATACCGAACGGCGCAACGCGCGCCGCATGGCGGATATGGAGGCGGAACGCGCCGACCGGCTGGAAGAGGCAGTTTCCGCCCGCACCAGCGAATTGTCGGACGCCTATGAGCAGTTGAAGCGCGAATCCGCCGAGCGCGCCGCCGCCGAGGATAATCTGCGCCAGATGCAGAAGATGGACGCGGTCGGCCAGTTGACCGGTGGCATCGCCCATGACTTCAACAATATGCTGGCGGTCGTCGTCGGCGGGCTGGAGCTGGCCAAGCGCAAGCTGCGGCTGAAACCGGCCGAGGCCGGCCATCATCTCGACAATGCGATGGAAGGCGCCAACCGCGCCGCCGCGCTGACCCGCCGCCTGCTCGCCTTTGCCCGTTCCGAACCGCTGCTGCCCAATGCTGTCGATCCCGACAGCCTGCTGCGCGGCATGGCCGATCTGGTCGACCGCACGATCGGCGACCAGATCATCGTCAGCTTCGCCCACAAGGCAAGCGGCTGGCGCATCTTCGTCGACCAGCATCAGATGGAAAACGCCCTCCTCAACCTGTGCGTCAACGCCCGCGACGCGATGGAGGGCCGGGGCAAGCTGACCATCTCGACCGGCCAGGCACAGCTTGCCGCCAACCAGATCGGCGAATGCCCGGCCGGCGACTATGTCACCGTCAGCGTCACCGACAATGGCTGCGGCATGACGGCCGAGGTGGCCGCCCGCGTGTTCGAGCCCTTCTTCACCACCAAGCCGGTCGGCAAGGGCACCGGCCTTGGCCTCAGCCAGATTTTCGGCTTCGTGCGCCAGAGCCAGGGCGAAATCCGCATCGAATCCGAACTGGGCACCGGCACCAGCGTCCATATCTACCTGCCGCGCCGCATCCTGACCGAGCAGGAGGCCGCGGCAGAGGCCCCGGCGAGCGAGCAGCTGCACACGCTCCATCCCCCTACCCGCATCCTGGTGGTGGAGGATGATCCGCGCGTGCTGAACCAGACCATGGCGGCGCTAGCCGAACTCGGCCATCTGCCGATCGCCTGCGACCATCCCAGCAAGGCGGCCAAGCTGCTCAGCAACAATGCCGATATCGGCCTGATCATGAGCGACGTGCTGATGCCCGACATGACCGGGCCGGAAATGATCCGCACCCTGCCCGCCCATATGCGCCATCTGCCGGTGCTGTTCGTCACCGGTTTCACCGGCGATGCGACCGACAGCGACGATTTCCGGGGGCATGAAGTGCTGCGCAAGCCCTACACGCTCAATGCCCTGGGCCTCGCTCTGTCGAACGCGCTCAGCGGATCGAACCACCCAGGAACAGCCGCGGCAGCAGAGTGACCGCGCCCAGCAGCGGCCAGCGCCGCTGCCAGGGCTTGATCTCGATTGCGGTGCCGGCATGGCGGTTGATCTTCCACGCCAGATAATCGATCCCGCCGGCATAGGTGAAGCTCGCCTTGGCGAGGCGCACCACCGACAGATATTTGCCGCGCCGCTGCAGCCCGCGCCAGACCTTGTCCGCATGGTCGGGCGACGGCGGCAGTCCCTCGGCCAGCGCCGCCGCGCCGAAGCGGCGATAGCGGTCGGGATCGGCATCGACGATCGAGAGCGAGCGCCCTGTCTTCTCCGCCCGCAATTCGGCGTTATAGGTGAGGGTGAAGCCGGTCTTCCACAGCGCCACGGGGTCATCGCCCTGCCCATCCGCCATCGGCCGGGCGAGCGACAACAGAGTCGGCGCGGCCTGCGCCACAGCCGCCAGCGCGCGCTGGCGCGCCAGATCATCCGCCGACCATAGCAGCCGGGACGGCTGGGCAAAGCGCGCCCAGACCGAGACATTATCCGCCTTCATGCTGTTCAGCCGGGCAAAATCAGCCTCCGACAGCACGGCATATTTGGCGATCAGGCCGCCATGTTCGAACGGAAACACATTGGGCGGGATCGCCCGGTTGGCGCGCGCCAGCCAGCCCTTGCCATAGGCCGCCTCATAATCGGAGACGATCAGGTAGAAATCGAGCATCAGCCCGTCGAGATTGGCCTCGCGCAGGCAGGAGCCGTAGAAGAGCACCGCCCGTGCCGCACCGGGATATTTCGCCGCCAGCGCCCCCGCCATGGCGGCCGCGCGCGGATCGGCCGGCGCGGACAGTTCGGCAGCGACGAGCGAGAACAGGCTGTTGGTCATCGCCAAGCGCTTTAGAGCCTGATCCCGCCCGGTGGAAGCGTCTTGCGCGGATCATGCGCGGACGACCATATGCACCCTATCCCCGACGATAGACCAGCATCAGATTATTGGCCGGCATCGCCACCCGCCGGGTGCGGCCGAACCCGACATCGGCCGCCGCCCGGTCGACATCGGTCAGGGTCCGCAGGCCCCATTGCGGGTTGCGATCCTTCAGCGATCGGTCGAACGCCAGATTGGAGGGGGCGGTCGGCACATCATCCTCGACATAGGGGCCATAGAGGATCAGCGGCGCCCCCGGCGCCAGCAATCGCGCGCCATGCGCCAGCAGCCCCAGCGTCGCCGCCCAGGGGCTGATATGCACCATGTTGATGCACAGGAGCGCGTCGGCCGCATCGATCGGCCAGTCGGCGCTCGCCGCGTCGATCAGCAGCGGCGCGCGCAGATTGGGCAGATTGGCGTCGCCGCGCAGCGCCGCGATCGAGGCCAGCGCCGCGGGATCGGGATCACTGGGCTGCCAATCGAGCGCGGGGAAGGTGACGGCGAAGTGGACGACATGTTCGCCGCTGCCGCTCGCCACTTCCAGCACCAGCCCGGCATCGGGCAGTTCGTTCCGCAGGACAGCCGCGATCGCATCGCGGTTGCGCAGCGTCGCGGGGGCATGGCGGCGCGGATCGGGGCCGTCGCCCTGCGGCGTCCAGGGTGCGGGGGCATCCTGTGTCATGGACAAATCCTTGTCTGTAGCCGGCCGATGCAAAAAGGGCGGTGGAGATCCTCCACCGCCCTTTGCGTCCGGCTTATTCGGCGGCGACCGCCAGGTCCGGTTCGGACCAGGTCAGCACCGGCTTGCGTGCGGCCAGCGTCTCGTCGAGGCGACGGCGCGGGGCGTGATAGGGCGCGCCCTTCAGCGCCTCGTCACCCGCCTTGGCCCGTTCGGCCAGGCTGCGCAGCGCCATGATGAACTGGTCCAGCGCCGCCTTGCTTTCGGTCTCGGTCGGTTCGACCAGCATCGCGCCATGGACGACCAGCGGGAAATACATGGTCATCGGGTGGAAGCCTTCGTCGATCAGGCCCTTGGCGATATCCAGCGTCGTGAAGCCTTCGGCCAGCCCCTTGTCGCTGAACAGTGCCTCATGCATGCACGGGCCAGCCGCACCGAAGGGCGCGTCGAGCACGTCATCCAGGCTGCGCAGGATGTAATTGGCGTTCAGCACCGCATCGCTCGCGACCTGGCGCAGGCCGTCGGCGCCGTGGCTGAGGATATAGGTCAGCGCGCGGGTGAACATGCCCATCTGGCCATGGAAGGCGACCATGCGGCCAAAGGTCTGGGCGTGGTGATCCTCCGCCGTTTCCTCTTCGACCAGCACGAACTTGTCGCCCTGCTTTTCCACGAAGGGGAGCGGCGCGAAGGGCGTGAGCGCTTCCGACAACACGACCGGACCGGAACCGGGACCACCGCCGCCATGGGGCGTCGAGAAGGTCTTGTGCAGGTTGATGTGCATGGCGTCGACGCCCAGGTCGCCGGGGCGGACCCGACCGACGATGGCGTTGAAGTTCGCGCCGTCGCAATAGACGAAGGCCCCGGCGGCATGGACCGCGTCGGAGATGGTCTTCATGTCGCGCTCGAACAGGCCGCAGGTGTTGGGGTTGGTGATCATCACCGCCGCAACGTCCGGTCCCAGACGGGCCTTCAAGGCTTCCAGGTCAACACGGCCATCCGGGGTCGCGGGGATATCCTCGACCTTGTAGCCGCAGAAGGCGGCCGTCGCCGGGTTGGTGCCATGGGCGCTTTCGGGCACCAGGATGACGCTGCGGGCGTCGCCACGCGCTTCGAGCGCGGCGCGGATCGCCAGCAGGCCGCACAGTTCGCCATGGGCGCCCGCCTTGGGCGACATCGCGACCGAGTGCATGCCGGTCAGCGTCACCAGCCAGGCGGCCAGTTCATGGATGACGGCCAGCGCGCCCTGCACCGTCGACTGCGGCTGGAGCGGATGGATGTCGGCGAAACCGGGCATCCGCGCGACCTTTTCATTGAGGCGCGGGTTATGCTTCATGGTGCAGCTGCCGAGCGGGAACAGGCCAAGATCGATGGCGTAGTTCTGGCGCGACAGGCGGGTGTAGTGGCGCACCGTTTCCTGCTCCGACAGGCCGGGCAGGCCGATGCTGTCGGTGCGGGCCAGCGAACCAAGGCGGCTGGCCACCTTGGGCGCGTCGGCGAAATCGACACCGGTGGTGTCGGTCGAGCCGATCTCGAAGATCAGCTTTTCCTCCAGCATCAGCGCGCGATTGCCGGTGGCGGTTTCCGGGGCCATATGCTCCTGCGCAACGGCCTGCGGGGTGGTCGGGCGACCTTCCTTCAACATGGTCATGCCAGTTCCTCCTCAAGCGCTGCGGCAAGGGTTTCGATATCCTCCGGCGTGACAGTCTCGGTCACGGCGACGACCAGGCCGTTGCCGATCTCCGGCGCGTCCGGGAACAGGCGGCCGAGCGAGACGCCGGCCAGCACGCCCTTGTCGGCGAGGTTGCGGACGACGTCGCGCGCATCCTTGGTCAGGACCAGCGTGAATTCGTTGAAGAAGCCGTCATTGAGCAGGGTCACGCCCGGCACCTTGGCCAGACGATCGGCAGCCTGCACGGCCAGGCCGTGGTTCAGGGTCGCCAGCTCACGCAGGCCCTTCTCGCCCAGCAGGGTCATGTGGATGCTGAACGCCAGCGCGCACAGGCCCGAGTTGGTGCAGATGTTCGACGTCGCCTTTTCGCGGCGGATATGCTGCTCGCGGGTGGAAAGCGTCAGCACGAAGCCGCGCTTGCCGGCCGCATCGACCGTCTCGCCGCACAGGCGGCCCGGCATCTGGCGGACATATTTCTGCTTGCAGCCGAACAGGCCCAGATAGGGACCGCCGAACTGGAGGCCGACGCCGATCGACTGGCCTTCGCCCACGACGATGTCCGCGCCCATATGGCCCGGTGCCTTGATCGCGCCCAGAGCGACGGGTTCCGTCACGACCGCGACCAGCAGCGCGCCGGCGGCGTGCGCCGCTTCGGCCAGCGGGGTCAGGTCGGCGATGCGGCCGAGGATGTCGGGATACTGGACGACGACGCAGGACGTATCCTTGTCGATCGATGCGATCAGCGCGTCGATGCCGGTCGCGGCGTCCAGCGTCGGCGCCTGATGCACCAGCGCGTCGCCGGTGAACTTCGCCATGGTGTTGGCGACCGAGACATAATGGGGGTGCAGGCCGGACGACAGCAGCGCCTTGCCGCGCTTGGTGATGCGGCGGGCCATGCCGATCGCTTCCCAGCAGGCGGTCGAGCCGTCATACATGGAGGCGTTGGCGACATCCACGCCCAGCAGGCGGGCGACCTGGGTCTGGAACTCGAACAGCACCTGCAGCGTGCCCTGCGCGATTTCCGGCTGATAGGGCGTGTAGGCGGTCAGGAACTCGCCGCGCTGGATCAGATGATCGACGCTGGCGGGGACATGATGCTTGTAGGCGCCGGCGCCCAGGAAGAAGGGCGCTTCCCCTGCCGACAGATTCTTGCGAGCGAGCGCGCCCATATGGCGCTCGACCGCCAGCTCGCTGGCATGATCGGGCAGGCCGGCGATGGTGCCGCTCAGGCGGGCTTCGGCGGGGACGTCGATGAACAGGTCGTCGATCGTCTCGGCGCCGATGACGGACAGCATTTCCTGCCGGTCGGTGTCGGTAAGGGGTAGGTAGCGCATGTATTTCTCCACTCCCCTCCCTTTTAGGGAGGGGCCGGGGGTGGGTGCGATTGCGCAGCAATCGCCGGCAACGCCTGAGGCCAGGTTGCAAGGCTCGCTTCGCTCGCCACCCACCCCAACCCCTCCCTTGAAAGGGAGGGGCGATTATCGGATCAGAGGCTCGCCACGAACTTCTTGTAGGCGGCTTCGTTCATCAGGCCTTCCAGCTCGCTCGCATCAGCAATGCGCAGCTTGAAGAACCAGCCATCTTCCTCGGCATCGCTGTTGACCAGCGCCGGCTCGTCTTCCAGCGCGCCATTGGCTTCGACGACTTCGCCCGAGATCGGGGCATAGACGTCGGACGCGGCCTTGACCGATTCCACGACAGCGGCGTCGTCACCCTTTTCGAAGGTCGTGCCTTCGGCGGGCAGTTCGACGAACACGATGTCGCCCAGCTGTTCCTGCGCATAATCGGTGATGCCGACGGTGGCGATGTCGCCTGCAACGTCGATCCATTCATGTTCGTCGGTGAAATAGCGGCTCATGCTTGCTCTCCTCGAAAAGCGGTAATTCAGGCCTTGCGGCGATAACGATGCGGAACGAACGGCATCGGCGCAACCGCCGCTGCAATCCGCTTGCCGCGCACCTCGATCTCCAGCGCGGTGTCGAGCGCGGAATAAGGCAGGCTGACCCAGCCCATGGCGATCGGCGCGCCCACGCTCGGCGCGAAGCCGCCCGAGGTGACTTCGCCCACCAGCACGTCGCCGGCGTAGATTTGCGCGCCTTCGCGGGCCGGCAGGCGGCCTTCGATCTTCAGGCCGACGCGCTTGGAACCGGGGCCTTCGGCCAGCTCCTTCATCACGCGGGCATGGCCGATGAAGCCACCTTCCTCGCGGCGGCGCTTCTGGATGGCAAAGCCCAGGTCCGCGCCGATGGTGCTGACGGCGGGCGACAGGTCATGGCCATAGAGCGGCAGGCCGGCTTCCAGACGCAGGGAATCGCGCGCGCCAAGGCCGATCGGCTTGACCTGCGGCAGCGCGCACAGCGCATCGGCCAGCAGCGCGACGGAATCACCCGGCACGCTGATTTCAAAGCCATCCTCGCCGGTATAGCCAGACCGGCTGATCCACAGCGGCACGCCGCGCCAAGTGAAGGGACCGGACTGCATGAAGATGAGGTCGGCGGTTTCCGGGATGAGCGCGGCCATCGCCTCGCCCGCTTCGGGGCCCTGCAGCGCCAGCAGCGCCTGATCGGCCATATGGTTCATGGTGACGTCGTCGGGCAGATGCTCGATCATCCAGCCGATATCGTCATATTTGGTCGCGCCATTGACGACCATGTAGATCGCCGCGCCTTCGAATGCACCGTCGCCGGGACGCGAGACCATCAGGTCGTCGAGGATGCCGCCTTCCTGATCGAGCAGCATCGAATAACGCTGGCGGAAGGGCTTCAGCCCCTTGATATCGCTGGGCAGCAGGGTTTCGAGCGCCGCGTCGACGCTGGCGCCGCCGGTCTCGTCGGAAAAGGTCAGCTGGCCCATATGGCTGACGTCGAACAGCCCGGCATGTTCGCGGGTCCAGCTATGTTCGGCCATGATGCCTTCATACTGGATCGGCATGTGATAGCCGGCGAAGCCGACCATGCGCGCGCCCTTGGCACGGTGCCAGGCGTCCAGCGGCAGGGCTTCGAGGGGCAGTTCCGCTTCGAGGGCGGCGACGTCGTCAGTGGCGGTCATGGCAAGACCTTTCCGTAGGAGGGATGCGGCGACAGGCCAACGCAGCCGACGAATCGGCGCTTCCGGCATGCCACCCCCTCTGTCACGGAACCTGAGAGCTTTGACCAGCGGCCTGGGACCGGCTGGCTTACCCCTTCGGTGGGACGGCACGGGGCCATCCGCTTTCCAGAGTATCTACGCGCGATGCGGTCCTTTGGCCTGAGAGATTCCGGGGCGGTTGCTCCTTCGGCGACGGGCTCAAGCCTGAAAGGCGCCCATGCTCTCCCGCATCGTGCCCGCTGCCGAATCCTCGGCACCGGAGACGCCCCACGCATTTGCCCAAAGCGCGGGCGGCGTCAATCGGGCAAATGTCGCAGGGACGCAGGTTGCAGCCGGATCAGCCTTCCTCGCGCGCCAACCGCTGCGCCATCGCCAACGCCGCTGCCCGACATTGAGATAGCGTCGCATCGACCGCTTCATCCGCCAGGGTCAGCTCGGCAAAGCCGCTCTCCCCCTCGAACATGGCCAGGAAGCGGGTGACGCCGGCATAGTTCGAGTCCGCGACGGCGCGCTGAATGAGGTCGATCCGATCCGCCCAGGGCCGCGCGCCCTGCGCCCGCAACAGGCGGGAAAGATCGTCAAGCTGGGCGGCAAAGGCCGCGATCTGGGGATGCAGTGTCATGGGCAGAGAGATAAAGCCCGCGCGACGACCGGACCAGCCGGCGGAACGCCAACGCAGCGTTTCCGTTGGCGGAGTTTGAGTGGAAAGCGGATCGGCGGCTTTCAACCGACTGTTGGCAAAATTGGACACCAATTGGCTTATCCAACGCCTAATAGCATTTCGTAAAAGCGGCCGTATGTTCGCCCTCCTGCAACTTTCACACAGTCTTTGAGAGCCTCTTGTTGAAATGCTGTGCCTGCTTGATCGACGATCATGCACGCGCCCAGATATTCTCCCGCTATGGACAGGGCAGCGAGCAGGCTCGCTCCGTTCCGCGCGCATTTCCATATCAGGTGATCTGGGTCAGCATGGTCACGCACTACCAGTTCTCCGGAGGGGGTCTCCAGAGTTAGGTAATCTGCTTCTACATCACCTATGATAAAACCGTTTTGCGCTGGCTCAGGAAGGTCGCGGAAACGGACCATACCTATTTCGGTGTTGCTGGCGTCATAGCGCGCGAACAAATCACGCAACGTAGGGTCTGGGAGATTATTAGATTGCGCCATCGTTCGATCGAACATTTCGAAAGACGATGAAATATCAATAACCTCGTCCTTGCTGAGGCCGATGGTGGCAAAGGCTTCTGCGGCAGGCTTCGCGTTCCGAAGAGCATTCTTGAATGACAATGCGTCCACCGAGTTTCCTGTTCGCTTTGATAGGCAGGCTAGGTTTCGATGGCCGCTTTAAAGCATTTCGGCAATCTCCATAAGCGGCAATAATTGGTCGTCAGCGGCCAGAGCCATGATCGCCCGTGCCCTTTCCTACTCCGGCTTTCTCTGATCTATCCTGCCCGATGGAACAGCCCCCTGCCCCTTCCGCCTTATCTCCCGCAAGCTCCATCGGCGTCGCTTCGCTGTCGTCTCATTGTCGCGTCGGTGTCGCGCGGGCGAGGCGCCATCGTCGCGTCGACATGACCCAGGTGGCGCGTCGCAGGCGCGTAGGGCCCGCAAACACGCCAGAATGCGCGGGTAACGACGCTGTGAACTTTCAACTGTCGCGTCGAAGACGGCCGCTCGCGCCTAGACCAGTGCGCCACAAATTTCGGCATGCCGCTTTTCGGCATAGCGATCGGTCATGCCGGCGATGAAGTCGGCGATGTGGCGACTGCGGGTCGGCTCCTCCAGCGCGCATTCGTCGCGCCATTCGGGCGGCATCAGCGCGGGGTCGGCCAGATAGGCGCGGAACAGGTCGATCACGATCACCCGCGCCCGGTCGGCGGCGGCCAGCTGATCGGGATGATGATAGAGGGTCGCATACATGAAGCGCTTCAATTCCCGCTCCTGCGCGGCCAGTTCGGGCGAGAAGGCGACCAGCGTGCGGCCCAGCGCGCGGACATCGGCGACCGTTTCCACCCCGGCGGCCGCGATATTGGCGCGGGTGGTGGTGAGCAGGTCATTGGCCATCACACCAATCTGTTCGCGCACCAGTTCGCGCAGCAGCCGATCCTGCGGCACATCGGGATAGCGGGCCGTCACCCGATCCCAGCAATGGCGCACCAGCGGCACGGTCAAAAGCTGTTCCAGGCTCAGCAGCCCGGCGCGCAGGCCATCGTCAATATCGTGATTGTCATAGGCGATATCGTCCGACAGCGCCGCCAGCTGCGCCTCCAGCGAGGCATGGCTGGCAAGGTCGAGCGGAAACATCGCGTCCAGTTCGCGCATCGCCCAGCCGGGCTTGGTCACGGGGCCATTATGCTTGGCCAGCCCCTCCAGCATTTCCCAGCTGAGGTTGAGCCCACGAAAGCGCGGATAGGGCGAATCCAGCAGCATCAGCGTGCGCAGCGTGTGCGCATTATGATCGAAGCCGCCATGATCCTCCAGCGCCGCCTCCAGCGCATCCTCGCCGGCATGGCCGAAGGGCGGATGGCCGATATCATGGGCCAGGCACAGCGCCTCGGTCAGATCCTCGTTGAGGGCCAGCGTGCGGGCGATGGCGCGGCCGATCTGCGCCACCTCCAGGCTGTGGGTCATGCGCACGCGATAATGATCGCCGTCGGGCGACACGAACACCTGCGTCTTGTGCCGCAGCCGGCGGAAGGAGATCGAATGGATGATGCGGTCGCGGTGGCGCTGGAACATATCGCGCGGGCCGCGCATCTCGCCGCCCGGTTCGGCATGGAGCCGTCCCCGGCTCTGGTCGGGCTGAGAGGCGTAGGATGCGAGCATCGTCATGCGAACCCCTTATTTGCTGCCCAGCTTTTCGACCACCTCGCCCGCGTCGCTCTGCCAGGCGAAGGCGTCGGCGCCGGCCTTTTTGAGGTCCGCCTCGACCGCCTTGGCGCGGGTGAAGCTGGCAAAGGGACCGATCAGCAGGCGAGAGGTCTGGCCCCAGCTTGCGCTCCAGCCATCCTGCGGCGCGACCGCGTCATATTTGCCCTGCAAGCGCTTGAAGGTGAAGGCCAGCGCGCTCTTCTGCCCGGTGCCGATCTGCACCCAGTTGCGCGCGGGATTGGCGGCCAGTCGCTTCTTTTCCTCGGCTTCCTTCTTCGCCTTGGCGTCGGCTTCCGCCTTAGCCTTGGCGGCGGCCGCCTTCTTCGCCTTGTCCGCCTCCGCCTGGCGCGCAGCGGCGCGGCGGGCAGCCTGCAGCTTCTCGACCTCGGCCAGGTCGACCGCGACCACGTTCGAGCGGCGCTCGCTGTCGGGCACGTCGATGGCGTGGATGATGTCGGCCAGGCTCCGGGTCGCCTCCGGCGCCGGCTGCGGCGCGGCACTGCCCGCCGGCGGCGTAAATTGGGTGGCGACCGGCGCCGATGGCGTCGGCGCGGGCGGCGTGCCCTGCGGCGCGGGCGGGGTCACGCTCGACGCCTGGGCAAGCGCGCTCGAATTGAGCTGCGAGGCGGCGCTCGGCTGGCCGGTGGTCGGCGCCGGCGCGGTGGAGCGCGGCGCGCCGCCATCCAGCGCATCGAGGCCCGGCGCAGGCGGCCCCTGCACATCGGCCGATGCGCTGCGGACCGGGGCAGGCGTTGGTGCCGGGGTCGGCGCAGGCGCTGTCGCCTGACCGGGCACCGGCTGCACCATCTCCGAACGGGCGCTCTGGCTCGGCGTCGGCTGGACGATCGTCTGGCGGCCGCGCGTGTCGGCGGGCAGCGGCTGGACCGTTGCGGATGCAGGCGTCGGCGTCGGCGTCGGCGTCGGCGTGGGGGCAGCAGGCTGCGTGGCTTGTGCGGCAAGCTGCGTCCCGCTCTGTGTCGGCGCGGGCTGGCTGGCGGCAGGCTGGCTGGCAGCAGGCTGGCGGGCGGCGGGCGTGCCGAGCGGCGCGCGGGCCAGCGACGTACCGCGCTGCCGGCCACTGCCGTTGCGGGTCGTGCGGCGATCCCCCTGGGCCGGCGCGGTCGAAGCGGCGGCAGGTGCGGCGTCGCGCGACGCCAGCTGGACGCCCGGCGCCGGCGGGGTCGGCACGATCGGCGTGATGCTGGTCGCGACCACCTGCGGGAAATGGCCGAAATGGACCGCAGCCGCCTTCTGCGCCGCCGTCAGATAGGGCATTTTCTGCATATAGGGGGTGATGGCGCTCGCCAGCTGGGCGGGCATGGTCTGGTCGACCACCTTCTTGGCCTCGGCCTGGCGGTTGTTCATCGCGAGGATGAAGGCATTATAGCGCCAGGCGGCCCGGTCGCTCTTGTAGAGCAGCGGCTGCAACACCTTGTCGGCGGCATCCACCTGCCCCGAAATCCCGAGCGAGGCGGCGTAGCGGCGCACCAGTTCGGCATCGTCCGGGGTGCGTTGCAGGGCGGCATGATAATCGCGCTGCGCCCCGGCCTGATCGCCGGTCATGTCGCGCGCAAGGCCACGGTCGCCCTGGATGGTCGCTTCGGGATAGCCGGCACGACTGGCCTGGTCGAACAGGCGCAGCGCTTCGGCCGGGTTCTGCATCTTCAGCATGACCCGGCCCAGGCCCGCCTTGGTGCGTCCATTATTGGGCTGGATCGCGTCGGCGCGGGCAAAGAAACCGGCGGCCGCGCGGGCATCGTCCAGCTCCAGCGCGGCTTCGCCTGCTCCAACCAACGCGTTGAAATCCCGCGGATTGGTCGCCAGCTTCGCCAGATTATTGTTGAGGTCCGCGGCGCCCGAGGGCCGGACCAGATCGGCCTGGTCGGTTTGCGCCTGCGCAGCCGTGGCAAGAAGCAGGCTGCCGAGAATCCATAGATGAGATCGTGTCACATGGCTGCCTTAGCGGATCGCGGAAGCAATGGGAAATGACCTGCACAAAAAAGCGCGCCGGGTCGCCCGAAGCGACCGACGGCGCGCCTTTGGCAGGCCGGTGCGGGCCTGTGCCCGCACGCTGGCCTTACTGGTTGTTCTGGCGGTTGAGGAAGCGCGGGATATCCAGGCCCTGCGTGCCTTCTTCGGCGCCCGGTGCCTTTTCGCTGCCACGGGTAAGGCCGGCCATACGCTCGAACAGCGTGCCACCGGTCGCGACGCGCGGCGCCGGCTGGGCGGGCTTGGGCGCGGCTTCCGGTGCGGTCGGTTCGGCTGCTTCGGCGCCGAGCAGCAGTTCATCCTGCGAGGGATCCTCGTCGGAGAAGACGGCGGCGGGACGCGCCGGCGCGAAGGCCGGCGGCGCCTTTTCGGCGGCAGGCGCGGCGATCGGCGCGGGTGCCGGAGCTTCGGGCACGTCCAGTTCCAGCGCTTCGGGCTCGGGCGCGGCGACCGGAGCCGGCGCGGCAGCGACCGGCGCGGCCGGGGCAGGTGCGGCCACCGGTGCCGGACGCGGTGTCTGCGGCACGGCGACGGCCGGACGGCTGGCGAAGCTGAACGGCTGGGTCAGCGGTGCGGCCTGGCTGCCGACTTCATTGTCGATGCCGGTCGCGACGACCGACACGCGGATCTTGCCGTTCAGATTGTCGTTGAAGGCGCTGCCCCAGATGATGTTCGCATCGGGATCGACCAGTTCGCGGATATGGTTGGCGGCTTCGTCGACTTCCATCAGCCGCATGTCGTCGCCACCGACGATCGACACGATCACGCCCTTGGCGCCGCGCATCGACACACCGTCGAGCAGCGGGTTGGCGATCGCCTTTTCCGCCGCCTGGAGCGCACGGCCGTCGCCTTCCGCTTCGCCGGTGCCCATCATCGCCTTGCCCATCTCGCCCATCACCGAACGGACGTCGGCAAAGTCGAGGTTGATGAGGCCCGGCATGATCATCAGGTCGGTGATCGAGCGCACGCCCTGCTGCAGCACCTCGTCCGCCATCTGGAACGCTTCCTTGAAGGTCGTGTTCGGGTTGGCGATCAGGAACAGATTCTGGTTCGGGATGACGATCAGCGTGTCGACATGCTTCTGCAGCTCGTCGATGCCGCTTTCCGCCGACTTCATGCGGCGATTGCCCTCGAAGGTGAAGGGCTTGGTCACGACGCCGACGGTCAGGATGCCCTTTTCACGCGCCGCCTTGGCGATGACCGGGGCCGCACCGGTGCCGGTGCCGCCGCCCATGCCGGCGGTGATGAAGCACATATGGGCGCCTTCCAGCGCCTGTTCGACGGTGATGATCGTTTCCTCGGCCGCCGCGCGACCGATTTCGGGGCGCGAACCGGCGCCCAGACCCTCGGTGATCTGCGGGCCAAGCTGGATGCGCCGTTCAGCCGGCGAGGCGTTCAGCGCCTGCGCGTCGGTATTGGCGACGATGAAGTCGACGCCCTCGACGCTGGCCGCGATCATGTTCGCGATGGCGTTACCGCCTGCACCGCCAACGCCTATCACCGCAATGCGTGGCTTCAATTCGTCCACATGCGGCGGGCTGATCTCGATGCTCATATACTTTGCTCCCTCAGCTTCCTCGTCAGGAAGTGACAACCGTCATCAATTGTTAACACCAGAAAATAGAGTATTTCACCTGCTATTTTCGTTTTCGTTCAAATTCGCTCAGTAATTCGTCCGCATCGCCCGCATCATGCGCTGCCACCATTGCGGGGCGCCCAGACGATGCACGGTTTGCGGCGCAGGCGCCATCGCCCTAAGATCAACCGGGTTTGAAGCGCCGTAAAGCGCCAATCCGGCCAAAGTAGCGAAGGCCGGGCCACTATGCGCTTCGGGCATGGCTGACAAGCCACGCGGGCGACCGACCCGCACCGCACGCCCCAATGCACCTTGCGCATAGTCGGCAATGCCCTTCATCTCCGCGCCGCCGCCGGTCAGCACGACCTGGCGCCCGGTGCTGTTGAAGCCCATGCCGGCCAGCGCCGCATTCACTTCCGCCATGATCTGGTTCAGTCGTTCGCAAATGACGCCGACCAGCGCCGCGCGGGTGATCTTGCCGCCTTCCGCATTGGGGCCGGCGCTCTGCCCCGGAATGGCGACATCGCCATGGGGCGTCGCGATCTCGATCATCTCGCGGAAGTCGCGGCGGTTCTGCATCGCCGAACCATAGAAGCATTTGATCCGCTCCGCCTGGCTGCGGCGAATGCCGAAAGCCGAAGCGATATCGTCGGTGATGTCGGACGCACCCATCGGGATCGAATGCAGCCCCACCAGCATGCCGCCGGCATAGAGCGATACATTGGTGACCCCTGCCCCCATCTCGACCAGCGCCACGCCCAGGTCGCGCTCCTCTTCCGACAGGCAGGCAAGCCCGGTCGCGATCGGCGAAGCGACGATCGAATTGACGTTCAGATAGGCGCCACGCACGCACAGGTCGAGATTGGCGAGCGGCGCGCCATCCGCCAGCACGACATGGATGTCGACGCCCAGCAGATCGGCGTGCATGCCCAGCGGCTTCTTCACCGGCACCTTGCCATTGATGGTGAAGCAGGTCGGCTGCGCATGCAGGATGATGCGGCCATCGGGGTCGATGCCCTGCTGGCCGGTGGTCAGCAGATCGTCGATGTCCGGCTGCTCGACACGATAGCCGCCCATGTCGCGCTCGACCGTGACGACGTCGCTCACCAGGCTGCCGCCCGAGAAGCTGACCCAGACATCCTCGATATTGGTGCCGGCAACACGCTCGGCCTGTTCCACCGTCTCGCGCACGGCCAGTTCGGTGCGTTCCATATCGGCGATGTAGCCGCGGCGCACGCCCCGGCTCTCGCGCTGGCCGGTGCCCAGGATCGCCAGCTCACCCGTATCGGTGCGCCCCGCGATCAGCGCGGACACCTTCCACGATCCGATATCGATCGCGGTGATGAGCTTTTCGACCTTGGGCTGTGCCATGACTTAGCCTTCCTCGCCCGCGGCAGGCGCACTTGCGGTCTTTTCCGCCTTGGCATCCGCCGCTGCCGGCTTATCGCTGGTCTGGCCCTGCGGCAGACGCAGCACGAAACGATCGGGATCACGCATGTCGAACTTGACGATGCCCCGGCCGAGCAGCCGGTTGACGCCATCCATGCGCGCGAAATTCACCAGCGCTGCCGCCGATGTCTGTTCACCTTCAGGCAGCGACAGCGTCTCCCCCGACTGAAAGCGCAGATCCCAGCGACGGTTCCCGACCCAGGTTGCGCCAGCCAGCATCGGCTTCAAGGCAGGTGCGCTTTCCATCAGCTTATTGAGGCCGGCGGTCTGGAGATTGGCATTGGGGCCGACCACCAGCGGCAGGTCGGGCATCGCCCCGGCCGACACCGATTGCAGCACCACGCCGGCCACGTCGATCAGATGCAATTGCCCGTCATGCTGCCACACCGCGACCGGATCACGCTCGACGATATCGACAACCAGCGTGTCGGGCAGGCGACGGGAAATGCGCGCATCCTTGACCCAACCAAGCTTCAGCATTTCCTGCCGCACCTTGGGCAGGTCGAGCGAGAGCATCGAGCGATCGACCTGGCCAAGCGCGATATTATAGACCGGCATCTCGTCCATGCGCTCGACGCCGCGCACCTCGACCTTCTCCACCTCGAAACCTGCGCGCGCGGCCAGGCTTGCCGCCTGCTGGCGCGCCATGTCGGGCAGACCGGCATAGATGGCGATGGCGATCAATATGCCACCGAAGATCGCGAAGATGGCCCAGGTGGCCAGCTTCTGCAGCGTATCCTCGCTGATCGGCAGCAGTTCGAGCAGCCGATCGAAGGAGGATTGGCGCTTGAGCTGGCGGCCACGGCCCGATCCGGCCTTGGCGCGCACCTTGCCCCGCGCCGTGCTCAGCCGCGCCGTGCCGCCGCGCCGGATCCGTGCCTCAGCCATTGCCAGCCCCCATGTTCGGCCCCCTCGTCAACGCTTCCTCGCAGATCCGCTCGACCAGCTCGGCATATTCGATGCCAAGCTTTTTCGCCTGTTCCGGCACCAGGCTCAAGGGGGTCATGCCCGGCTGGGTATTGACTTCCAGCAGGTAAAGCCCCTCGACGCCCTGGCTGTCGTCCCAGCGGAAGTCGGAGCGCGACGCGCCCTTGCAGCCAAGCAGCTGGTGCGCCTTGAGCGCGATCGCCTTGCATGCCTGCGTGATCTCGTCCGGTATCTCCGCCGGACAGACATGTTCGGTCATGCCGTCGGTATATTTGGCGTCGAAATCATAGAAGCCGCTCTTGGGGCGCAGCTCGGTAACGAGCAGCGCCTCATCGCCCAGCACGGCGGTGGTCAGCTCGCGCCCGCGAATATAGGGTTCGGCCAGAAGCTCGGGAAATTCCTGCCATGGGCCGACGCTGTCACGCGCGATGGGATTGCCATAATTGCCCTCGGCCGTGACGATCGCGACGCCGACCGAGCTGCCCTCATTGACGGGCTTCAGAACATAGGGGCGCGGCAGCGGATCGCCGGCGTACAGGCTCTCGCTCGCCACGATCTGGCCACCGGGCATGGGGATGCCGTGCGGCACCAGCGCCTGCTTGGTCAGTTGCTTGTCGATCGCGATGACCGATGTGGCAAGGCCGCTATGGGTGTAGGTGAGGCCCATCAGGTCCATCATGCCCTGCACCGTGCCATCCTCGCCCGGCACGCCATGCAGCGCGTTGAACACCACATCCGCCTTAGTCTCAGTCAGGCGCGCGGCAACGTCGCGATCCATGTCGATCCGCGTGACCCGATGGCCGCGCGATTCCAGCGCCTTGGCAACGCCCTCGCCGCTGGACAGCGACACCGGCCGCTCCGCCGACCAGCCGCCCATCAATACGGCGACATGCCAGGGACCACGGCTCATGCATTCTTTCCTTCAATCAACTGAACGCCGACACGCTGGATTTCCCATTCCAACTCGACGCCACTCTTTTCCTTCACGCGGCGGCGGACTTCCTCGCCCAGCGCTTCGATGTCGGCGCTGGTGGCGTCGCCGGTGTTGAGCAGGAAGTTGGTGTGCTTCTCGCTCACCTGCGCGCCGCCCAGCGCGAGGCCGCGGCAGCCCGCTTCATCGACCAGCGCCCAGGCCTTGTGCCCGTCCGGGTTCTTGAAGGTCGATCCGCCGGTCTTGCTGCGCAGCGGCTGGCTTTCCTCGCGCGCGGTGGCGATGCGGTCCATTTCCGCCTGGATTGCGGCCGGTTCGCCGGGTTCGCCGCGGAAGGTCGCCGATACCACGACCGCGCCATCGACCATGTTGGAATGGCGATAGCTGTAATGAAGATCGCGGTTGAGCAAGGTCACCTGCTCGCCCGAGCGCAGCACCACCTCGCATTCGACCAATATGTCCGCGGTCTCGCGGCCATAGGCGCCGCCATTCATCCGCACGAAGCCGCCGACCGTGCCGGGGATGGAGCGGAGAAATTCGAGACCGGCAATGCCTGCGTCCCGCGCGGTCGAGGATACGAGGATGCCCGACGCACCGCCGCCGCAGACCAGGGTGGTGGCGTCCAGCGCCTCCACCTTGGCGAAGGGCTTGCCCAGACGCACCACCACGCCCGGCACGCCGCCATCGCGAACGATCAGGTTGGAACCGAGGCCGAGCGCCATCACCGGCATCGCCGGATCGAGCATGGCCAGGAAATCGGACAGGTCGTCGGCGTCCTTGGGCTCGAACAGCCATTGCGCCGCCCCGCCCGCCTTGAACCAGACGAGCGGTGCCAGCGGCGCATCGGCCTTGAGCGCGCCGCGAACGGCCGGGAGAGAAGCCATCACCGTCAACCGCGCACGCCCCAGAGATTCATCCAGCTCTTCATCGCCTTCATGCCCGCCTCGCCGGCCTGATGCGCGGCCATGCCGGTCTGCACCTGCTTCTGCGCCGCCTCGACCATGTCGCGCGCGACTTCCACGCCCTGCATCTGCATGTCGATCATGCGCTTCTGCATTTCGAGGCCGACATTGAAGAGCTCGAACATCAGGCGGTTTCCTTGACCTTGGCGGTGACCGCAGCGGACAGGCCCGCCGCCCATTTGGTGATGTCGCCGGCCCCCAGGCAGATGATCATGTCGTCAGCCTGGACATCGGCGGCGATGACGCGGGCAAGATCGTCCGCATCGGCGACAGTGGCGGCGTTGCGATGGCCGCGACGCTTGAGCCCGGCGACCAGCGCTGCGCTGTCGACATCCTCGATCGGCTGCTCGCCAGCGGTATAGACCGGGGCGGCATAGACGATGTCGGCGTCGTTGAAGGCCTGCTGGAAATCATCCATCAGGTCGCGCAGGCGGGTGAAACGGTGCGGCTGGACCACGGTGATCACCCGGCCCTTGGCGCCTTCACGCGCAGCGGCGAGCACCGCCTTGATCTCGACCGGATGGTGGCCGTAATCGTCGATGACGGTGGCCACGCCTGCCCCGGCCGGGATTTCGCCGACCTTGGTGAAGCGGCGCTTCACGCCGCCGAACTTGGCGAAGCCGGTCTGGATGGTCGCGTCATCGATGCCCATCTGCAACGCCACGCCGATCGCGGCCATGGCGTTCAGCACATTGTGGCGGCCGGGCATCGGCAGTTCGATCCCCTCGATCCGGCGGGTCGCGCCATCGCGCTCGCGGATCTGGACGTCGAAGCGATTGCCGCCGGGCACCGGCTGGACATTCTCGCCGCGAATATCGGCCTGGGCGGAGAAGCCATAGGTGACGATGCGGCGGTCCTGCACGCGCGGCAGGATGGCCTGCACCTCGGGATGGTCGAGGCAGAGCATCGCCGCGCCATAAAAGGGCACATTCTCGACGAACTCGACAAAGGCGTCCTTCACCGCGTCGAAGCTGCCATAATGGTCGAGATGTTCGGGATCGATATTGGTCACGACCGCGATCGTGCCATCGAGGCGCAGGAAGCTGCCATCGCTCTCATCGGCTTCCACGACCATCCAGTCGCTGTTGCCCAGGCGCGCGTTGGAGCCATAACTGTTGATGATGCCGCCGTTGATGACGGTCGGATCGACCCCGCCCGCGTCCAGCAGCGCCGCGACCATCGAGGTGGTCGTGGTCTTGCCATGGGTGCCGGCGATGGCGACCGTGGACTTCAAACGCATCAGTTCGGCCAGCATTTCCGCGCGGCGGATCACCGGCACGCGATTTTCCAGCGCCAGTTCGACTTCCGGATTGCCCCGCTTGATCGCGGTCGAGGTGACGACCACGGCGGCATCGCCCAGATTTTCGGCCTTGTGGCCGATCATCACCTTGATGCCCTTGGCGCGCAGCCCTTCCACGACATAGCCTTCGGCGACGTCGGATCCTTGAACCTTGTAACCCAGATTATGCATGACTTCGGCGATACCGGACATGCCGATGCCGCCAATGCCGATGAAATGGATCGTGCCGATGTCGGTGCCGACACCCTTCATGCCTGATATTCCTTGTTCCAATATCCGTTCGCCCTGAGCGAAGTCGAAGGGCCCAGCAGAGCCGCAGGCGAAGCGGCTTCGCTCCGCTCAGCAGAGGGCTTCGACAGGCTCAGCCCGAACGGGGAGAGATATGTGCGGATCATGCAGGGACGCCCTGCAAATTGAGCGTGGTCGGCGTGGGGCCGACGCGAAGCGGGTCATTCATGATCGGCGCGGGACCGATGCTTTCGAGCAAGTCTGCCATGTCGCGCGCCGCATCCGGGCGGCCACAGGCACGGGCGCGCTTGGCGGCATTTTGCAGGGCGCCGGGTTCCAGCGCCATCTTCTGCATCTGCTTGGCCAGCTCCACGGCGGTGAAGCGCGACTGGGGGATGGTGCGGGCGCCACCGGCCTCGGTCATCTCGCGCGCATTGGCGGTCTGATGATCGTCCATGGCGCTGGGCAGCGGCACCAGGATGGCGGGGCGGCCGGCACAGGTCAGCTCGGCCAGGGTCGATGCCCCTGCCCGCGCGATCATCAGGTGCGACCAGCCCAGCTTTTCGGGCACGTCGTTGAAATAGGTGGCGAGATCGGCCGGGATCTCCATCTCGGCATAGGTAGCGCGCACCCGCTCGATATCCTCGGCACGGCACTGCTGCGTCACCTGAAGGCGGCGGCGCAACGCGATCGGCAGCATCGACAGCCCTTCGGGCACGACGCTCGACAGGATGCTTGCCCCCTGGCTGCCGCCGATCACCAGCACGCGGAACACGCTCTCGTCAGTCAGCGCGGGAAATTCCTCGTCGCGCAGCGCCTTCACTTCCTCGCGCACCGGATTGCCGACCAGATGCACCTTGCCGGCATATTTGTCCTTGAGGCGCTCGACCAGCGGATAGGCGGTGGCGATCGCGTCGACCCGGCCGGCGAGCAGGCGGTTGACCCGGCCCAGCACCGCATTCTGCTCATGGATCGCGGTCGGGATGCCGTCGGCCAGCGCGCCCAGCAAAGCGGGCATGGCGGGATAGCCGCCAAAGCCGACCACGGCGGTCGGCTTGAACGTGTCGTTGAGCCGACGGGCCATCGCCCGGCCGGCCAAGATCGCCTTCAAGGCGCCGGGCCAGCTCGCCGGATTCTTGGTCATGCGCCCCGCCGGCATGACATGGACCTGCGCCTTGTCGAAAATGCCGGGGATCTTGGCGCCGCGTTCATCGGTGACCAGGGCGACATGATGGCCGCGCGCCATCAGTTCCTCGGCCACCGCATGCGCGGGAATCATGTGACCACCCGTCCCGCCGGCGGCGAGGACGAAGTGACGGGAAATGCTCATCGACCACTCCATTTGACGACCGTGTGCCGACCCATGAAGGGGTTGCGCCGCGTGAATGCGAGCAGCAGGCCGACGCCGATACAAAGCGCGAGCATAGAGGAGCCACCGTAGCTGATAAAGGGCAGCGTCATGCCCTTTGACGGAAAAATCTGCGCATTGACGCCCATATTGATGATCGCCTGCAGCCCGAACTGGGTCGTGAGGCCGGCGGCGGCGAGGATGGTGAAATTATCCTCCTCGTCCAACAGGCGCAGCAGCACGCGCACGACGATCGCCAGATAGACGCAGGCGATGGCGATGCAGGCGAGCAGGCCGAACTCCTCGCCGATCACCGAGAAGATATAGTCGGTATGGGCTTCGGGCAGACGGAACTTGTTCTGGCCGCCGCCCGGCCCGACGCCGGTGAAGCCGCCATGGGTGATGGTGCGGAACGCCAGGTCCGTCTGGTCCGGGCCGGTATCCATCTGGACGCCGATGCCCAGGAAGTCGTTGATGCGCTGGCGACCATTTTCATAGAACATGTAGACCGCGACAAGCCCCGCCAGCGCCAGCCCGCCCAGCATGGCGATCCAGCGCATTTCGAGGCCTGAGAGCATCAGCAGCACGCCCCAGCAGGCAAGGAAGATGACCGTCTGACCAAAGTCCGGCTGCTTCATCAGGATCGCGGCGATCAGCAGCGTCATCGCGCCGGTGAGCGGCATCACCGGCAGGCTCTGGTCCTTGGCGCGCAGCGACAACAGCCAAGCCAGCGTCACGACATAGACCGGCTTCAGAAATTCCGAGGGCTGAAAGCGGAAGCCCGGCAGGTCGATCCAGCGCTTGGCGCCGTTCACGGTGGAACCCAGCAGCGGCACGAACAGCAGCATCAGGAAGAAGAAGACGGCCAGGAAGATTGCCAGCCGCCGCGCCTGTGGCCGGGGCAGCATGGAGATGACGAGCATGATCGGCAGGCCGATGAACACCCACATCAGCTGGCGATAGAAATAGATCAGCGGATTGACCGCCACCTGCGCGGTCGAGCGGTCGATCGCGGCAACCGGCGATGCGGCGGCCACGGCGACCAGCCCGATCGCCATCAGCGCGACGATCAGCGACAGCAGCACCCGGTCGATTTCCCAGAACCAGATGGCCAGCGCGGTACGCTCGCGCGGCACGGTGCGGGTCTTGAAGCCCTTCACCAGTTCGCCCGCCCTGAACATGCCCTTACGTCCCTCGCTATCCATCCCGTTGCCCCCGATCGCCCTGCCTATTCCAGAGCGTTCTATTCCAGCGCGTTCACGGCCGCGGCAAAGGCATCGCCGCGCGCCTCGAAATCCCGGAACTGGTCGAAACTGGCGCAGGCCGGCGACAGCAGCACGACATCGCCCGGCTGGGCGATGCGCGCGGCGCGACGGACGGCGGCGCTCAGCATCTCGCTGTCATCGACCGCCATGTGCGGCCGCAACAGGTCGGCAAACATGTGGCCCGCCTCACCAATGGTGTAGGCATGGGCGATATTGCCATAATAAGGCGCGCATTCGTCCAGATTGTCGGACTTGGCGACGCCGCCCAAAATCCAGTGGATGCGGGGCTTGCCATCCTTGGCCGGCCAGGCACCCAGCGCCGGCGCGGTCGAGGCGGCATTGGTCGCCTTGCTGTCATTGACGTAGAGCACGCCATTATGCGTGCCCACCGCCTGCATCCGGTGCGGCAGGCTGGCATAGCTGGCGAGCGCGGCCATGATGGTCGCGTCATCGATGCCCAATGCCCGGCCGACGGCGATCGCGACGGCGGCATTCTGGGCATTGTGCGGCCCCTGCAGCGACGGCCAGCCAAGCTGAGCCTCCGGATCGATATCGGCGGCCTTCACTTCGCGCAGCTGCGCCGGGGCCGATGCGGCGATGCCACGGCTCGGCTCATCCTCGGTCGCGATGACCGCGACATGTTCGGCCGATTGCATGGCGAACAGCCGCGCCTTCGACGCGACATAGCCGGCAAAGCCGTTGTAGCGATCAAGATGGTCGGGCGTGATGTTGAGCAACACGGCGACATCGCAGTCGAGGCTGTGCGTGAGGTCGATCTGATAGCTCGACAATTCCAGCACATAGACGCCCACGCCATGCAGGTTCGGCTCCAGCGGTTCCTGACCCAGGATCGGCAGGCCGATATTACCGCCCATCCGCGCCGGGAAGCCCGCCTGCTCGATGATGTGATGGATCAGCGCGGTGGTGGTCGACTTGCCGTTGGTGCCGGTGATGCCGACGACCTTGTGCGGCGGCAGCGTCGGCCGGGCGAGCGCGAACAGTTCGATGTCGCCGATGATCGGCACACCGGCGATCTTCGCCCGCATCGCGATCGGATGCTTGTTGAGCGGCACGCCCGGCGACACAACGATGCCGTCGAAACCGGCCAGGTCGATCTCCATTGGGTCGCCCAGTTCAGCCTTGTCGGCGACGGCCGCCCGCGCTTCCTCGCGACTGTCCCAGGCGACGACGCGCGCGCCGCTGGCGACGAGCGTCTCGACCGTGGCCAGCCCCGAACGGGCCAGCCCCAATACGGCGTAGGTCTTCCCCTTGAAGGCCTGCGAAACGATCATCCGCTTACCTCAGCTTCAGCGTGGCGAGGCCGGCGAGCGCCAGCACGAAGGAGATGATCCAGAAGCGGATCACCACGGTCGGTTCGGCCCAGCCAAGCTGTTCGAAATGATGGTGGATCGGCGCCATCTTGAACACGCGCTTGCCGGTCCGTTTGTAGAAGAAGACCTGGATGATGACCGACAGCGCCTCGACCACGAACAGGCCGCCGACGACGCCCAGAACGATTTCATGATGGGCGGTGACGGCGATCACGCCGATCGTGCCGCCCAGCGCCAGACTGCCAGTATCACCCATGAAGACCGCGGCGGGCGGCGCGTTGAACCAGAGGAACGCCAGCCCCGCGCCGATGATCGCGCCGCACAATATGGTGAGATTACCCGCGCCCGGAACATGCGGGATGCCCAGATAGGTGGCGAAGTCCGCGCGGCCGACCAGATAGACGATCGCCATGAACGCCATGCAGGCGATGATGACCGGCATGGTGGCGAGGCCATCGAGCCCGTCGGTCAGGTTCACCGCATTGCCGAAGGCGACGATGACGAAGGCGGCAAACAGGAAATAGAAAGGCCCAAGCTCGATCGCAGGCCCATTGTAGAAGGGCACGTAGAGCGCGGTGTTGCCATGCTGGTTGACGATCATCCAGGCCGCGAAACCGGCGATCAGGAACTCGAAGGCCAGGCGCATCTTGGCCGACAGCCCCTTGTGGCTGGCCTTGGTCACCTTGTCATAATCGTCGAGGAAGCCGATCGCGCCGAAACCCAGGGTCACGAACAGGCAGGCCCAGACATAGGTGGAGGACAGGTCCATCCACAACAGCACCGATACGACCATGGAGGTCAGGATCATCAGGCCGCCCATGGTGGGCGTGCCGCGCTTGGCCAGATGGCTCTGCGGCCCGTCGCTGCGGATCGGCTGCCCCTTGCCCTGGCGCACGCGCAGCCAGCCGATGAATTTGGGGCCGATGACCAGGCCGATGATCAGCGCGGTCGCAATCGCCGCGCCCGCCCGGAAGGACAGGTAGCGGATGAGGTTGAAGGCCCCCGCAAAATCCAGGGTCTGGGCAAGCCAGTAGAGCATCAGTCTTTATCTCCGTCGCGGGCGGCATCGCCAAGGGCGGCGACCAGGCGGGACAGCCCGATGCCATTGGAGCCCTTGACCAGGATCGCGTCACCCGCACGCATTTCCTTGTTGATCAGATCGGTGGCGGACGCGGCGTCCGGCACATGGTCGAAGGCGACAAGGCCGCCAAGGGCGTCGGCCAGCGGCGCCATCTCCTCGCCCACCAATATCGCATAGTCGACGCCATTCTCGCTCAACGGTTGCGAGAGTGCGGCGTGCAGTTCGGTGCTGCGGCTGCCCAGTTCGCGCATGCCGCCCAGCACGGCGATGCGGCGGTCGGCCTGCTCGCGCCCCAATTGCTTGAGCGTTGCCGCCATGCTCAAGGGGTTGGCATTATAGCTTTCGTCGATCAGCAGCGCCTCGCCCCCCGCCACCGGCAGGATGCGGCGCGCGCCGCGTCCGGGCAGGCCCGGCATTTCCGCCAGCGCCAGGCCCGCAGCGGCCAGATCGCCGCCCAGCGCCTCGACCGCGGCCAGCACGGCGAGCGAATTGGACACCCAATGGTCGCCCGGCGCGCCGACGGTGAAGCAAAGCTCCACCCCCGGCAGCGCCGCGGTCACCAGCGTCCCACCGCCCGGCGCCGGCACGGTATCGCGCACGAAAATATCCGCCTCCGGACTGAAGCCGAAGGTCAGGATATGATCGGCATGACGCTCCGCCTTGCCATAGAGGGTCGCGACATGCGGGCTGTCATAGGGGATGACAGCGGTGCCGCCCGGCTCCAGCCCCTCGAAAATCTCGGCCTTGGCTTCGGCGATCTTTTCCTCTGTCCCGAAAAATTCGATATGGGCCGGCGCGATGGCGGTGACGATCGCCACGTTCGGGCGCACCTGCCGCGTCAGCGCAGCCAGTTCGCCGGCATGGTTCATGCCCATTTCGAACACGCCATAGGCCGCATCGCGCGGCATCCGCGCCAGGCTCAGCGGCACGCCGACATGGTTGTTATAGCTTTTGACCGACCGATGGACGCCGCCCGGACAGGCCCGTTCAAGGGCATGGAACAGCGCTTCCTTGGTGCCGGTCTTGCCGACAGAGCCGGTCACGCCGATGATCTTCGCGTTGCTGCGCTTGCGTGATGCACGGCCCAGCGCCTCCAGCGCGGCGGCACTGTCGGCCACCAGCACATGGGGATAATCGACCGGCTCGCTGACGATCGCGCCGGCCGCGCCCTGGGCAAAGGCCTTGTCGACGAACTTGTGGCCGTCGGTCGTCTCGCCCTTCATCGCGACGAACAGGTCGCCCGCGCCCACCTCGCGACTGTCGAAGGCGACGCCAGAAACGGCGAACGGCGCCGACACGGCGCCGCCCGTAGCGTCTGCGATCTCGGCCGAGGTCCAGAGATCGCTCAACCCGCGCACTCCCGTGCCACGGTGACATCGTCAAAGGGTAGCACCCGGTCGCCGATGATCTGGCCCTGCTCATGCCCCTTGCCGGCGAGCAGGACGATATCGTCGCCCCCCGCCTGACCGATGGCCGCGGCAATCGCCGCGCGGCGCCCGCCAATTTCCTCCGCCCCCGGCGCGCCCGCCATCACGGCGGCGCGGATCGCGGAGGGTTCTTCCGAACGGGGATTGTCGTCGGTCACGATGACATGGTCGGCCAGATCGGCGGCAACCTTGCCCATCAGCGGGCGCTTGCCCGCATCGCGATCGCCGCCCGCGCCGAACAGCGCGATCAGCTTGCCCCTGGTATGGGGACGCAGTGCCTCGATCGCGGCGCGCAGGCCGTCGGGCGTATGGGCATAGTCGACATAGACGGGCGCGCCCGCCTTGCTGATGACGGCGCGTTCCAGACGGCCGCGCACCGGCTGGACCCGGCCCAGCAATTCCAGCACCTTGGCCGTATCGCTGCCGGTCGCGATGACCAGACCGGCCGCCGTCAGCGCATTGGCCGCCTGATAGGCACCGATCAGCGGCAGGTTGACCTTGTAGAGCTTGCCATCGGCTTCGATTTCCAGCGTCTGGCCCAACTGGGTCGGGGTGCGGTTGGCAAGACGCAATGCCTGCCCCTGCACCCCGACGCTCAGCACACGAAGCCCCCGCTTCGTAGCCCGCTGGATCGCCTTGTCCGACCATTCATCGTCGGCCCAGATGACGGCCGCGCCGCCATCGCCCACGACTTCGTCGAACAGGCGCATCTTGGCGTCGAAATAGCTGTCCATGTCGCCATGATAATCGAGATGATCGCGCGACAGGTTGGTGAAGGCGCCGGCCGCAACCGGCAGCCCCTCGGTGCGATACTGGTCGAGGCCATGGCTCGACGCCTCGAACGCGGCATGGGTGATGCCCTCGCGCTTGAGGCCCGACATGTTGGCGAGGAAGGTGACGATGTCCGGCGTGGTGAGCCCGGTCGACACCTGATCGACCGAGGTGGTGACGCCCAGCGTCCCGATCGAGGCCGACTTGTGGCCCAGCATGCGCCACAGCTGGCGCGCCAGTTCGACCGTGCTGGTCTTGCCATTGGTGCCGGTGACGGCGACGGTCACATCCGGGAAAGGCGCGAAATAGCGCGCGGCCAGTTGCGCGAACAGGCGGCGGGGATTGGCGTCGGCGATATGCACCGCGCCCTCGACCTTCGCCTCCGGCCGGGCGACGATCGCGACCGCGCCCGCCTTCACCGCGTCGGCAATAAAATCCTCGCCATTGACGCGCAGGCCCTGAAAGGCACCGAAGATGGTGCCCGGCGCAACCTTGCGATTGTCGATGGCGAAACCCGTCACGGACGTGTCGAGGCCGGTGTTGCCACCGACCTCGACGCCCAGCTCCTCGATTAGCGACCCGAGGCGCATCACTCTGTCTCCTTGTCGCCGTGCAACAGCGGCATCAAATCCGAAATATCCACGTCCCGCCGCTCGTCCGGCATTACGCCAAGCATCGGCCCGGTGCGCTCCACCACCCGCTTCACCACCGGCGCCGCCGTCCATGCAGCGGTACGCAGGCCATATTGGCCCGTCGCCTCGTCCATCGTGACGAGAACCACATAGCGGGGATTGTCCATCGGGAAGGCGGAAGCGAAAGTCGTCACCAGCGAAGTCTTGTTGTAGCGCCCTTCCTGGGGCTTTTCAGCGGAACCCGTCTTGCCGCCCACCCGGAATCCCTTGGCGTCGGCGCTACGCCCTGTACCCGCCGACACGATCATCCGCAACAGCTGGCGCATGCGCGCGCTGGTCGCGGCGGAAAAGACGCGGCGCCCCTCGGGCACTTCATCGGCCTTGAGCTTGCGGATCGTCGCCGGACGCCAGATGCCGCCATTGACCAGCGCCGCATAGGCCGCCGCCAGATGCAGCGGCGTCACCGCGATGCCATGGCCGTAGGACGTGGTCATGCTGGTGATCCGGCCCCAATTGGTCGGCCACAGGCCACCGGCACGCTCATTGAACTCGATCGGCGCGCGCTGGTCGAAATCCAGGCTGCGGAACAGCTTCTGCAACGGCGCGGCGCCCATTTCGTCGGCGATCCGGGCGGTGCCGATATTGGAGCTGTGGACCAGGATTTCCGGCACGTTGATCCAGCGGCCAAGCGAATGGTCGTCCTTGATGCGGAAGCCGCCAACGGCCAGCGGCGCGGTCGCGTCATAACGCTTGCTCATCGAAGTCACGACGCCCGCATCCATGGCCGCCGCGATCGACAGCGGCTTGAACGCCGAACCCAGCTCATAGCGGGCCTGCACCATATGGTTGCAGAGCGGCGATTCGGAGCAGCGCTTGCCGGCATAATTTTGCAGCTTGTTGGGATCGAACACCGGGATCGATGCCATGGCGATCACTTCGCCGGTATTGACGTCCAGGATGATGCCACCGGCGCCCTTGGCCCGTGTCTGGACCAGTTGGGCATAGAGCTCGCTTTCCAGCGCGCCCTGCACCCGGCTGTCGATCGACATGGCGAAGGGCCGGCTACGCTGCGCCGGGTCGATCATCCGATCGTTGAATGCCGCCTCCACGCCCATGCCGCCCTTGCCCTCGGCATTGGGTGCAAAGCCGAGAATATGCGCGGCCAGCGTGCGCTGGGGATAGAGGCGCTCCTTCTCGCGCGGAAATTCGATGCCGATCTCGCCCAGCGCGTTCACCGCCGCCACTTCCTCGGGCAGCGCACGGCGGCGCAGATAGGCCCAGCCGCGCCCCCTCAGCTTCTTGGCGAAGACTGCCTCGGACTCGTCCGGGAAGATTTCGTGCAGCTTGCGCGCCAGTTCGTCGGGATCGCCGATCAGCTTGGACGGGCGCACCGCGATCGAATAGGCGTCCATGGTCCGCGCCAGCGGTACGCCATTGCGGTCGACAATGTCCGCGCGCGCCGGGGTGAAGCCTGACAATCCATCGCCATTGCCGTTGCCGCTCGCGAAAATGCCGACCCAGGTCAGACGCAGGATCAGCACGGCCGTGATCATCATGAACAGGATCAACAGCAACATCAGGCGATTATGGGCGATCGCCGTCAGGTTGACCCGTTGCCGCCCGGCACGGGCGCCGCCCGGCTGGACGATGATCGTGGCCATTAGCGGCCTCCCTTTCGCTCGCGCGCCGCACGGGCGCTAAGGTCACCCATGGTGCTGTCGTCCAGCAACTTGGCATCCAGCATCGCCATGCGCTCCGCCCGGCGCGCGACCGGATTGGGCCGCGACACATCCGCGTCGGCCTTGGCACGCTGTTCGGCCAGCTTCACCGGCGCGGCGGGCTTGGCCAGCTTCTCGACATTATCGGCGGCATGCGCCTCGCGGATCACGGCGATATCGCTGCGGATCTGGCTGGCGGCAGGACTGGCCGGCGCAGCCTGCGGCGCGGACGGCAGATCGGCCGGCGTCTCGACCATCGCCACCATCACCGGCGGCGCGACATAGTCCGGGCCGTTGGGCTGAACGCCATCCAGATGCGCCAGCGCCTGTTCGCCCGCCAGATACTGGCCAGCGGTCGGCGTCGCATACATGAAGTCGTCCTGGTTCCACCGCTCCAGCTGGCGCATGCTGGCGCGCGCGCTGAACTCGGTTTCCAGATAGCGGATATCCCCGCGCGCCTGCGCGATCTGCATCCGCACCCGCATCACGTCATTGCGCTCGGTCGCGACCTTCAAGGAGACGAGATAGGCGCCGAGCGCGCCGAGCGCGACCAGCAACACCCAGATCAGGCTCTGCAATCTCTTGACCGCGATCATGGCCGGGCACTCCGATGGGCATTGGCAACAGGGGCGCCGGTCCGCACGGCGCTGCGCAGGGTGGCGGAACGGGCACGCGGATTGCGCGCCAGTTCCGTTTCGCCGGGCTTTACGGCCTTGGCGGGCTTTTCGAATGCAGGCGCGACCTCGACCTTCTTCTCGGGCAGGTGGCGCGATCCGCCCGCCTCGCTGCCGCTGCGCTTGCGCAGGAACTGCTTGACGATGCGGTCCTCCAGACTGTGGAAGGTCACGATCGCAAGGCGGCCGCCCGGCTCCAGCAGCGCTTCCGCCGCTTCGAGCGCACGCTCCAGCTCCTCCAGTTCGCGATTCACATGGATGCGGATCGCCTGGAAGGTGCGGGTCGAGGGATCCTTCTTGTCATGCGGCTTGTAGCCCAGCGCTCGGCGCACCACGGCAGCAAGCTGCCCGGTCCGCTCCAGCGGCCGCGCATCAACGATCGCGCGGGCAACCCGGCGCGAACGCGGCTCCTCGCCATAGCGATAGATGACGTCGGCAATATCCTCTTCCGCGGCGGTATTGAGGAAATCGGCCGCGCTCATGCCACCCTGGCTCATCGTCATGTCGAGCGGACCGTCCGCCTGGAAGGAAAAGCCGCGTTCGGGCCGGTCGAGCTGCATCGACGACACGCCGATATCCAGCGTGATGCCCGACACGCTGCCGACGCCGCGCTCGGCCAGCAGCTCCTCCATCCGCGAAAATTCGCCGGGGATCAGGGTGATACCCTTTTCATCGGCCAGCGCCTGCCCTTCCCGGATCGCATCGGGGTCGCGATCAAAGGCAAAGACCTGCGCGCCAGCAGCCGCCATGGCACTGGAATAGCCGCCCGCGCCGAAGGTGCCGTCGACATGCCGCTCGCCTGGGGTAATGGCGAGCGCGTCGAGCACTTCGGTCAGGAGGACAGGGATATGCGGCGCGGCGCTCACTTGCCGCCCTCCGTTGCGCGCTGTTCCAGCCAGCGACGCACCTTGTTGCGGATCAGCGCCGGGCGATCCGGGCTTTCGACCAGCGCCTCGGGCTTCCAGATCTGGAAATAACGGCCAACGCCATAGAAGAACACGACGTCGGTGATACCGGCCTCTTCTTTGATATCGGGGTGCAGGAAGAAGCGGCCACCCTCGTCGAAATTCACGTCCTCGATCGTGCCCAGGCGATTCTCGCGCTCTAGGTCACCGTTGAAGGGGCGATTGGCGGCGCGCGCCTCGCGCTCCAGCTCATTCACTTCCTCGAACAGGAACAGCTTATGGGACAGGCCGAAGCCGGTGGCGCAGCCATTGTCCATATGGACCGACAGGCACAGACGGTTTTCGCCGCCGCTCGCCAGCTTCACCTGGCGGCGCATCTCCAGGGGCAGCACGAAACGGCCCTTGCCGTCCGCGACGCTGAACGCGTTGCCCGAATAGAGAATGACGTCCGACACGCTGGAAATTCGCCCCTTTTAAGCAGGGCGCAGGCTTCCCGTCGCCGGAACCGCATTTTCGAATCCCGGCGCAAGACTCTCGCAAAGCCTGACTAACCCCAATGTTGGAATATCTACCAAGCATGAGGCGGCCTGCAAAGGGAAATGTTGGGTGAAGTTGGGAAAAGCCGGTCAGAAACGGGATTAACCGTTTTTTCCTCCTTTCACCAGCTTATTTTCACTTTTTGTTCTCATGCCGTTTCGCCCGGAACGACGGCGCAGCAGCATCAGACCCAGTATCGCCCAGCCTGTCCCAGCCAGAAGCGCCGATCGCAGCCCCAGCCGGACATCCGCGACATCGCGCATCCAACGGCGGCCATCCGGCATCTCCGCGCCCAGCCATTGCGCCATCAGCGCCGGCGTATCGGCGCTCCAGGCGCGCGGGTCGAGCGGCCGCGCCGGATCAGCCAGCCACAGCCGGTCGTCGATCAGGTCCGCGTCGCCCAGCAACAGCACCTCCCCGCGACCGATCCGCAGCCGCAGCGGAACAGCCGCCACCTGCCCCTCCAAAGACAGGGGCTGCATCCCGGCCATCGTCAAAAGCCGCCCATCCGGCAAGAAATGGCGTATTTCCCGGTCACGCACCGCCCCACCCCGCACGCCCCAATGCGCCAGCAAGGGGCCAAGCGTGCCGACCATCGGCGCCCGGCGCCGGTCGCCCAGCGGCAGACCGGAGGGCCAGCGCAGACGCGGATCGGTGAGCAGCAGCAGCCGGCCGCCATTCCTGACCCAGCGGTCAAGCGCGACCAGCGCCTGCGGCGTCATCGCTCGGGGCTGCGCCAGCAGCAGCACGGGCGCGCCGGATGCGGCCAGGGCCCGCACATCATCGATCGGCCGCACGTCGAACCGGCTGCGCAGCAGCGTCACGATCGGCGCATCCCGCCTTGTCCCGACCCCACCCTCGTCCCAGAAGAGCGGCAGCGCGGTGATGACAGCGAGCACCGGACGATCAGGCTGGGAGGAAATGGGACGGGCCGGACCCACGCCGAGCAGCAGCAGCGCTGCGGCCAATGCGACACATGCCGGCAGCCAGCACCGCTGCCACAGCAAAGCGCCACCAGCGGCCGCCGCCAGAGCCAGTAGCAGCAAGCCGATCATGGCCCAGGGGTCGGGCATGCGTGCAGCGGCCAGGGCGCAGAAGAGCAGCGCCATCCCGGCGCCACCCAGCCCCACCCACAGCGCATGCAGAAAGTCCTGCCGCGCCAGCCACCACCCCGTCGGCACGAGCAACAGCAGCGCCGGCCAGCCCCAGCACCATGGGTCTGCCTGCCCGGTGCACCAGGCAACCGCCAAACCGGCAAGCAGCATCAGCGTCGCTGGCAGCAACAGGGTGAGCAGTCGCGAAAGAAAGCGAACGAACGACATCATCGCCCGTCAGGGCGTCTGCGGCGTGGGTTCCTGGTCCATCGGCTTGCGGATCTTGGGATCGGGCTGCAGATCGGGGACGATCGGCGCCATTTCCGGCGCGGGTTGCACGCCCAGTTCGGCGAGCGGCTCCTTGGGCGTGGTGGCGGCAACAGCGGCATTGACGTCGATCGTCGGCACGGCCGGCGGCGCGGACGCAATATCGTCCACCCGCGCCTTGTCGATGACGATATTCGCCAGTCCGACCAGCAGGACAACGCCTGCCAGGCCGGTCAGCCCTATCTGAACGCGCTGCAACCCCTCCTGTCGGCGGGAATGATCAGCCATGAACATGCTCTATTTTATGCCGCCGCGACCCGTGTCGGCCCGTCAATTGTGCGCGAGCCAGGGGAATATCGTCAAGCCCTTCGATTCGAGCCACTGCCGGTTGTAGAGGGTCGACAGATAGCGGAAGCCGGTATCGCACAGGATTGTCACGATTTTCTTGCCCGGCCCAAGCTGTTTCGCAAGCGCAACGGCACCCGCGACATTGATGCCCGACGACAGGCCCAGGCACAGCCCCTCCTCGGCCAGCAGGCGGCGGACCCACTCCAGCCCTTCCTCGTCGGAAATGCGGAACTGGGTATCGATCGGCGCGCCTTCCAGATTGGCGGTGATGCGCCCCTGGCCGATGCCCTCGGCGACCGAATTGCCCTCCGCCTTCAACTCGCCATGGGCGTAATAATTATAGAGCGCCGCGCCATGGGGATCGGCGAGGCCGATGACGATATTCTCGTCATGCGCCTTGAGGCCCAGGCCCACGCCAGCAATCGTGCCGCCGGTGCCCGCCGCACAGATGAAGCCGTCGATCCGCCCTTCCATCTGGGTCCAGATTTCCTCGGCCGTGCCGACGATATGCGCCTTGCGATTGGCGATATTGTCGAACTGGTTGGCCCAGATCGCGCCTTCCGTCTCTTCGGCCAGGCGGCGCGAGGTGTGGACGAAATGACCGGGATTGGAATAGGGCGCCGCCGGCACCGTCACCAGTTCCGCGCCCAGAGCGCGCAGCGTGTCCATCTTTTCCCGGCTCTGCGTCTCGGGCATGACGATGATCGACTTGTAACCCTTGGCATTGGCGACCAGCGCCAGACCGATGCCGGTATTGCCGGCCGTCCCCTCGACGATCGTGCCGCCGGGCTTCAGCAGCCCCTTCTCCTCGGCATCATTGACGATGAACAGGGCGGCGCGATCCTTCACCGACGCGCCGGGATTGGCGAATTCGCACTTGGCGTAGATATCGCATCCGGTGGCTTCGGACGGACCGGCGAGACGCACCATCGGGGTATTACCGATCAGGGCGAGGCTATCTTTCTGGAGCAGCATGCACCCCGCATAGCGGAGCCGATACGTGCTTGCCAAGCAAGGGAATGCTGCATCACGAAAAGAGCCGGTTTGCCCCGGCTTTGCGCGCCGGTCGCCCGCCCCCGATCCAGGGTCGGCCCGATTCCGTGGAGGAATTGGAAAGGAAAATCGGCTATAGCCAGGGCCGCGCGGCAATCGGGCCCGCTCGATACCGGCTGGATGATGCGGCTTTCGCGACAACAGGAACGATGGATCTGGCATGGCGGCCTGGGCGTGGTGGCGCTTGCGGTGCTGGTCGTGCCGCATCTCATCACCGCCGCGCCGCTGGACATGCTGGCCGAGGATCATCATGGCCCCGATCCGGCCGAGCAGGCGGGTGCCAATTTCCCCGGCTCCGCCTTCTTCTATGCCGAAGGCGCCTTCGATCCACCGCCCGGCGCGCTCACCATCCAGAGCCCGCATGTCATGGGCCTGGCCGAGGTCAAGGTGGCGCCGGCCGCCACCTTCCGCGGGCTCACCCCAACCGACAGCTATCGCGCGCTCAACTGCCTGACGTCGGCCATCTATTATGAAGCCGGGAACGAGCCGGAAGAGGGCCAGCGCGCCGTGGCACAGGTGGTATTGAACCGCGTGCGCAGCCCGCTCTGGCCCAACAGCGTCTGCGGCGTGGTCTACCAGGGGTCGGAACGCACCGACTTCCACTGCCAGTTCACCTTCAGCTGCGATGGCGCCATGGCCCGCCTGCCCAACGCCGTCGCCTGGGTCCGCGCGCGCGGCATCGCCCAGCAGGCCCTGTCGGGCAAGGCTTACGCCCCGGTGGGCCTTGCCACCCATTATCATACGCTGGCCGTCCGCCCGGCCTGGTCCGCGACGCTGCAGCCGGTTGCCGTGATCGGCGCCCATATCTTCTATCGTGGCATGGGCTTCAACGGTACGCCCGCCGCCTTTAGCGACGCCTATCCGGGGCGTGAACTGATAGCCGGCCCTGCCCGCCGGATCTGGCCGGTCCAGCCGGTGACGCCCGTCGAATTGATGAGCGCGGGACCGGCAACCGCCTATGTGCCCCTGCCGACGGTCGCGCCCTCCACGCCGGCGACACAGCCCGCCCCAACCGCGCCTCTCACCGCGCCGATCGACAATCTGCCGAAATCGACGATCCGTCCCGAATATCGCAACAGCGGCCGGCCGCTCGGTTGAACCGCACCATCTTTTTGCGCTCGCCTGGCGAGATTATTTTAGGTTAATATCCAATCAACCAGCGAAATGCCTGAAAACAAGGGCAATTAAAATTCGCGATCAGGAGCGGAAATCGGGAACCACCCGCTTTGCCGCTCGTTCTGCATTTCGGATAGCAAATCTTTTGCCCCCCGCTCTTGCTATCCAAAAAATATGAGCCCGGAACGCATCACCCCCCCCCGACGCGTTCCGGGCTCAGACTTTTTCGGGCCACCCTCCCTCATCGTCGAACCAGCGTCAGCCGGCGGAACCCTTCCCGTCCAGGCGTGTTCTCCAGCGGTCACCGATATGGCTCGCCATGCGGTCGGCCGAATTTCGGAAGGAGAAACCGATGACCAAGACAATCGTCACCGCCCTGCTGCTCACCGGCTCGCTGCTGGTATCCGCCTGCAACACGGTGGAAGGCGCTGGCAGGGACGTGCAGAGCGCCGGCAAGGCCGTCGAGAAGTCGGCCAACTGATCACATAAAAAGGCCCGCGTTTCGCGGGCCTTTTCTTATGCGGATGCTTCCTCTGCCGCTGCTTCTGCGGCGGCTCGTTTCGCTTGGCTGCGATCGGTGAACCAGATCGCGACCAGCGTGATTTCGTAGAGCAGAAGCAGCGGGATGGCGAGCATCAGCTGCGACACCACATCCGGCGGGGTCAGCACCGCGGCCAGGATGAAGGCGCCGACGATCATGTAGCGACGCATGCCCTTGAGCTGGTCGCGCGATACGAAGCCGGCCCGGTTGAGCAGCATCAGCAACACCGGCAGCAGAAAACAGATACCGAAAGCCAGGATGAACTGCATCACCAGGCCCAGATAGCTGTCCGCGCTCGGCAGCGCCTCGATCTGCAGCCCGCTTGCATTCCCCTGATAGCCCAGGAAGAAATGGAAGGCGGTCGGCATCACCACGAAATAGGCCAGGCTCGCGCCCAGCGCGAACAGGAAGGGCGTGGCGATCAGGAACGGCAGCAGCGCCTTCTTTTCCTTCGCATATAGGCCCGGCGCGACGAACGCCCAGAGCTGGTTGGCGATGATCGGAAAGGACAGGCAGAACGCACCGAAGGCCGCGATCTTGATCTGCACGAAAAAGGCTTCGTAGAGTTTGGTGTAGACCAGCTTGCCGCCGGCGTCGCCAAAGGCTTCCTTGAGCGGATGGACCAGGATGGCAAAGAGCTGTTCGGAGAAATAGAAACAGATCCCCCCGGTGATGAACAGCGCATAGACGCATTTGAGCAGGCGGCTGCGCAGCTCGATCAGATGGTCCAGCAAGGGCGCCTTGCTGTCGTCAATCTCGCCGATCATGCCGCCGCATCCCCCTGCTTGGGCGCCACCGGCTCCTCGGCAACATAGGGTGGCTTGTCCGCCACCGGTGGCGGCGCGGCCTCCGCCACATAGGGCGGCGCATCGGCAACGGGGGCCGCCGGCGCTTCCGCCACATAAGGCGGCTTGTCGTCTACAGCCGAAGCAGCAGGCGCATCGCTGGTCGAACCATGCTCAATGACCTGGGTTTCGGGAACCTGGGTCTCGGGCGGATGCTCGGCCATGATGCGCTTATTCTGCTCGGCCCATTTCTTTTCCAGCTCTTCCAGCTCGACTTCCCGCACCATGGCATCGATGCCGGTGCGGAAATGCCGGGCCATGCCCTGGGCCTTCCCCACGATCTGCCCCACCTTGTAGAGCGCGCGCGGAAGATCCTTCGGGCCGATCACGATCACCGCAATGATCACGATCACCAGAAATTCGGTCGAATCGATGCCAAACATGCGCGACTACCAGCCTGCGTTAGAGATCAGGCCTTGGTCTTTTCTTCGGTCGCACTCGGCGCATCCTGTTCGGGCACGCGATGACCCTCGATCCGGGTCGCGGGCTTTGCCGGCGTCGCGTCGTCCTCGTCGTCGGCCATGCCCTTCTTGAAGCTCTTGATGCCCTTGGCCACGTCACCCATAAGGCCGGAAATCCGGCCGCCACCGAACAGCAGCATGACGACCAGGAGCACGATCACCCAGTGCATCAGCGAGAAAGAACCCATTTTCACATACTCCTGAAAGGAGGCCTTTCTAGGCCTCTTCCTCATCCTTTTCCAGAACGGATTGACCGCCCAGACCCTCCAGCGCCAAATCCACCGGATCCAGCAACCCCGCAGCCCGCAAATCATCCAGACCCGGCAAGTCCCGGCGGCTGCTAAGGCCAAAATGTGACAAAAACTCTACGCTGGTCGCATAGATGAGCGGGCGCCCCGGCACTTCGCGCCGTCCCACCGGACGCACCCATCCGGCCTCCATCAGCACATCCAGCGTGCCCTTCGCCACCTGAACCCCGCGAATCGCCTCGATCTCCGCGCGGCTCACCGGCTCATGATAGGCGATGATCGCCAGCGTCTCCATCGCCGCGCGCGACAGCTTGCGCGTCTCGTCCCGTTCCCGCCGCAAGATATGCGCCAGGTCGGCCGCCGTCTGGAAATGCCAGCGCCCGCCCCGCTCGACCAGATTGACGCCGCGCCCGGCATAATCCTGCGCCAGCCCGGCCAGCGTCGCGGGCAGATCACCGCCATCGCCGACATGGGCGCGCAGTTCAGCAGGCGTCAGCGGCTCCTCCGACGCGAACAAGGCCGCCTCCACCGCGCGCGCGAAATCATCCATCTCCCGGATCACCGCAACTGCTCCCATTGATCGCCCGACAGCGCCGCCCGCAGATAGATCGGCTCGAATATTCCGTCCTGCCTTATGTCCACCCGCCCCTGCTTGGCCAGTTCCAGCATCGCTACGAAGCTGCTGGCCAGCGCCGATTTCGCCATCGGTCCGTCGCGATCGTCGGGCAGGAAGGATTCCAGGGTCGTCCAGTCGAGCGCCGACCCGACCAGCGCGCTCACCCGCTGGATCGCCTCGTCCAGGGTCATGACCGGCCGCACCGCGACCATATGCACCACCGGCTGGTTACGCGCGCGGATCTGGCCATAGGCCTGGATCAGATCATAAAGGCTGGCGCTCCACTTCGCCCGCCGCACCATGTGCAGCCCCTCGGGCCGGGGGCGGACGAACACGTCGCGCCCGATTCGATCGCCGGCCATCAGCCGCGCGCCCGCCTCGCGCATGGCGTGCAGCCGTTGCAGCCGCAATTGCAGGCGTAGCGCCATTTCCTCGGGACTGGGCTCGGGCTGCGCTTCCTTGGGCAGCAGCATCGCCGATTTGAGATAGGCCAGCCAGGCCGCCATCACCAGATAGTCGGCCGCCAGCTCCAGCTTCAACTGCCGCGCGCCATCGACATAGGCCAGATATTGCTCGACCAGCGCCAGGATGGAGATTTCGCGCAGGTCGACCTTCTGCGTCCGCGCCAGCGCCAGCAACAGGTCGAGCGGCCCCTCCCAGCTTTCGAAGCTGACGGTCAGGACCTCGGCGGGCGTCGCAGCCGGGGCGGTGAAGAGATCGTCCATCGCCCCCGCGTCCGCGATCAGGCCGGAACCAGCGCCAGCAACGTATCGCGGGTCGCCAGCAACTCCTCGAACGGCGGCAGGTCGGCGACATGGGCCGACGCCATCGCCCGATCGAGCCGCGCCCGCGCAGCCGGCGTGATCTCCGGCATCAGATTGGCAATGCCGACCATATCGTCCATCCGCCCCCAGCAGTTGAGCGCCAGGTCGCACCCGGCCGCGACCACCCCGGCGGCCAGTTCGGGAATCGAGCCCTTGAGCGCCTTCATGTCGAGATCGTCGGACATCAGCAGCCCGTTAAAGCCGATACGCTGGCGAATAATCTCCTCGATCACGATCGGCGACAGGCTGGCCGGCCGGTCGGCATCCCAGGCGGTGTAGACGACATGGGCCGTCATGCCCATCGGTGCATCCTTGAGCGCGCAGAACGGCGCCAGGTCGGTTTCCAGTTCTTCCGTCCCGGCATGGACGACCGGCAGTTCCAGATGGCTGTCGACCAGCGCGCGGCCGTGGCCGGGCATATGCTTGACGATGCCCACCACATTGCCGTCGGCCAGCCCCTCGATCACGGCCCGGCCAAGCGCCGCGACGCGCATCGGCTCGGCGCCCAGCGTCCGGTCGCCCATGATGTCGCTCGCGCCCGCCTGCCGCACGTCCAGCAGCGGCAGCGCATCCACCGTGATGCCAACCTCCGCCAGCATCAGCGCCAGAGCCCGTGCATTGGCCCGCGCCGCCGCGATCGCGCTGGACGGCGCAATGTCATAGAGGCGGTCGAACACGGCGCCGGCCGGAAAGCTGGGCCAGACCGGCGCCTGCATCCGCGCGACCCGGCCGCCCTCCTGATCGATCATGATCAGCAGGTCGTCGCGCCCGTGCAGCGCGCGCAGTTCGTCGGTCAGCGCCCGCACCTGCGCGCGATCGGCGATGTTGCGCTTGAACAAGATATATCCGGCCGGCTGCGCCTCGGCAAAGAAGGCGCGCTCGTCGGCGGTCAGGGTTTCGCCGGATAGGCCGAAGATGACGGGTTTCATGACGCCGATGCTAATGACTAAGGCGCGGGCTGTCGACGCCCGCGCCCTGTTTGGGTCAATTGACGATGATGCAGCTTTCGCCCGCGACCTTCAGCTTGCCGCAGACGGTCCCCGCCTGCCCGCCGGCGCTGGCGCGCAGGCGATAGACGGTGCTGCCGCCCACTTCGGCCGGCTCGACCGACATGGCGAGCGGCGCCAGATAGGCAAAGCGCTTCGACAGGCGGCCCCAGGCATCCTTGGCGCCCGACGCGCTGCCATAGGCGCCCAGCTGGATGACGCCGCTGCCGGCCGCCTTTGGCGCGACTGCCTTGGGCGCGGCCCTGGTCTCGTCCTCGACCTTGGCGGTGACGCTCTGCGCCGGCTTGGCCGGAACAGCGGGCTTGGTGCCTGCGGGGGCTGCGCCGGTCGGGGTGATCGGCGCCTCGGGCACGCGGCTCGGGTCGATCTGGCCATCACGGGCCACGCCCTCGCTCGCGGCGAAGCTGGCATCGCCCTCGCCCTGGAACTTCTTGGCGTCCGCCTCCTTGGCAGCGATCTTGTAGTCGCCCTGCGGCGCGGCGATCAGCTGCCCCTCGCCCGCGCCACCGCCGTTGCGGTTCTGCAACCACCACATGCCCGCGACCACCGCGCCGATCAGCACCAGCCCCAGGATGATGAGGCCCAGCAGGCGCAGGGGCGAAATCCGCTCCTCATCCGCCTCGTCGAGCGCAGGTTCCAGCCAGGGCAGCCGGTCCTCGTCATCGAGGTCAAGTCGCCCACGTGCATAGTCACCCATTATCGAAACTCCGCTCGGCTCACTGCATTTCGGTCAGCGCGACCACGCCCATCAGGGCAAGGCCGTTGCGGATGATCTGCCCTATTCCGCGGCTCAAGAAAAGCCGGGCCGAGGTAAGGGCCGGATCGTCCGCCAGCACGACGCGCGCACGCGGATCGTCATTGCCCATATTCCACCAGCCATGGAATGCCGAAGCCAAGTCATTGAGATAGAAGGCAATACGATGCGGTTCGCGGGCCTGCGCCGATCCTTCGACGACGCGCGGGAACTGCGCTGCCAGCTTCACCAGGTTCAGCTCCGCCGTCCCAAGCAGGGACAGGTCGGGCGCGGGAAGGTCGATCCCGGCTTCTTCGGCGCGGCGGCCGAGCGAGGAAATGCGGGCATGGGCATATTGCACATAGAAGACCGGATTGTCCTTCGAGGCTTCCACCACCTTGGCGAAATCGAAGTCCATCTGGGCATCGGCCTTGCGCGTCAGCATGGTGAAGCGGACGACATCCTTGCCCACTTCGCGCACGACATCGGCCAGCGTGACGAAATTGCCGGCGCGCTTGGACATCTTCACCGGCTCGCCGTCGCGCAGCAGGCGGACCATCTGGATCAGCTTCACGTCGAACCGCGCCTTGCCCTCGGTCAGGGCGGCGACGGCGGCCTGGATGCGCTTCACCGTACCGGCATGGTCCGCGCCCCAGATGTCGATCAGCTGGTCCGCGCTCTGGGCCTTCTGGAAATGATAGGCCATGTCGGCGCCGAAATAGGTCCAGCTGCCATTCGACTTCTTGATCGGCCGATCCTGGTCGTCGCCGAACCTGGTCGAACGGAACAGCGGCAGTTCCACCGGCTCCCAATCGTCGGGCAGTTCGCCCTTGGGCGCTTCCAGCACGCCGTCATAGACCAGGTCATGGGCGCGCAGCCAGGCTTCGGCCTCGGCCGGCTTGCCCGCCGCCTGCAATTCCGCCTCCGACGAGAAGATGTCGTGGTGGATGCCCAGCAGCGCGAGATCGCTGCGGATCATGTCCATCATCTTCGCCACGGCAAAGGTGCGGAACAGGACCAGCCAGTCGCCTTCCGGTGCGCCGACGAACCTGTCGCCATATTCGGCGGCCAGCGCCTGCCCCACCGGCACCAGATAATCGCCCGGATAAAGCCCCTCGGGGATCGCGCCGACATCCTCGCCCAGCGCTTCGCGGTAGCGGACATGCGCGGAACGGGCGAGCACGTCGACCTGGCCGCCGGCATCATTGATATAATATTCGCGGATCACCTTGTGCCCGGCATATTCCAGCAGGGTGGCGAGCGCGTCGCCCACCACGGCGCCGCGGCAATGGCCCATATGCATGGGACCGGTGGGATTGGCCGAGACATATTCGACGTTCACGGTCGTGCCCGCGCCGAAATCGGACCGGCCATAGTCGGCGGCCTCGGCATGGATCGCCGCCAGTTCCGCCCGCCAGGTCGGGTCGGTCAGGGTCAGGTTGATGAAGCCGGGGCCGGCGATGCTGGCCGCCTCGACCTCGTCCAGAGCCTGCAGCTTGGTCACGATCGCATCGGCCAGCGCGCGCGGATTGGTGCCGGCGGGCTTGGCCAGCACCATCGCGGCGTTGGTGGCCAGGTCGCCATGGCTGGGATCGCGCGGCGGCTCCACCGTCACCGGCTTGCGGTTGAGGCCGGCGGGCAGCGTGCCTTCAGCCTCCAGCGCGTCGAGCACGGCATCGAGATGGGCGGTGAAACGGGTGTAAAGGGACACGGGCATTTCCTTCAACTCCGTTCGCCCTGAGCGAAGTCGAAGGGCCAGGCTGAACGGAGTGAAGCACTTCGCTTCGCTCAGTGGCGGGCTTCGACTTCGCTCAGCCCGAACGGAAACAAATCAACGGGCTTAACGGGTCGCGTTATATTTGAGCTGATCCTGGGTCAGGTTGAAACCCACGAGCAACTCGAAGCTGGTTCGCTGCAGCGCCGCCTTGACGTCCGGCTGGGCGAAGGGGTCGATCGCGGCATCCGCGTCGCCTGCCTTGCGCTTCTGCGTGATCTTCTGCTGAATTTCCGGCGGCAGCGTGGCCGATGCCTTGTCGACATAGGAGCCGGCCGTGGCAGTCGCGGTCGCGCGATATTCGCCCGGCGCGAAGTTCAGCGTCACCTGGCCGATCCGCTTGGCGACGACGGCGCTGCCGCCCCGCACGATCGCCGAGAAATAGGGCAAGGTCACCTGGCGCGCGGCGCTGGCGTCGTTGCGACGCGCATTCACCACGAAGGTCGCCTGGGTATAAAGCTGGGCGCCATCGGAACAGGTCGAGCGCAGATCGGTGATGTTCGCCACCACGTCGATCGCGGAGGCATCGCGGCTCTGGGCCGGATTGAACAGGGTCACGTCACCGGTATAGGCCGGGATTGCAGCCACCGGGCAAGCCGAACGCACCGTGACGATACCGCCCGTCGGGTCGATTTCCCCCCGGCGAGAACAGCCGGCAAGGGCAAGGGCGAGCATTCCGGTCAACGCAATTCGGGACAATGTCACAGGCAGCAATTCCTCAGCATGCCCCTTGGACAGAGGCGTCCGGCTTCCTTATCCATCCCCCGCCGCCCACGCAACACAAAGCGCGGTGATTTGCGTTGGCCCTTCCTTCGGGCGCGACATTGCCCTAAGCCGCGCCCATGACGCAGAGCCCCGCCCCTCGCCCGCCGATGACCCTGTTGATCGCTGCCCCGCGCGGCTTCTGCGCCGGTGTCGACCGCGCCATCATCATCGTCGAGCGCGCGATCGAGAAATATGGCGCGCCGGTCTATGTCCGCCATGAAATCGTCCACAACAAGTTCGTGGTCGACAGCCTGAAGGCCAAGGGCGCGATATTTGTCGAGGAACTGGACCAGGTGCCCGACGGCGTGCCGGTGGTCTTTTCCGCCCATGGCGTGCCCAAGGCGGTGCCGGCCAAGGCGGAGGAGCGCGGCCTCGACTATCTCGACGCCACCTGCCCGCTGGTCAGCAAGGTGCATCGCCAGGCCGAACGCATGGTGACCGCCGGTCGCCACATCCTGTTCATCGGCCACAAGGGCCATCCGGAGGTGATCGGCACCTTCGGCCAGGTGCCCGACGGCACGATGACGCTGATCGAAACGGTCGAGGATGCCGAGGCGCTGGCGCCCACCGATGCCGACAATCTCGCCTTCCTGACCCAGACGACCCTGTCGGTCGACGACACCGCCGCGATCGTCGCCACGCTGGAGCGCCGCTTCCCTTCGATCATCGCGCCCAAGGGCGAGGATATCTGTTACGCGACGTCGAACCGCCAGACGGCGGTCAAGGCGATCGCCGCCCGCTGCGACGCCGTCTATGTGATCGGCGCGCCCAACAGCTCCAACTCGCTGCGCCTAGTCGAGGTCGCCGAGCGCGAAGGCACCCCCGCCCGCCTGATCCAGCGCGCCGAGGAAATCGACTTTGCCTGGCTGGACGGCGTAACAACGCTCGGCCTCACCGCCGGCGCCTCCGCGCCCGAAATATTGGTGCGCGAAGTCGTCGACCGGATTGCGGAGCGCTTCGCCGTGACCGAGGAACAGGTCGAAACCGCGCAGGAGAATATCTCCTTCAAGCTGCCGCGCGGACTGGAGGTCGCATAACCCCCATGGCCGTTTATACGCATGTTCCCGCCGAAGAGATTGACGCCTTCCTCACCCGCTATGATGCTGGTCGGCTGGTGTCCGCCAAGGGCATCGCCGAAGGGGTGGAAAACAGCAACTATCTGCTCGAAACCACCGGCCATGACGGAAGCGGCCACCGCTATATCCTGACCCTCTATGAAAAGCGGGTGGATGAGGCGGACCTGCCCTTCTTCATGGACCTGCTCGACCATCTGGGCGCGCGCGGCTGCCTGGTGCCGCGCTTCATTGCCGACACCGATGGCAAGCGGCTGCAACAGCTGGGCGGGCGCCCGGCCTGCCTGATCGAATTCCTGACCGGCATTTCCGTGACCGAACCGACCCCGGCCCAGGCGCGCGCCTGCGGCGTGGCGCTGGGCGAACTGCACAAGGCGGCGCAGGGTTTTGCCGGCGAACGGCGCAATGCGCTCGACAAGGATGGCTGGCACGCGCTGGCCGCCAAGTGCGGCGATGATTTCGACCAGATCGCGCCGGGCCTTGGCGCCCGCGTGGCGGAGGAACTGGCCTTTCTCGACGCCCATTGGCCGGCCGACCTGCCGCGTTCGGTGATCCATGCCGACCTGTTCCCGGACAATGTCCTGATGCTGGACGATGAAGTCACCGGCCTCATCGACTTCTATTTCAGCTGCACCGACATTCGCGCCTATGACCTGGCCGTCACCCACAGCGCCTGGTGCTTCAGCAATGACGGCGCCACCTGGTTTGGCGACCGCGCGGTCGCGATCGGCGCAGGCTATGCCGCTGCCCATGGCCTGACCGACGCGGAACGGACCGCCTTCCCGATCCTGTGCCGCGGCGCCGCGCTGCGCTTCCTGCTGACCCGCGCCTATGACTGGATCAACACGCCCGCCGATGCACTGGTGACGCGCAAGGATCCGCTCGCCTATCTGCGCCGCATGGATTTCTACGCCAAGGCCGATCCGGCGGAGCTGCTCGGCGCATGAGCGACCTGCCGCAAGTCCAGATCTTCACCGACGGCGCGTGCAAGGGCAATCCTGGTCCGGGCGGCTGGGGCGCGGTGCTGCGCTTTGGCGACCAGGAAAAGGAAATCTCCGGCGGCGAGGCGATGACCACCAACAACCGCATGGAGATGATGGCAGCCGTCGAAGCGCTCAACACGCTCAAGAAGCCGTGCCAGGTGACGCTCTACACCGACAGCAAATATGTCATGGACGGCATCACCAAATGGATCTTCGGCTGGCAGAAGCGCGGCTGGAAGACGGCCGACAACAAGCCGGTCAAGAATGTCGAGATCTGGCAGGAACTGGTGAAGGCCGCCGCCCGGCACAAGCTGACATGGCAATGGGTCAAAGGCCATGCCGGCCACCCGGAAAATGAGCGAGCCGATGCCCTCGCCTGCGCCGCAGCGGAGAGCTTCCGCAAATAGGATAGGGACGGGGAGGTCACCCTCCCCGCGCCGCGCAGCTTATTCGGCTTCTTCGATCGGCGCGCCGGGGCCGTTCTTCAGGATCGACTCGATCGCATTCTTCGCGCTGGCCTTGGAGCTGTAGCCCTCGGTCCAGAAGATGATCTCGGCATTATATTTGAACTTGGCCACGAACTCGCCGGCCTTGTTCTTCTCGATCACGAACTTGTGCGCCATCATGCTCTCCTGCTGGTTGCGCTATCGAAACCGTTCGGGAGCATAAGCAGCGATATCGAGGCTGGCAATCGCCTGCGGCATGGCCTTGCCGGTCAACAGGCTGGCGCCCAGCAGGGCGGCCGCCGGCGCGGTCTGGATGCCGAAACCGCCCTGCCCGGCGAACCAGAAGAAGCCCTCGACCGCCGGCTCGAAGCCATAGACCGGCCCCCGGTCCGGCGCGAAGCTGCGCAGCCCCGCCCATTTGCGCTCGACCGCCGCGATCCGCCAGTCGACCGCCGCCTGGAACCGGTCGATGGCCTGCGCGATCGCCAGTTCCTCGGGCGCGGCATCGCAGGGGGGCGAAGCGACCTCGTCATGCGGCGTCAGCCAGATCCGCCCCTGCCCCTCGGGCTTGAAATAGAAGCCGCCCTGCATGTCCATCACCAGCGGCATCTCGTCAGCCGGCATATCCTCCAGCCGCAACTGCACCACCGTCCGGCGATAGGGCGTGATGCCGACCGGCGTGACACCGCAGGCCACAGCGACATCATCCGCCCAAGCCCCGGCGGCATTGACCAGCAGGCCGCATTCGATCGGCCCGTCGCGGGTCTCGATCCGCCAGCCATCGCCCTGTCGTTCGGCGTGCTCTAGCCTTGCCCCCAGCCGCATTTCGCCGCCCAGCTTGCGGAACCGACGCAGATAGGCCTGATGCAGCGCCGCGACATCGATGTCGCGGCAACTCGGTTCCAGCACGCCCAGCACCCAGTCGGGCCGCAGCCCCGGCACCAGACTGGCCGGATCGACCGGCTGCAATTCGACCGCCCCGGCAAAATCGGCCAGCAGCGTGTCGCGCAAGCCTTCATCCCCGGCCCGGCCGATATGCAGCGTGCGGCGCGGCGACAAAAAGGAGCCATCGAAGAAATCGGGATCGGGCGACTCCAGCAGCCTGCCAGAAGCCGTGGTCAGCGGCTGGACCACCGGCCCGCCATAGGTTTCTTCCCAGAAGGCGACCGATCGCCCCGTCGCATGATAGCCGGCGCTGTCCTCCATCTCCAGGATCAGCACCCGCGCCGTTTCCGCCAGCGCCGCGCCCAGGCTGGCGCCCGCGATCCCGCCACCGACAATCACGATATCGGGCCTGTTCAACGGGCAACCTCATCCAGGAAACGGTCGATCCGCCCCAGCGCATCGAGCCGCACCGGGTCGAGCTCGCGCAGGATTTCATGCGCGGCCTCGCGCCCATAGACATGCAGCCGGGCATCGGGCGAGCGCGCCGCGATCCGCCGGATCGCCGGCGTCGCCACCAACTGGTCGCGGCAGGCCGCCAGAACCAGGGTCGGCACAGCGATTCGCTCCGGCCCGCTTCCCGCCTCCAAAGCGCGAGTCGACTCGAGCGCCAGCCGCACCCAGTTCCAGCTTGGCGGCCCCAGCGCGATGTCCCGGCTATGATCCCGCCACCAGATTTCATCGGCGTAGCGATCGGGATCATGGGTCAGCCGCTTCTGCCGCATCTGGCGCTGCCGCTCGCTCTCTTCCTTCTGCGTCCAGGCCTGCTTCCCCCCCTGGCCGATCGCGCACATGAAATTGGCGATCGCCACCGCCAGCCAGCGCGGCAGCGGGGCCGTATGCAGCCCAAGCATCGGCGCCACGGCCACGGCCGCATCGGGCTTCGGCAGCCCCTCTGCCAGCGCCCGCAGCAGCATATGCCCGCCCATGCTGTGGCCCAGCATGACCGTCGGACCACGGCCCTCCGCGCGCCAATCATTTGAAAGCGCGCGCAAATCACCAATCCACCGGGCAAAGTCATCGATATGGCCGCACAGCGGATCATCGGTCAGCCGGCCCGATCCGCCCTGCCCCCGCCAGTCGAAACTGGTCACCGCCCAGCCCCGCTGCGCCCAGTGGTGGATCACCTCCAGATATTTCTCGATCATGTCGCCACGACCGTTGAGGATCAGCATCCGGCCACGGGTACCAGCGCCCAGCCGATAGCGGCGGATCGGCCAGCCGTCAGGGGCCTGCCAATAATCGAGCTGGCCACCCATCGGCCAGGCGCGACGGTCAAGGGCGGGCGACGGGAAGATCGGCGAATCCATGGGCCATGGTTACGGTTTGGTAAGCCATATGGTCTAGTGCCTGACCCTCATGTTGGGGGAATATTTCAGACTGGCGCTGATCGCCGCACTGGGCATCCTGCTGATCGCAGCCGCGATCACGGACCTGCGCGCGCGCATCATCTCCAACCGGCTGAACCTGGGCGTCGCCGCCCTGGCGCCACTATGGTGGATCGCCTGCGGCTTGCCGCTCTGGCCGGGCATGGCGGTGCAGTTGCTGGTCGGCCTGCTGGTCTTCGTCCTGTTCGCCGCGCTGTTCGCGTTCGGCATGATGGGCGGGGGCGATGTGAAGCTGCTCGGCGCGCTGGCGCTGTGGTTTCCGTGGCAGGCGGTGCTGACCCTGTTGACGCTGATGGCGATTCTGGGCGGGGCCGTGACGATCGTCACGGTGATCCACCACCGCCTCCGCCGGAAGCAGGGCCAACCCGAAATACCCTACGGCGTAGCCATATCGATCGCCGCCCTTTGGTTACTTGGCGAACGATATCTTAACCAATTTGCGTGATGATTGGGCCCCTGGGGGCAGGCCGCCCATTTGAGAAAGGCGAGTTTCGTCATGGATGCTAAGAAGATCGTGCTGCTGGTGGGGGCGCTAATCATAGCGGTCACTACAGCCTTGCTTGCGCGCAGCATGCTGAGTTCTTCATCTACGCCGCAGGTGAACGCGGCCGCAATGCCGAACGAGGCGGACCAGCCGCATGTTCTGGTGGCGACCAAGGCCCTGCCGGTGGGGACCATTTTGGACGCGGAAAGCTTCCGCTTCCAGCCCTGGCCCAAGGATCTGATCGAGGCCGCCTATTATCTCAAGGGCCAGGCCGATCCGCTCAAGCTTGCAGGCAGCGTCGTCCGCAACGCGATCACCGCCGGCCAGCCGCTGACCCAGGGCGCCGTCATCCGTCCGGGTGACCGTGGCTTCCTGGCCGCCGCGCTCGGTCCGGGCATGCGCGCCGTCACCGTGCCGGTCTCGGCCCAGAATGCGGTTGCCGGCTTCGTCTTCCCTGGCGACCGCATCGACCTGGTGCTGACCCAGACGGTCTCGGGCGGCGGCGATGGCGCCCCGCTCAAGGTTTCGGAAACGATCCTGCGCAACCTGCGCGTGCTCGCCACCGACCAGCGCACCGACGCCATGGGCCCCGATGGCAAGCCCGTCGTCCAGACCTATTCCAACGTCACGGTCGAAGTGACGCCCAAGATCGCCGAAAAGCTCGCCGTGTCGCAGACCATCGGCTCGCTGTCGCTGTCGCTGCGCTCGATCGCCGATACTGCATCGGATCTCGACGCCGCCATTGCCGGTTCCGACGTCGACCTGCCTGATGGCAGCAATCCGGGTTCGGAAAAGTCGATCATTGCCAAGATCGCGGCCCGCCCGGTCGATCGCGGCTCCACCTATTCGACCGGCGCCGACGTGTCGCGCTACCAGCGCAGCAGCGTCCCGGCCAAGCCTGATGCAGCGGCCATGCCCGCGATGGCAGCTCCGGGTGGTGCACCGGTCGGCACGGCCGAATTCAAGGGGCCGACCGTCCGCATCGCCCGCGGCACCAATGTGACCGAAGTTCCGGTCGGGGGGAAGTAAGATGAACGCTTACCAGATGCTCGTGCGGCACAAGGCGGCTCGTCCGCTCGCTGCCCCGGCGATCGCGCTCGGCCTGGCCCTGGCCGCCGTCGCGGCGCCCACCACGGCCCTCAATGCCGCCCCTGCGGCCGATCAGGACAATGCGATCCTGATGTCGGTCGGCGGCAGCAAGGTTGTCAACCTGCCGGCCAAGATGTCGGATGTCGTCATCGCCAATCCCGATGTCGTCGATGTCCATGTCCGCTCGAACAACCAGCTTTACCTGATCGCCAAGAAGCCGGGCGAAACCACCGTCTTCGTGACGGCCGGCAATGGCAAGGTGCTGTTTTCCGGCACGGTTCGGGTCGGCAACAACCTGACCACCATCGACGACATGCTGCGCCTGGCGATGCCCGGTGCCAATATCGCCGTCAACAAGATGAACGGCATGGTGCTGCTGACCGGCACGATCAAGGCGCCCGAAGACGCGGCCGAAGCCGAACGCCTGACCCAGGCCTTTGTCGGCAAGGAAACGACCGTCGTCAGCCGCCTGCTGATGGCGACCCCGCTTCAGGTCATGCTGCAGGTCAAGATCGCCGAAGTCAGCAAGGATGTCGGCCACAAGATCGGCACCAACTTTGCCAGTGCCGATAACAGCGGCGGCAAGGTCGCGGGCAATATCGGCGGCGGCTCACGCGACTTCGCGAGCTATGACAGCGCCAACAACAGCTGGACCTTCAACAATCCGACCGATGGCTCCTACAGTCTCGGCGGCGTTGCCCGGCTGTTCGGCATGGACATTGCCGGCGCACTTGACCTTGCAGAAACCAGCGGTCTCGCGACCACCCTGGCGCAGCCGAACCTGACTGCCTTGTCGGGCGAAACCGCCAGCTTCCTGGCCGGCGGCGAATATCCCTACACGGTCAATAACGGCCCGTCGTCGGGCAACAGCATCCAGTTCAAGCAATATGGCGTGCAACTGGCCTTCACCCCGACGGTGCTGGCCGATGGCCGCATCTCGCTGCGCGTCCGCCCGACCGTCTCGAGCCTCGACTTCAGCGTGAACAGCTCCGTTCCCGCGCTCAAGAGCCGTACTGCCGAAACCACGGTGGAACTGGGCTCGGGCCAGGGTTTCATGATCGCGGGCCTGCTCAACAATGAAACCGGCAACACGATCAACAAGGTGCCGGGCCTGGGCAATGTCCCGATCCTGGGCAGCCTGTTCAAGTCGCGCAGCTTCCAGCGCAGCGAAACCGAACTGGTGATCGTCGTCACCCCCTATCTGGTGAAGCCGGTCAACGCGTCCGACATCCGCCTGCCGACCGACGGCTTCCGCAATGCCAATGTCGGCCAGGGCCTGTTCCTGGAGCAGATGCATGACGGCGTCAGCGGCGCCCAGCCCAATATGCCGACCCGTGCGCCAGGCTCGCCCGTCGCGCCCGCGCCCGGCCCGCAGGCATCGATCGCCGCGCCCGCCCTCGCGGCCCGCGAAGACAGCCGCTCCTCCGGCAAGTCGGGCGGCGCGACCCCCGGCTTCAGCTTCTGACGGAAGGACGAAAGACATGACTTCCACCTCCCGCAAGACCCTCGTCCGCCTCGGCGCCCTTGCCCTGCTGGCGCTGCCGCTCGCGGCCTGCTCGACCGACAGCCCCAATCGCGGCGTGGACTCGGTCCACCAGCCGGTGGTCAGCTATACCAGCTACACCTTCGACGTGCAGGCCGGCGGCGCGCGCCTTGCCCCCGCCGAAGCCGCGCGCCTCGATGACTGGTTTGCCACGATCAAGCTTGGCTATGGTGATCGGGTCGCGATCGTCACCGACGCGGGCTATTACAGCCCCGATCTTGGCGAGGATATCGCCAATGTCGTCGCGCGCCATGGCATGCTGCTGGGTCAGGACAGTTCAGCCGCGGCCGGCTCCGCGCCGGAAGGCAGTGTCCGGCTGGTCGTGCGCCGCACCACCGCGTCGGTTCCCGGCTGCCCCGACTGGTCGAACAAGGCCGAGTCGCCGATGAGCCTGGGCGCTTCTTCCAATTTCGGCTGCGCCATGAACAGCAATCTCGCGACGATGGTCGCCGACCCCGAAGATCTGGTCCGTGGCCAGAGCAGCGACAGCGAATTGCGCACAGCCACCTCGAACCGCGCCATTTCCACCTATCGCGACAAGGCACCAACCGGCGCTGGCGAGCTCAAGCAACTCTCGAACGGAGGCCAGTAAGATGAACGCACCCTGGAAACATGGTTCCGTGGGCCAGCGCGACCCCTTCCACGCCTTCGTCTGCGACGATCACAGCTTCGACCTGCTACGTGCGGTCGCGTCCGAAATGGGCTGGGCGCCGGAAAAGGTGAACAAGGGCGGCATGCGCAACGCGGTGCAGAGCCTGTCGATCACCGCCAGCCCGCAGATCCTGTTCGTCGACATGTCGGAAAGCGGCGATCCGCTGAACGACATCAACAGCCTCGCGGAAGTCTGCGAACCCGGCACGGTCGTGATCGCGGCGGGCCAGGTCAATGACGTGCGCCTCTATCGTGATCTGGTCGCCAGCGGCATCCAGGATTATCTGCTCAAGCCCTTTGGCGCCGACCAGCTGCGCGATGCGCTGGCCCAGGCGCAGGCCGTCTTCCTCGCCCCGCGTGACGCAGGCCCGGAACGTCCGCACATGACCGTCGCGGTCATCGGCACGCGCGGCGGCGTCGGCGCCTCCAGCATGGCGACCTCGCTCGCTTGGTTGCTGAGCGAAAAGAAGAAGCGCCCGACCGCGCTGCTCGACCTCGACATCCATTTCGGCACCAATGCGCTGGCGATGGATCTGGAACCGGGTCGTGGCCTCACCGACGCGATCGAAAATCCCAGCCGCATCGACGGCCTGTTCATCGAACGCGCCATGGTCCGTGCCAGCGACATGCTGGCGATCCTGTCGGCCGAAGCGCCGATCAACCAGCCGATGATGACCGATGGCGGTGCCTTCTACCAGTTGCTGGAGGAGTTCCGTCAGGCGTTCGAATGCAGCGTCATCGACCTGCCACGCAACATGCTGATCCAGCATACCCACCTGATGACCGACGTGAACGTGGCTGTCGTGGTGACGGAACTCAGCCTGGCGGCGGCGCGGGACTCGATCCGCATCCTCTCCTGGCTCCGGTCCAACGCGCCGCAGACCCGCGTTCTGGTGGTCGCCAATCGCGTTCATCCCGGCGCGCCGGAAATCAGCCGCAAGGATTTCGAACAGTCGATCGAACGCAAGGTCGATGTCATCGTACCTTTCGACCTGCGCATCGGCGCCCAGGCCGCCAAGCTCGGCAAGACGCTGGCGGAAACCGCCAAGGGCAGCAAGGTTGGCGCCGCCTGCACCGCGATGCTGGACGAAGTGATGGGCCTGGCCGGCGATGAAGCCGACAATGCGGGCGGCAAGTCCGCAGCCAAGAAGGGCGATTCCCTGCTCGGCAAGATCGGCGACTTCAAGAACATGATCCCGTCGCGCCGCAAGGACAAGGCGACGGCACTGGAAGGCTGACGCGCGGGCCGCCCTAGGGCGGCGGCGCACAGGCATATTCACGCACGGGGAACGGGCGAGCAATGGACGGCAATTTCCTTCTGATCTTGGTGTTGATCGCGACCATGCTTGGCTTGGTCGTGGTTGCCTTTGCCGGCCCCTCGCCCGACAAGGCGCAGAAACGCCGGGTCGCGCTGATCCGTGGCCGCCACAGCGACTCCACCGAGGCGATGATGGAAGCGCGCATGCGCAAGGCCATCTCCAACCGGGCAACCGGCACCGAAGCCAAGATGCTGGTTTCGCTGGTTCCCAATCCGGAGAATCTGGCCAAGCGCATCCGCATGACCGGCAAGAAATGGACGCTCAGCCAATATATGACGTCCTGCGCGGTGGTCTTCCTGCTGACCACCCTGTTCCTGCTGATGCGCGGCTTTCCCTTCCTGCTCGCCCTTATGGTCGGGCTGGCCGCTGGGCTCGGCCTGCCGCATCTCTGGATCGGCCGGCTGATCAAGAAGCGCATCAACCAGTTCACGACGAAATTTCCCGACGCGCTCGAACTGCTGACGCGCGGCCTGCGCTCGGGCCTGCCGGTCGGCGAGACGCTGGGCATCGTGTCGAGCGAAATCCCCGGCCCGGTCGGCGAGGAATTCAAGCTGATCACCGAACGGATCAAGATCGGCAAGAGCATGGACCAGGCGCTGCAGGAAACCGCCGATCGCCTGGGCACGCCGGAATTCCAGTTCTTCGTCATCACCCTGGCGATCCAGCGCGAAACCGGCGGCAACCTCGCCGAAACGCTGCAGAACCTCGCCACCGTGCTGCGCCAGCGCGCCCAGATGAAGCTCAAGATCCGCGCCATGTCGTCGGAATCCAAGGCGTCGGCCTATATTATCGGCGTCCTGCCTTTCCTGGTGTTCGGCATGATCTGCTACATCAACTTCAACTATATGAGCCCCTTCTTCACCCCCGATCCGGCGGGCATTTTCGGGCTCTCGACGATGCAGGTCGTCGGCATTGGCGGCTTCTGCTGGATGGGCATCGGCGCCTTCATCATGGCCCAGATGATCAACTTCGAGATTTGACGGGGAACGGATAGAGATATGGACGCCCCTACCCCCACCGGCACCCTGTTCGGCATGACCGCGACCGATTTCGGGACGCTGCTTGCCGCGCTGGCCACGCTTGCCACCCTCTACGCGCTCTACGCCGTGATGACCGTGCGCGATCCGATGGCCAAGCGGGTCAAGGCGCTGAATGAACGCCGTGAACAGCTCAAGGCCGGCATCACCGCCTCGACCGCCAAGCGCCGCGCCAAGCTGGTCAACAAGAACCAGACGACCGACCAGATGCGGTCCTTCCTGACCAGCCTCAAGGTGCTGCAGGACGACCAGCTCAAGGACGCCCAGATCCGCCTGGCCCAGGCCGGCATCCGATCCAAGGACTGGGCCGTCGCCGTCATCTTCGGCCGCATGATCATGCCGATCCTGATCGGCGGCACCGCCGCGATCCTGCTCTATGCCGTCGGCATCTATCCCGAATGGGGCGGCGCCAAGCGCTTCATGGCCTTCGCCGGCGCACTGCTGCTCGCCTACAAGGCCCCCGACCTCTTCATCGACAACAAGATCGCCAAGCGCTCCGCCGCGATCCGCAAGGGCCTGCCCGACGCGCTCGACCTGCTGGTCATCTGCGCCGAGGCCGGTCTGACCGTCGACGCCGCCTTCAGCCGCGTCGCCCGCGAACTGGGCCGCGCCTATCCCGAACTGGGCGACGAGTTCCAGTTGACGGCGATCGAGCTCAGCTTCCTTACCGAACGCCGCATGGCCTTTGAAAATCTGGCGACCCGCGTGAAGCTCGACGCGGTCAAGGGCGTGGTCACGACCATGATCCAGACCGAGAAATATGGCACGCCGCTCGCTTCCGCGCTGCGCGTCCTGTCGGCCGAGTTCCGCCATGAACGCATGATGCGCGCGGAGGAAAAGGCCGCCCGCCTGCCCGCGATCATGACCGTGCCGCTGATTCTCTTCATCCTGCCGACCCTGTTCGTCGTCATCCTGGGTCCGGCCGCCTGCTCGATCAGCACGGCTTTCTAAAAAAATTCGGGCGAGGAGGGGGCGCTGCCGTAGCGTCCCCTCTTTCCGTTTCCGTAAACTGCAAGCGAAGCGCTGGCGCGCCGCATTTTCCTCCCTTATTCTCACCCTCAACCCAAAAGGAGAGGATCGCATCATGACCATCAAGACCGGCGCTCGCGTCGCCATCGCCGCTCTGGCCGCCTTCACCACCGTCCTGCCCGCTTATGCGGCCCAGCCCATCACCGGCCGCTGGTCGACCGTTGATGGCAAGGCGATCGTCCAGATCGCGCCGTGCGGAAAGAGCATCTGCGGCAAGATCGAGAAGATCGTGAAGCCGACGCCAGGCCGCCCCCAGACCGACATCAAGAACCCGGATCCGGCGCTGCGCTCCAAGCCGCTGGTCGGCCTTGCCCTGCTGTCGGGCTTCAGCGATGCGGGCGATATCTGGAAGGGCACGATCTACGACCCGGAAAGCGGCAAGAGCTATACGTCCAAGGTCAGCCGCAATGGCGACGGCACGCTCAAGGTTCAAGGCTGCATCGCCTTCTTCTGCAAGACCCAGACCTGGACGCCGCTGCGCTGATTGCGCGCACAGCCTGGAAAACGAAAGGGGCGCCAAATGGCGCCCCTTTTTTCTGTGGATACGGCCCCGTTCAATCCCCGGCATGTTCCATCGGCGTGAAGCGCTGCGACCAGAGCGCGCCATAGATCGCCATCCACTGCACCACCGGCCCCAGCCCTTTGGTCCGCGCCGCAAACCAGGTTTCGCGCCCCGTCCGCCGGGCCGTCACCAGTCCGGCGCGCTTGAGCTTGCCCATATGGCGCGACACCATCGGTTGCGACACGCCGGCCACGGCGGTCAGCGCGACGACATTCTGCTCCCCTTCGCGCACCAGATATTCCAGCAGGGCACGTCGCGTGCCGTCGGACAGCGCCTTGAAGAGTGAATCGCTGTTCGCTCCAAGATCGCCTCTGAATTTCACTTCCGTCATGCAAATTTCATAATCATCTGGTTATGATTTGGTCAAGTGGAGGATGATTTTCGACTCGGCCGCGCCATTAACTAAAAAAAGTGCGAACCGCGTCCTCGCTGAGTCTTTTGAGTCACACCACCCGATGATGAGTCTCCCGCGACTCGCATGACTCAATATGTTGTGGCTACCCGCTTCGTTCTCCACCATCCTCGCAATCCTCACAGGGATGAGCGCTAAATCCCTGACCTTGACGGCAGACTCCTGAGGACTCAGTGCTGATGGACGAAACATATGGGGGTTGCACACATGGGTGTCATGGAACGCGTCGCACCGCGGCGGAAGAAGGCGGTTGCGCTCGCGCCGGCACCGGCGATCGAGGCAAATCGCCTGCTGCGCGGTGACTGTATCGCGGAAATGGCCAAGCTGCCCGACGGCTGCATCGACATGATCTTTGCCGATCCGCCTTATAATCTTCAGCTCGGCGGCGACCTGTTCCGCCCCGAGGGCGGCCGCGTCGATGCGGTCGACAATGACTGGGACAAGTTCGACACGCTCAGCAGCTATGACCGCTTCACCAAGGCGTGGCTGGCGCAGGCGCGCCGCATCCTCAAGCCCAATGGCACGATCTGGGTGATCGGCAGCTATCACAACATCTTCCGCGTCGGCGCTGCCTTGCAGGATGAGGGATTCTGGATCCTCAACGACATCATCTGGCGCAAGGCGAACCCGATGCCCAATTTCAAGGGCACCCGCTTCACCAACGCGCATGAGACGCTGATCTGGGCCAGCCAGGGCGAGGACGCCAAGTACACGTTCAACTACAAGGCGATGAAGACGCTCAATGACGAGCTGCAGATGCGCTCCGACTGGGTGCTGCCGATCTGCGGCGGCCAGGAGCGGCTGAAGCGCAACGGCACCAAGGCGCATCCGACGCAGAAACCGGAATCGCTGCTCTATCGGGTAATGCTGTCCTGCACCAAGCCGGGCGACATCGTGCTCGATCCCTTCTTCGGCACCGGCACCACCGGCGCCGTCGCCAAGCGCCTGGGCCGCCAGTGGATCGGCATCGAGCGCGAGCCCGACTATATCGAGGTTGCCGAGGAACGCATTGCCGAGGCGCTGCCGCTCGATGAATCCGCGCTCGCCATCATGCAGACCGCACGCCAGCAGCCCAAGGTCGCCTTCGGCACGCTGGTCGAGACCGGCTATCTCCAGCCCGGCTCGGTGGTGATGGACAGCAAGCGCCGCTGGAGCGCCACCGTGCGCGCCGACGGCTCGCTCGCCGTGGGCAGCGACACCGGTTCGATCCACAAGCTGGGCGCCACGCTTCAGGGCGCGCCGAGCTGCAACGGCTGGACCTTCTGGCATATCGAGAAGGCGGGCAAGCTCCACCCGATCGACACGCTGCGCCAGACCTATCTGCTCGCCAACGAGCCTTGATTTCCGTCCCCCGTTCGGGTTGAGGCAGCCATAGTTCTTCCAAGACATGGCCCCAACCCGTCCGGGGCGAACGGAGCTTTATGACCCTCTCCTCCATCCCCGCTGACGCCCGGCTCTACCTCAAGCCGACCTGGTTCGTGCCGAGCCCGATCGGTCTGGCGGACGGATCGGCGGCGCGGATGGGCAATGGCCTGATCTGGTTCCAGGCCTATGAGCTGACGGCGCGCCATGCCGGCCGCCGGATCGCGCGCGAAACCATCCCGGTCGCCGCGTTCGAGGCGATCACCGCCACCCTGCCCGATCCACTGGCCGAGCGCGCCCGCCAACTGGCCGCGAACATCTCCGCCCAGCGCGCGCCGCTCAGCCTTGGCGATCGCGTCATCCGCTTCGACGCGCCGCAGGCGATGGCGATCCTCAACATCACGCCCGACAGCTTCTCCGATGGCGGCAAGCATATGACCGACCCGCAGGCGGCGGCCGATGCCGGCTTTGCCATGGCGGCGGCCGGCGCCGCTCTGATTGATGTCGGCGGCGAATCCACCCGGCCCAAGGCGCCCAAGCTATGGGAGGGCGATGAGATCGCCCGCATCGTGCCGGTGATCGAGAAGCTTGCCGCAGCCGGCGTCGCCATGTCGGTCGACACGCGCAAGGCCGCGGTGATGGAGGCAGCGCTGGCCGCCGGTGCCCATGTCATCAACGATGTCAGCGCGCTGGAACATGATCCGCGCAGCCTGGAGGTCGCGGCCCGCGCCGGCTGTCCGGTGATCCTGATGCACGCGCCTTCGACCGGCGACGATCCGCACGACAATCCCAACGGCTATGCCGATGTCGTCACAGACGTGTTCGACTATCTCGATGCCCGCATCACCGCCTGCCTCGACGCCGGCATCGCGCGCGAGAAGATCATGGTCGATCCGGGGCTGGGCTTCGGCAAGAGCCTGGCGGACAATCTGGCGCTGGTGAACGGCCTTGCGACCTTCCAGGGGCTGGGCGTGCCGCTGCTCTTCGCCGGCAGCCGCAAGCGCCTGATCGGGGCCCTGTCGAACGAGGCACCGGCGCCAGACCGGCTCGGCGGCTCGGTCGCCCTCGCCTTCCGCGCCGCGCAACTGGGCGCGCAGATGGTGCGCGTCCATGACGTCAAGGAAAGCGTCCAGGCGCTCCATCTGTGGCGGGGCCTGGCCGATGCGGGGCTGAGCGCGGTCTGACACCGCGCCCGGCCTACCGCCATACCTATTCGCTCAGGATGAAGTCGACGCCCGCCATGGCGTGGATTTCGGTGCAGTCGTAGATCGGCAGCACATTGGCCTTCACATCGACGATCATCTCCAGTTCGGTGCAGGCCAGCACGACGGCCTGCACATCCTCCTTGGCGATGTCGGTCAGTTCCGACTTCATGAAACGCTCGGAATCGCGGTTGATCTTGCCGACGGTCAGTTCGTCATAGACGATCCGATCGATCCGCTCGGCCAGCGCAACATCGGCCGGCAGCAGCGACACGCCGTGCGACACCAGCCGCTGGCGATAATATTTCTCGGTCATCACGTTACGCGTGCCAATCAGGGCGGCGCGATCGATCCGGTCGGCCTTCATTCGCGTACCGACGACATCGGCGATGTGGATGATGGGAATGGCGATGCTCGCCTGGATCCGGTCATAGATGCGGTGCATGCTATTGGCACAGATCAGCAGCGCTTCCGCCCCGCCCTGCTCCAGCCGCTGGGCCGCGCCGATCAGATGGCCCGATGCGCAATCCCAGTCTTCCTGCGTGATGCAGCCGGAAACCTGTGCGAAATCGAGGCTTTCGATCAGCAGCCGCGCACTGTGCTGGCCACCCTTGGCCCGGTGGATCGCCTGGTTGATGATCTCATAATAGCGGGCGGTGGACGTCCAGCTGAGACCACCAATCAGACCGAGTTTACGCATGTCGCTCCCAATATGGGGGCGCCTGTCCGGCCCCGTGCGGGCCGGGCATGTCGGTGCCCCAGCCCTTCTTTTACGAAAGATGCCGGCTTCGACAAGTCAGGACGATCCACCCGCCCCGTCGACGGGGCGATCCGGCGCGGGTGGATCGGGTCACTTTAGTGGGCCAGCGCCTTGACGATCTCCTCAACCATCTTCTTGGCGTCGGCCAGCAACATCATCGTGTTGTCCATGTAGAAGACCTCGTTGTCGACGCCGGCATAGCCGGCCCCGCCCATGGAGCGCTTCACGAACAGCACCGACTTGGCGTTGGCGACGTCCAGGATCGGCATGCCATAGATGGGCGACGTCTTGTCGGTCTTGGCGGCCGGGTTGGTCACGTCATTGGCGCCGATGACGAAGGCAACGTCGGCCTGGCCGAACTCGCTGTTGATGTCCTCCAGCTCGAACACCTCGTCATACGGCACGTTCGCTTCGGCCAGCAGCACGTTCATGTGGCCGGGCATGCGCCCTGCGACCGGGTGGATCGCATATTTGACGTTCACGCCTTCCTTCTTGAGCAGGTCGGCCATTTCACGCAGCGCATGCTGCGCCTGGCTGACCGCCATGCCGTAACCGGGCACGATGATGACATTGTCCGCCTGGCTCATCAGGAAGGCCGCATCCTCGGCGCTGCCGCGCTTGTAGGGACGGTCGACCGCCGCCGCGCCACCGCCCGACGGGCCGGCTTCCGCGCCGAAGCCGCCGGCGATCACGCTGATGAAGCTGCGGTTCATCGCCTTGCACATGATGTAGGACAGGATCGCGCCGGAGCTGCCCACCAGCGCGCCGGTGATGATCATCGCCGTGTTGCCCAGGGTGAAGCCCATGGCGGCAGCGGCCCAGCCCGAATAGCTGTTCAGCATCGACACCACGACCGGCATGTCCGCCCCGCCGATCGGGATGATCAGCAGGAAGCCGATGACAAAGCTCAGCGCCGTCACGGTCCAGAAGATCCAGGGCGACTGGTCGGTCACGAAATAGGCGATCAGGCCCAGGATCGCCGCCAGCGTCGCCAGATTGATGACATGGCGGCCCGGCAGCATGATCGGCTTGCCCGACATGTTGCCGTTCAATTTCAGGAAGGCGATGACTGACCCCGAGAAGGTGATCGCGCCGATCGCGACGCCCAGCCCCATCTCGATGCGGCTGGCATTGTGGATCTCGTTCGTCAGCGGATCGAGAATGCCGAACGCGCCGGGATTGAGATAGGCGGCCGCGCCGACCAGCACGGCGGCCAGACCGACCAGCGAGTGGAAGGCCGCAACCAACTGCGGCATCGCCGTCATCTCGATGCGACGGGCGATGATGAAGCCGATGCCGCCACCGATGGCGATGGCGCCCAGGATTTCGGGCAGGCTCAGCACGTCATGGGTATAAAGGGTCGTGACCACGGCGATCGCCATGCCGACCATGCCCATGCGGTTGCCGCGACGGCTGGTCGACGGGCTCGACAGGCCGCGCAGCGCCAGGATGAAGAGGACGCCGGAAACCAGATAGGCCAGCGCAACGAAGGGCGAGACGGGCGCAAGCTCGTGCATCACTTGCGCTCCTTCTTCTTGTACATGGCCAGCATGCGTTCGGTCACGGCAAAGCCGCCGAAGATGTTGACCGACGCAAAGACCACCGCGACCAGCCCCAGCAGCTTGGCCGCCAGGCTACCGGCCTCCGCCGACGCGACCAGCGCACCGACGATGATGACCGACGAAATGGCATTGGTAACCGCCATCAGCGGCGTGTGCAGCGCCGGCGTCACCGACCAGACCACATAATAGCCGACGAAGCACGCCAGCACGAAAATCGACAGGATGGCAATGAAGTCCATCGTTCCTACTCCCTGTTCGCCCCGGAGCATCGCTCGCGAAGCGTCTGCGCCATTCGCGCCCGGCCTGAGACCGAAAACGCGCAGCGATATGCGTTCAGCCCAGCAGTCGTTCGTTGACGACCTTGCCCCCCTGGGTCAGGCGGATGGCGTTGCCGATTTCCTCGTCCAGCACCGGCGCATTCTTGTCCTTGTCCCAGAAGGCGGACAGGAAATTATAGAGATTGCGCGAGAACAGGGCGGAGGTGTCGGCGGCCAGGCGGCTGGGCACGTTGCGATGGCCCACGATCTTGACGCCGTGGCGCACGATCACTTCGCCCGCGACCGCGCCCTCGACATTGCCGCCCTGCTCGACGGCCAGGTCGACGATCACGCTGCCCGGCTTCATCGATGCGATCTGCGCGTCACTGATCAGGCGCGGCGCAGGCCGGCCGGGGATCAGCGCGGTGGTGATGACGATGTCCTGCTTGGCGATATGCGACGACACCAGCTCGGCCTGGGCCGCCTTATATTCGTCGGACATTTCCGTGGCATAGCCACCGGTGCCTTCACCCTCGATGCCGGCCACCTTCTCCACGAAGATCGCCTTGGCGCCGAGCGATTCGATCTGCTCCTTGGTCGCGGCACGCACATCGGTGGCGCTCACCTGCGCGCCCAGGCGCCGCGCGGTGGCGATCGCCTGAAGACCGGCCACGCCCACGCCCATGACGAAGCATTTGGCCGCCGACACGGTGCCCGCCGCCGTCATCATCATCGGGAAGGCGCGGTCATATTCGGCCGCCGCGTCCAGCACGGCCTTGTATCCCGACAGGTTCGACTGGGACGACAAGATATCCATCGATTGCGCGCGAGTGATGCGCGGCATGAATTCCATCGCCAGCGCCTCATAGCCACCGGCGGCATAGGCATCGACCCGCGCCCGCTCGCCGAACGGATTGAGGCCCGCGACGATCCAGGCCCCCGCCGCAGCGCCGCCAAGGCTGGCCGGATCAGGGCCCTGCACGCCCAGCAGGATATCGGCACCCGCCAGCGTCGCGGCACGATCGCCAACGCTGGCACCGGCCGCCGCATAGGCGTCGTCAGCAATCGACGCCGTCGCGCCAGCGCCAGCCTCGACAGCCACGCTTGCGCCCAGCGCGATGAATTTCTTCACGGTCTCGGGCGTACCGGCCACGCGCCGTTCGCCCGCAGCCTGTTCCTTCAATATCGCAATTTTCATTATATCAGCATCCCCCTCCTATAGCGTCGACATGGCTCAGCTGGAGATCAGCAGCACGACAATCGCGGCGACGATGAGGCAGGCAATGGTGCCCCACTTCACGAAGCCGACAAACCCTTCATAGGTCTGGGTTGCGCTCTGGATGTTCCCGTCAGAAGCCATATCCGTTCCCCTAGTTATTACATCGTTGTGCAACCTCTTATCCTGTCCCACCACCCCCCTCAAGCCGTAGGGGCACAAGAAAATCTTTACAGGTTAAGGGCGCTTTTACCCCCGGTGCCTAGAGTGACCTCCTGTTTGCACAAGAGGGGTCCAGATGGTTCGCGAAGGCGTTCCCTTGCTGATGTTGATCGACGACGAGCCCGCGCAGCGCCGGCTGGTGTCCGCGCTGGCCGCGCGCGCGGGATGGCGGACCATCTTCGCCAGCGATGCCGAAACCGCCCTGGCGACGCTGGGCACGCAGGACGGCATGCAGCTCGATGCGGTCCTGATCGATCAATGGAGTCCGGATTTCGATCCGGCCGACCTGATCGGCGACATCCATGCGCAGCGCCCCGCCCTGCCGATCCTGGTGCTGACGGCGCATAACAGCGTCGCCGTCGCGGTACAGGCGATGCGCGCGGGCGCCACCGATTATCTGTCCAAGCCGATCGCACCCGAACGGCTGCTCGCCGCGCTCAACGCGACGCTGGAGGGCAATGTGCGCGGCGAACTGCGCCCGCTCACCGAGAAGATCAGCGCCCCGCTGGCGTTCGAGGATGTCGTCGGCGCCGCGCCCCAGTTCCGCACTGCCCTCGCCATCGCGGCCAAGGCCGCACGCGCCCGCGTGCCGGTGCTGATCGAGGGCGAAAGCGGCGTCGGCAAGGATGTCGTCGCCCGCGCCATCCATGCCGCCTCGCCGCGCCACAAGCAGGCGATGGTGACCGTCAATTGCGGCGCGATCCCCGCCAACCTCGTCGAATCAGAACTGTTCGGTCATGAACGCGGCGCCTTCACCGGCGCATTCGACCGCCATGTCGGCAAATTCCTGTCGGCCGACATGGGCACCATCTTCCTCGACGAAGTCAGCGAAATGTCGCTCGACGCGCAGGTCAAGCTGCTGCGCGTGCTTCAGGATGGCGAGGTGCAGCCGATCGGCGCGCGCCGCCCCGTCCATGTCGATGTCCGCGTCATCGCCGCCACCAACAAGAAGCTCAGCGACGAGATCGAGGCGGGCCGGTTCCGCGAGGATCTCTATTACCGCCTGAACGTCGTCCAGTTGACCGTGCCCCCATTGCGGGAGCGTATGGGCGACATTCCCGCCCTGTGCCGCCACCTCCTCGCCCGCATCGCGACCCAGCCGGGCCTGCGGGGCCTGGGCCTCACCGACGATGCGCTGGCGCTGCTGATGCAGCATGACTGGCCGGGCAATGTCCGCCAGCTCCAGAACGCCCTGTTCCGCGCTGCCGTGCTGTGCGAGGGCGATGCGCTGACCCCGCATGACTTCCCGCAGGTTGCCGCCCATATCCTGTCGCGCGGCGCCAGCGGTCCGCGCCAGCGCGCCGCCGCCACGCCGCCGCGCGAAGCGGCCGGCATCACCCTGTTCGAAGGCGACGGCCATGTCCGCCAGCTCGCCGAGATCGAGGCCGACGTCATCCGCCTGGCCATCGGCCATTATCGCGGCCGCATGACCGAAGTCGCCCGCCGGCTGGGGATCGGCCGTTCGACCCTCTATCGCAAGCTCGCCGAACTGGGCATCGACAACGCGGCCTGATCGCGGGACCAGGCGCCCTGCGGCTGGGGCATATTGTCGCGGGGGTTCCGCTACGGCGTTGAATTATCCCCGCGCCTATGCTTTTGAACGGGGCATGAAAGCGCCCCTCCTCGCCGCCTGCTCCCCCCTCCTGCTGCTGGTCGCCTGTGGCCGCGCCGAACCGGTCGCGGACATGCCGAGCCAGGAGGAACTGGCCGCCGCCGCCAATGCGGCCGCTGCCAATGCGCTGGCCAACGCGCAAAAGGATGATGCCGGCGACAGCCGCAACTATGTGAATATCGACCATGGCTATTCCGTCACCATGCCCGAAGGCTGGATGAAGGATGGCGAAGCCAGCAATGCCGATGGCGTCGTCTATCAGGATCCCGGCGCGGGGGCCGATGTCCGTGTCTTCTGGCAGAAGAATGACAATGACCAGACGCTGCAGCAGATCGTCGAGGCGCTGTCCGACGGCGCCGAGGGCGTGGATGGCGATTTCATCGGCGAGAATGAATATCGCGGCACCGCCAATGACGGCGAAGGCAATAATGTCGCGCTGCGCCTGCTGAAACAGCCTGACGGCGCGATCGTCACCGCCACCTTCGTCTATCCCGAAATGCTGAGCGAACAATATCAGCCGATCGCGCAGGCCCTGCTCGACAGCCTGCGTATCTTCGCACCCAAGGCCCAGACGCCGGAGGGAGCCAGCGCCACGGCCACGCCCGCACCAGCCGCCAACGCCAGCAACTGACCGGCGGCTTTCGGCGCGGTCGTTCGTTTCCGTCCGCATCGATCATTCCGAACCGCTGCCAGGAAGCCCAGCCCCTTGCCCCTGATCCGCCCCTTCGCCCCCGCCGACCAGCCGGGCATTCTCGACCTGATCCTTGGCATCCAGCGCGACGAATATGGCATCGCCATCACCGCAGCGGACCAGCCGGACCTCACCGACATAGCGGGCTTCTATTTGCCCGGCACCGGCGGCTTCTGGGTCGCGGAGGAGGACGGCCGGATCATCGGCACGATCGCGCTCAAGGATATCGGCCAGGGTCAGGGCGCGCTGCGTAAGATGTTCGTGGCGTCCAGCCATCGCGGCCGCGCCGCCGGCGTCGCGCAGGCCCTACTCGACCATCTGCTCAACGCGGCGGCCGACCGCGGCCTCGCCCAAATCTATCTCGGCACCACTGCCCGTTTCCTGGCGGCGCACCGCTTCTACGAGAAGAATGGCTTCGCGCTGGTCGAAGCCGACGACCTGCCGCCCGCCTTCCCCAGGATGGCGGTCGACACGCGCTTCTACGAAAAATCGATCGAACCGGCGAAAGCCGGATAGATTACGGATTATCGGTGCTGTTGGCCTTAGCGCCCGGCACCGCTTCCTTGCTGGTCATCGCCACTGCCGGCGGTCCTTTCTGGATCGCGGCATTGAGCTGCGCGACTTCAGGACAGCTGCCCTTGCACAGATTCTGCGCCTGAGCGAGATTTTCCTTGGCCTTGGCGATCGCGCCCTTCTCGACCATCGCCTCGCCCTGGCCGGCGATCGCGGTCACGTCGGTCGGGTCGAGCAGCAACGCTTCCTTGTAGAGGCGGATGGCCTTGCCCTGCAGTCCCTGCGCGCGCGCCACTTCGGCCAGTTCGATATAGGCCGCACGGTTGCGCGGATCGACCGCCAGCGCACTTTCCAGCGCGTCGGTGGCACCGGTCAGATTGCCCGCCTTGCGCGCCGCCTCGCCCGCCTTCTGCCATTCGATCGATCGCGGTTCGATCTGGGTATCGGGGCGCTGGGTCAGGCCCACGCTGGAAACGGTGGTCAGAAGGACGGCAAGGGCAATCGAGGCCGGGGTGAAACGCATCAAAATCTCCAGCCATGTTTCAGGCATTGACTCAAGCCCGCAGACCGAAGGGCAAGTGTCGCTATTTTGCGCGCGCTTGTCCATGGCCTGTTTCAGGCGGTCCTCCGCAGCCGGGCGAAGTAGAAGCCATCGGTGCCGTCATGGCCGGGCGTCAGCAGCAGCCCATGGCCATGGGCGCGGCCCATATCCGCTTCGATCGGCTCGGCACTCCAGCCGGCCTGACGCGCCAGAAACGCATCCACCTGATCCCGCCCCTCTCTGTCGGTCAACGCGCAGGTAGCATAGACCAGCAGACCGCCGGGCGCCAGCAAGGGCGCAGCGAAATCCAGGATCCGGGCCTGTTCCGACACCAGCCGGTCGAGCCGCGCCTGGGTCAGGCGCCAGCGCGCTTCGGGATTGCGGCGCCAGGTGCCCGTGCCCGAACAGGGCGCGTCGACCAACACGATGTCCGCCTGCCCCGCCAGCGACGCCAGCGCGCGCGCCTCATGCCCCTGGTCCAGCAGCAACCTCTCGATACAGGTCACGCCCCCCCGTTCGGCGCGCGGCGCCAGCCGGTCGATCCGGCTGCGGATCGTATCGGCGGCGATCAGCCGGCCCTTGCCGCCCATCGCCGCAGCCAGCGCCAGCGTCTTGCCGCCCGCCCCTGCGCACAGGTCGATCACCGTCTGCCCGGCCTGCGCCCCGCAAGCGGCCGAAATCAGCTGGCTGCCGGCATCCTGCACCTCGACCGCACCGCGCTTCCACGCCTCGCTCTGCTCGACCGGATAGCCTTCGGGCAGGCGCAGCGCGTCCGGGATGCCGGCGATCGGCGTCGCGTCCGGCAATTCGGGCGCCACTTGCGCGGGCGTCGCCTTCAGCCGGTTGACGCGCAGGTCCACCGGCGCGCGGCCCAGCAACGCATCCTGCTCGACCGGCGCGGCCAGCAAAGACTCCAACCAGCCCGGCACCGCGCCAGCCGCCGCGCCTGCTTCGCCCGGTTCGATCGGCAGCGGCGCATGGGCCGATCCGTCGAACAGCGCGGCCAGCTCCGGCTGCGCCTCGACCAGGCCGATCATCGCCGCACGGCCGGTCTCGGGCCGATCGGCGACGCGGCGGATCGCATCATAGACATGGTCGCGCACCGCGCGGCGATCGCGCGACCCGGCATAGCGCCGTTCCTTGAAATAGCGCGCGATCAGCGTGTCCGCCGCCGGCCCGCCATCACGGGCGGCAGCGATGATCGCGTCCAGCAGGTCGATCGCGGCTTGGATACGGGCGGATGGAGTCATTTATACCTTCCCCCCTCCCTTCCAGGGAGGGTTAACCGGAGACACGTGTCTCCGGTTAAGGGTGGGTGCCTCCGCAGGAGGCTCGCTCCGCTCGCTACCCACCCTCGATCAGAGTCACGTGCCTCTGATCGGCCCATCCCTTGAAAGGGAGGGGAATGAAATGGGTTAGCGCGTCGGATAGTTGGGAGCCTCACGCGTGATCGTCACGTCGTGGACATGGCTTTCCGACAGGCCGGCATTGGTGATCTGGACGAAGCGGGCACGCTCCTGCAGATCCTTGATGGTGCGGCTGCCGGTATAGCCCATCGCGGCCTTCACGCCGCCGACCAGCTGGTGGATGACATCCTTGGCCGGGCCCTTGAACGGCACCTGGCCTTCGATACCCTCGGGCACCAGCTTCATCTGGTCCTTGATGTCGGCCTGGAAATAGCGGTCGGCGCTGCCGCGCGCCATCGCGCCGACGCTGCCCATGCCGCGATAGCTCTTATAGGCGCGCCCCTGATACAGGAAGGTTTCGCCCGGCGCTTCGGCCGTGCCCGCCAGCAGCGAGCCCACCATGACGCAGCCAGCGCCCGCGGCCAGTGCCTTGGCGACGTCACCAGACGTGCGCAGGCCGCCGTCGGCGATCACCGGCACGCCATGCTTGTGCGCTTCATTGGCCGAATCCATGACGGCGGTCAGCTGCGGCACGCCCACGCCGGCGACGACGCGGGTGGTGCAGATGGAGCCGGGGCCGATGCCGACCTTCACGCAGTCCGCGCCGGCGTCGATCAGCGCCTTGGTCGCTTCGGCGGTGGCGACATTGCCGGCCACGACCTGGACATGGTTGGACAGTTTCTTGACCGCTTCCACCGCGACCGCGACCTGCTTGCTGTGGCCGTGGGCGGTGTCGATGACGATCAGGTCGCATTCCGCGTCGATCAGCGCCTTGCTGCGCTCCAGCCCCTTGTCGCCCACGGTCGATGCCGCGGCGACGCGCAGCCGGCCCGACGCATCCTTGGTCGCCTGCGGATAGGTCACGGCCTTCTCGATATCCTTGACGGTGATCAGGCCCACGCAGTGATAATTATCGTCCACCACCAGCAGCTTCTCGATCCGGCGGGCATGCAGCAGGCGCATCGCCTCATCCTGGCCGACACCGGCCTTGACCGTCGCCAGATTGTCCTTGGTCATCAGCTCGCTGACCGGCTGGCCGGGATTCTCGGCAAAGCGGGTATCGCGATGGGTCAGGATGCCGACCAGCTTGCCGTTCGCCTCGACGACCGGAATGCCGCTGATCCTGTGGCGCTGCATCAGCATCTGCGCGTCGGCCAGCGTGGCGGTCGGCAGGATGGTGATGGGATTGACGACCATGCCGCTTTCGAAGCGCTTGACCGCGCGGACCGCATCGGCCTGTTCCTCGACCGTCAGGTTACGGTGCAGCACGCCGATGCCGCCCAGCTGCGCCATGACGATCGCCATGTCGGCCTCGGTCACCGTATCCATCGCCGACGACAGGATCGGGATGTTCAGCTTGATCGCCTTGGTCACATGGGTGGACGTGTCCGCCTGGCTGGGCAGCACATCGGATTCGGCGGGCTGCAACAGCACGTCGTCAAAGGTGAGGCCAAGGCGGATGTCCATGTGAAAGCCACTTTCTGCTGCGCGGGTCGGGCGGAGGGGAACCGGACCGCTGGGGATTCGTGGCGGCCCATGTAACCATTAACCCGCAAAACGACCAGACCCCTTGGGGATTTTCTTGCCGCCTTTCTTGCGATCCCGATCTTGGCGTTCGGCTGGTCGCTATGCCCCCTGGCTGCCCCGCCCGCGATAGACCAGATTGGAAAAGCGCGCCTGCCCGGCTCCCGATACGAACAGCGCCGGGCGCAGGCTCAGGAAGCCGTCCGCCAGATTATGATGATAGCTCGACACTTCATAGGAAATGATCTTGCGCCATGCCTTGCCGGCGCCGCGAATATGGAAGCTCGCGACATTGTCGTCATTCACGACCCGAAGCGAAAAACGGCCACCTTCCGCCGGTCCGGGCGGCGGATAGCCCTGCTCACGCCCGACCTTGTAATTATGCAGCGCGCCCACGTCCGACCCCAGGCCGACAAAATATTGGGGATTGTAGAAGAGCAGCAGCCCCGCCTGAGCGCCGCCCTCCAGTTCAACATCGACACTCACCTCATAGGAACGATCCCCGGCGATGAAGGCCAATGGCGATGACTCCGCCGGCCCCTTGCCCTGCGCCTTCAGCACCAGCGCACCATCCCTGAAAGCGGCACGATCGAGATAATCCTTCTGCGGCGCAAAGAAGGCCAGCCGGCTCCCCATGTCGCTGGGCTTGAACGGGCCGGACAGCGCAAGCCCCGATCCGCCCGCGCGCCTGGCCGCCGGCATGGGCAACGCCGCCGACAGGTCGCCGCCGGTCATGCGCGGCCAGCCATCCGCGTCCCAGACGAACGGCTCCAGCAGCATCTGCCGTCCCAGCGTGCGATAGCCATTTTCATAGCCATGATAGGCGAGCCACCAATCGCCCGCCGGCCCTTCCACCGCCGTGCCATGGCCACGCGACCACCAGGGTTCGCCCGCCCGCGCTGTTCGCACGATGGGATTATGCGGACAATTTTCCCACGGTCCGTTGATCGATCGGGACCGGGCGACGATCACCATATGGCTGGTCGGCGGCCCGGCCGTCCCGCCCTGCCCGGAAAACAGGTAGAACCAGCCATCCCGGCGCAGCACCTTGGGGCCTTCCAGCGCCAGCGCCTCGATGATCCAGTCGTCCGGGATCGGCCACCCCTCATAGACCTGCTCGATCGGCCCGTCCCGGCGCAGCCCGTCATCGCTGATCCGCACCCGCGCGCCGCCATTCAGGAACAGATAGCGTTTACCGTCCTCGCCCACCGCATGGCCGGGGTCGATATAGCCCTTGATGTCCATGTCGACGGGGGCGCTCCATGGCCCTTCCATCCGGTCGGCATGGACGACGAAAATCTTGCAGGGAATGGCCGGCCCCGCCGAAAAGCTGGGATCGGTCGGATTGAACACCGGAATATAGATGAAATAGCGGCCTTCATGCTTGGCGATGTCCAGCGCCCAGACCGAACCCAGCGGCACGGTCAGCGCCGGCCCCACCGGCCGCCAGTTCACCAGATCGCGCGAATGCCAGATCACGACCGCCGGGAAATAGTCGAAGGACGAAAAGGTCGCCCAATAATCGTCGCCATCCTTCAATATGTTGGGATCGGGCCGATCCCCCGACAGCACCGGGTTCAGAAAGCGGCCATTGCCAAGGTCCGCCAGCCGCTCGCCCTCGGCGCCATGGCGCCAGGCCGGCGCAGAGGCACAGCTATCCGACGCCCTCACCTCGCCCAGCACCGGCATCGCCAGCCCCGCCGTCGAAGCCAGTCCGAGAAACATCGCGTCACGGCGGGAATGGGCCAAGATATTTCCCCAAAATTGATGGTGTCCGGCCCCGCTTCTGATCCGCTCGCGCATGCAACGCAATGGTCCGAAACGCAAAAGTACCGGAAACGAAAAAGGGGCGCGACCATCATGGCCGCGCCCCTTTTTCATTCCACTGCCTGCTCGGCGATTACGCGCCAGCGGGGGTCGGATCGCCGAACGGCCCCTTGCGCTTGCGCGTCTTGGGGATGGACGACCCCGCAGCCGGGATCACCGACGGCTTGATCGTGGTGCCATCGTCGCGGGTGATCTCGCCCTTTTCCAGCAGCGCCTTGATCTCCTCGCCGGAGAGCGTCTCATATTCCAGCATCGCGTTGGCCAGCAGGTGCAGTTGGTCCTCATGGCCCTTCAGCAGTTCCTGCGCACGGGCATAGCCCTGCTCCACCAGGCCACGGATTTCCTTGTCGATCAGCTTCGCCGTCTCGTCCGACATATGGACGCGCTGGCTCTGCGAATAGCCAAGGAAGGTCTCGCCCTGCTGCTCTTCATATTGCAGCGGACCCAGCTTGTCGGACATGCCCCACTGGGTGACCATGTCGCGCGCCAGCTTGGTGGCATATTGGATATCGCCCGACGCACCCGACGACACCTTGTCATAGCCGAAGATGATTTCCTCGGCGACGCGGCCACCCATGGCCACGGCCATGTTCGCGTGCATCTTGTCACGATGATAGCTGTAGCTGTCCCGTTCCGGCAGGCGCATCACCATGCCCAGCGCACGGCCGCGCGGAATGATCGTCGCCTTGTGGATCGGGTCGGATGCCGGCTCATGGACCGCGACGATCGCATGGCCCGCCTCATGATAGGCGGTCATCTTCTTCTCGTCGTCGGTCATGACCATGGAGCGGCGCTCGCTGCCCATCATGACCTTGTCCTTGGCCGCCTCGAACTCGTCCATGGCGACCAGACGCTTGCCGCGACGGGCTGCCATCAGGGCGGCTTCATTGACCAGGTTGGCGAGGTCCGCGCCCGAGAAGCCCGGCGTGCCGCGCGCGATGGTGCGCGGGTTGACGTCGGGCGCCAGCGGCACCTTCTTCATGTGGACGGCCAGGATCTTCTCGCGGCCCTCGATGTCGGGACGGGGCACCACGACCTGGCGGTCGAAACGGCCCGGACGCAGCAGCGCGGGGTCCAGCACGTCGGGGCGGTTGGTCGCCGCGACGATGATGATGCCCTCATTGGCCTCGAAGCCGTCCATTTCGACCAGCAGCTGGTTCAGCGTCTGCTCGCGTTCGTCATTGCCATTGCCCAGACCCGCGCCGCGATGGCGACCGACCGCGTCGATTTCGTCGATGAATACGATGCACGGCGCATTCTTCTTGGCCTGCTCGAACATGTCGCGCACGCGGCTCGCGCCGACGCCGACGAACATCTCGACAAAGTCGGAACCCGAAATGGTGAAGAAGGGAACGCCCGCTTCACCCGCAATCGCGCGGGCCAGCAGCGTCTTGCCGGTGCCGGGCGAACCGACCAGCAGCGCGCCCTTGGGGATCTTGCCGCCAAGGCGTGCGAACTTGCTCGGGTCCTTCAGGAACTCGACGATTTCCTGCAGTTCCTCACGGGCTTCGTCGATGCCGGCGACGTCATCGAACGTCACCTTGCCATGCTTTTCGGTCAGCAGCTTGGCCTTGGACTTGCCAAAGCCCATCGCGCCACCGGCGCCGCCGCCCTTCTGCATCTGGCGCAGCACGAAGAAGGCGATGCCCAGGATCAGCAGGAACGGCAGCGACTGATACAGCATGATCTGCCAGAAGCTGGGCTGCTGTTCGGCCTGGCCCGAATATTTGACGTTATAATCGTCCAGCAGGTCGGTCAGCTTGGGGTCATTGACCGGGACCGTGCTGAAACCCTGGCCACTCGACAGGGTGCCGGTGATCCGGTCGGGCGCGATCGCCACATCCTTGACCTGGCCTTCCTGCACCTTGGCACGGAATTCCGAATAGGCGATGGCGCTGCCGGCCTGGGTGGTCGGGCGCTCGAACAGCGAAACGAACAGGAGCAGGGCGATGATGACCCCTGCCCAAATCATCGCACTCTTGATCCAGGGATTACCCTGTGGGTCTTTTTCGTCGTTCATCATCACTCTCTTTCACCCCGCAAGATAGGGTGTGGCCGGCAAAGCGCAAGCTGGACGCGCCGTCCGCTGCCGATTTCCGGCCCTGTCGATTGCCAGATGGTCAGTTGCCGGTCAGCTGGAACAGCGCGACATAGGCCAGCACCAGCGCCAGGCCGGCGGACAGGCCGCACAGCAGATAGCCCATATAGAGAAGCAGCGGCGGATGCGCCTTGTTCAGCTTCCGGTTCCGCTTCACGGCCGAGAGGATCACGCTGATCAGCAAGCCATAGGTCAGCGCCGCAAATTCCATCATTCCGAACAAATCCCGCTATTGGTCACGCCATGTGGTTAACGGCCCATGGGTTAAGAACCGGTCAGCATGCCGCCCAAAAGCGACCGGCCGTTGGCACCTTGCGTCGGACGGTGGAACTTTTCCGAAAATCTCAGCGTCTCGGGGGTGCCGGCGACAGGGTCCATACCGCGCCACCGCGCAGCAGCCAGTCGCCCAGACTCGCCTGCCGCCCCGCCCGCGCCGCGGCAATCGCCCGGTCCAGCGCCTCGCCGCGCGGCAGCACGATCTCCGGGTCGGCAGAACAGAGCATCTCGATCAGCAGGCGGCGCAACAATTCTCGCGGCAGGTCGGTGCGGTCCAGCACCCAGGCATCGGTCGATGGATGGATATGCGTGGCCGCCAGTCCCGCCACCGTCCATATCAGCGCCGCCTCCGCCTCCGCCAGCGCTGCCGCGCTGCGCGCCGCCGCCTCGGCATCGATCCAGTCGACGCCATCCAGCCGCTTGCGCAGCGCCGCCCGGTCGAAGCGCGGATCGGCATTGGACGGGTCCAGCACATAGGGTAGCCCGGCCTGGTCGGCATGGGCCTGCAACTGCGCCTTGCGCACCGTCAGCAACGGCCGCAGCACCCGGCCGGCCCGCGCCCGCACCCCGGCCAGGCCGCCGACCCCCGATCCCCGGTTGAGCCGCATCAACAGGGTTTCCAGCTGGTCATCGGCATGATGGGCGGTCAATATCCAGTCCAGCCCGGCGCCGGCCCGCCACGCCTCCAGCTGGGCATAACGCTGTCGCCGCGCCCAATCCTGGATATTGCCGGACACTTCCGTCTCCGGCGCCAGGGTCGCATGGGGGACGCGCCGCTCCGCACACCAGCGCGCAACCATCGCCGCCTCGGCCGCGGATTCAGCCCGCAATCCATGATCCAGCGTCGCCGCCGCCACCCGGCCGGGCCAGGCCTGCACCGCCAGGTCCAGCAGCGCCATGCTGTCCGGCCCGCCCGACACCGCAATGCCGAACCGGGCCATCTCCTCCCCGTCCACCAACGCGCGCACGGCCAGCCGCAGCGCATCGGGGCGATGGGAAGGTGCCAGCTCCGGCACGTCTATCGGCTCACACGCTGCACTTGGCCTTGGTCCGGCCCTTGTCCATCATGCCGCGCAGGCCGCTCGACAGGGTCGAACCATAAACCTGTTCCAGCTCCGCATAGACCTTGCAGGCATCCGCAGGCTTCTTGAGCTGGATCAGCGCCTCGCCCAGATAGGCCAGGCTGTCGGGCGCGCGCTCGCCACGCGGGCGCTTCTGGTAATTTTCGTAGAAGGCGACCGACGCCAGCGCCGGTTTGCCATCGTCCAGATAGGCGCGGCCCAGCAGGTTGGCGGCGCGGCTGCCGACCGACCCGTCGCCATATTTGTCGACCGTCGCCTTGAGCTGCGCCTGCGCCTCGGGATAGAATTTCGCGTCCCACAGGCGGAAGCCATAGCTATAGGCATCGCCCGCCGCATCGCCGGTATCCGGCTTCTCGATCGCCGCCACCGCCGTCTTGCGCGCATCGCTGGCCACCGGCGCGGCGGCCGACTTTGCGGGCGGGGTCGTCGGCTTGGCAGCAGCCGGCTTGGGCGCAGGCGCATCGGTCGCGACCGTCGGACGCATCACCGGCGGGCCGGCCTCGACCGGCGTTACGGCCCGCGCTTCGGCTTCCGCCTTGTAGCGGTTGAACGCCTCTTCCAGCTGCTTGAGCTTGTAGCTGTTTTCCTCGACTTGGCCGGTGATCGAGGCGAGCTGCGATTCCAGCGCCCCCACCCGCGCGGTCAGGTCGGCCACCGGGCTCGACGTCGGGCTGCCGGGCGCGATAGTCGGCGTCTGGGGTCGGGTGATTTCCGCCTCTACCGGCGTGCCGGCCGGGAACACCTTGCGCTGCACCGCCCGCATTTCCTTTTCCAGCCGGTCGACCCGCAGTTCGACCGTGGGATTCTGCTGGGCAGCGGCCGGCACGGCCGACAGCAGCGGGGCCGCCAGCGCGATGGCGGTGGTGGCGAGAAAGGCGTAACGCATGATGATCCCCGACTAAATCTTTCCGCCTTTAACCATAGGCGGACGCGCCACGCAACAAAGCGCGGCCCGCTCGTACCTGTCCGGCTATGGGACGGATTAGTTGCCCGCGCTGGGCTGCGGCGCGGCGGTCGGCGGCGGGGGCGAAGCCGGCGTCGGCACGCTCCCCTGCCCGCCTGCGGGCGTCGTCGGCGCGCGCGACGGCTGGCCTGCCGGCGCCGGAGCGCCCACCGGAGCCCCTGCCGGTGCGGCGGCCCGTGCCAGCAGCGCCTCGGCACTGACCGGAACGTCGGCGATGGTGCGGTCGGCCGCGCCCAACGGCGGGATCGCCTTGCCACCCACGGTCACGTCCAGCGCCTGCGGGCGACCGGTCAGGATCGTCGGATTGCGCGCGCCGGCCGGCAAGGTGAAGCTCTCGCCCTTCTTCAGCAGCCCGTCTTTCAGCCGCTCGCCCGCCTCGTCGACGATGCGCATCCACACATCGTCATTGGCGGTGAACACCACCGGCCCGGTCACGGGCGCCGCAATCGGCGCCTGCACGCCGGCCTTGGGCGCGGCAGCGGGCTTTTCTGCCTGCTGCTCAGCGATTTCCTCGCCGGTCGGCGGGGTCAGCAACTGAGTGCGCCAGATGGTGAAGCCGGCAATCACGATGATGCCGATCACCGCCGCGGTCCAGGCCAAGGTGCGCGACGGCACCCGCGCCGGGTCGGCCGGCTCGAACGCTTCGTAGCGGGTCGCCCCCATGTCGGAATTATGCACGGCATTGCGCACGTCGGCGGCGATCGCCACCTCGTCCAGATCGATCGCGCGGGCATAGGCGCGGGCGAAACCCACCGCATAGGGAATGCCCGGCAAGGCGCCATAATCGTCCCGCTCGATCGCCTCCAGCTGGCGCTGGGCGATGCGCGTCCGGGTGGCGATATCCTGCACCGACAGCCCCTGCGCCTCGCGCGCGGCGCGCAACTTGGCGCCGGGGGTGCTGGGCTGCGCTGCCGTCGCGTCGTCCGCGACGGGTTCGAATTCGGGTTCGTCTGCCATGCTGCTCCGCGACCTTGATTGGCGGCCTTGTCTCATTGCGGGACGGCGCTTGTCAACGCCGGGGCGGTGTCTTTTCAGGCTAGCTCGATGTTCCTCTGCTCGGCCCAGCTGGTCAGTTGCGCGCGCAGATCGCTTGCCCCGCTGTCCAGCAGATCGCGCATCAGCGCCTGCAATTCGGCCGCGTCGATCGCCCGGATCATCGCCTTGACCGGCCCGACCGACGCCGGCGTGATCGACAGTCGCCGTACGCCCAGGCCAATCAGCGCCATCGCCTCCAGCGTGCGCCCGCCCATTTCGCCACAGACGCCGACCGGCACCTTGTAGATCTCGCAGATCCGCACCACCCGATCCAGGAAACGCAAGATCGCCAGGCTCAGCCAGTCATAGCGCTCCGCCAGCTTGGGATGGGCGCGGTCGGCGGCGAACAGGAACTGGGTCAGGTCGTTGGTGCCGATCGACAGGAAATCGAGCTGCGGCAGCAGCAGGTCCAGCACCTCGGCCAGCGCCGGCACCTCCAGCATCGCGCCATAGCGCACCGCCACCGGCAGCTTCTTCTTCTGCCCGATCAGCCATTGCCGCTGATGCTCGACCAGCGTGCGCGCCTCCTCGAACTCCCAGGGTTCCGACACCATCGGGAACATGATGTTCAGTACCTTGCCCGCGCTCGCCTCCAGCAAGGCGCGCGCCTGCGCCTTCATCAGGCCGTCGCGGTCCAGCGCCAGCCGGATCGCGCGCCAGCCCATGGCCGGATTATCCTCATGCTCGTCATCCTCGCGCGTCATATAGGGCAGCGCCTTGTCACCGCCGATGTCGACGGTGCGGAAGATGACGGGCCGGTCGCCGGCCGCGTCCAGCACATCCTTGTAGAGCCGCTGCTGCTTCTCGCGCTGCGGCAGCGTCGCCGACACCAGGAACTGGAATTCGGTGCGGAACAGGCCGATGCCGTCGGCGCCGACCATGTCCAGCGCCTGCGCATCCTCGCGCAGGCCGGCATTGACCATCAGCTCGATCCGCGCCCCATCCTGCGTCACCGACGGCAGGTCGCGCAGCGCGGCAAATTCCGCCCGCCGCTTCTGCGTGATGTGCAGCTTGGTCTCGAACGCCTCCTCCATGTCGGGCGTCGGCCGGATCAGCAGCGCATTTTCGGCGACATCCATCAGGATCAGGTCGCCTTCATTGACCCGGTGGCGAATGTCGCGCACCCGGCCCAGCACCGGCACGCCCATTGCGCGGGCGACGATGGTGACATGGGCGGTCAGCGACCCTTCCTCCAGGATCACGCCCTTCAGCCGCCGCCGGTCATATTCCAGCAGCTCCGCCGGCCCCAGGTTGCGCGCGATCAGGATGGCGTCCTGCCGCAGCCCCAGTTGCGCCGCCGTGCCCAATTGCCCGGACACGATGCGCAGCAGCCGGTTTGCCATATCCTCCAGATCGTGCATCCGGTCCTGCAACAGCGGATCGTCGATCTGGCGCATCCGCATCCGGGTGCGCTGCTGCACCCGCTCGATCGCCGCCTCGGCGGTCAGGCCGCTGTCGATCGCCTCGTTGATGCGGCGGATCCAGCCCTCGTCATAGGCGAACATCTTGTAGGTTTCGAGCACCTCCTGATGCTCGCCCTCGGTCCCGAAATCGGCCGTGCCGGTCATCCGGTCGATCTGTTCGCGCATCTTGGCAAAGGCGGAAATGACCCGCTGCCGCTCCGCCTCCGTATCCTCGGCGACGGTATGCTCGATATGGACGCGCGGCTGGTGGAACACGACATGGCCCCGCGCCATGCCCATCACCAGTTGCAGCCCGGTCATGATGTTCGACCCGGTTTCCTGCACCCGCGCATCGGTCGGGCCGTCATCGGCCAGTTCGGCATTGGCGATCAGCTCGGACAGCACCATGGCCACCGTCTGCAGCGCCTCGATCTCGACCTCTTCATATTTGCGCGGCTCGACATGCTGCACGCACAGCACGCCCAGCGCGCGCTCGCGCCGCACGATCGGCACGCCGGCAAAGCTGTGGAACAGTTCCTCGCCGGTTTCCGGGCGATAGGAAAAGTCGGGATGGGCGGCGGCCTCGTCCAGGTTCAGCGGCTCGACATTGGTGGCGATCAGCCCGACCAGCCCCTCGCCCTTGGCCATGCGGGTGACATGCACCGCCTCCTGCTTCAGGCCGCGGGTCGCGAACAGTTCCAGCACGCCCTCGCGCACCAGATAGATGGAGCAGACCTCGCTCGACAGCGATTCGCCGATGATCTCCACCACCTTGTTCAGCTTGGCCTGCGCGCTGGTGCGCGCCGCCATCACCTCCTGCAGGCGGACGAGGATCTGGCGGGCGGCGGCGGCGGGCGTACTGGGCATGGCAAATCGCTAACAGATGGATGGCTTTCTTTCCAAGCGCTTTCCTCGCGATATGTTCATGAACCCCGCAGAAAAGCACGATTGTTGCGCATCGCTGATAAGCTAGGTCATCTTCCTCATTTGCGTGGCGGATACATGCTGTACATTCGTCTAACGCCGCAAAGGCAGCATCAAGCATGTCTGGGAGTCAGGGATCATGGAAACGACCACGCCAACGGAGTTTGAACAGGAGCTTCTGGACCGCGGCTATTCGCGCCGCCAGCTGGCCAAGGTGACCGCGCTGCTCGGCGCCGGCGCCGTCGCGATGCGCACCGTCGGTGCCGCCGCCCAGCAGGCCGCCAAGCCGGTCGAGGGCGCGGTCCGCATCGGCGCCAACGAATGCTGGACCGGCCCCTTCCCGGTCGCCGCCGAAGCCGCCTTCAAGCTGGTGACCGAAGGCAATCGCTACGAACCCGACAATGAGCATGAAAAGCTGTTCGCCGCCGTCGCGCAGGTGGAGGGCATTCCGGCGGACCGCATCGTCGCCTGGCCCGGCTCGTCCGATCCGCTGAGCCGCGTCGCCGTCGCCTTCGCCTCGCCGACCAAGGGCATCGTCACCGCCGACCCGACCTATGAAGCGATCTGGCGCACCGGCGCCTGGCTCGGCGCCAAGGTGACGAAGGTGCCGCTGACCAAGGACAATGCCCATGACGTGAAGGCGATGCTGGCGGCCGATCCCAATGCCGGCGTCTATTATATCTGCTCGCCCAACAACCCGACCGGCACGATCACGCCGATCGGCGACATCGAATGGCTGGCCGCCAACAAGCCCAAGGATTCGGTACTGGTCGTCGACGAAGCCTATATCCACTGGACCGACACGCCGCGCGCCGCCAAGCTCGCCGCCACCCGCGACGACGTGCTGGTGCTGCGCACCTTCTCGAAGCTGTTCGGCATGGCCGGCATGCGCCTCGGCCTCACCTTCGCCGCGCCCTCGCTGATGGAAAAGATGATGCGCTATGACGGTGGCCAGGTCACCGCCATGCTGCCGATGACGGCCGTTGCCTGCGGCACCGTCTCGGTCGCCCAGGCCGATCTCATCAAGGCGCGTCAGGCCGAAATGGCGGCCAACCGTGACAAGGCGATCGCCCATCTGACCAAGAAGGGGATCAAGGTGCTGCCGGGCAGCATGGCGAACATGTTCATGGTCGACTGGGGCAAGCCCGCCAAGGACATGCAGGCCGCCCTGCTGACGCAGAAGGTGCAGATCGGCCGCAACTGGCCGATCTGGCCCAATGTCTCGCGCATTTCGGTCGGCTCGGCCAGCGAAATGGACGCCTTCTGCGAGGCCGTGGATGCGGTCTGGAAAGCCTGATCTGACCTGACCTTACGAAAAAGGGGCTGCGGCGCGCAAAATAAAGCGTGCCGCAGCCCCTTTTGCATTGCGGAAATTGTTTCCGCCTTCGTTTCTCCAGACGAAATCCAAGGCATTTCGCAGGAAAACAAGGGGACAATCGGCATGACCATGATGTTGGACAAGGAAGCGCGGGAAGACCTGATCGAGCGCGGCTATTCGCGCCGCCAGCTTGCCAAGGTTGCCGCCCTGATCGGCGCCGGCGCCGCGATGCACGAAATGCTGGCCGCGCCCGCCTTCGCGCAGCAGCAGGCCGCCCGCGGCATCAAGGGCGCGGTGCGCATCGGCTCGAACGAATGCTGGACCGGCCCCTTCCCCTCGGGCGTCGACGCCATCGCCAAGGCCGGCGCCGTCGGCAACTGGTATGACCCCGACAATTATCGTGGCGACCTGGTCTCGACCATCGCCAAGGTGGAGGGCATTCCCGAAGCCCAGGTGATGCTGTGGCCCGGCTCGGGTGGCCCGCTGGTCTCGACCGTCGCGGCCTATTGCTCGCCGACCAAGGGCCTGGTCACCGCCGACCCGACCTTCGAATCCGCCTGGCGCACCGCCGATTATCTCAAGGCGCCGATCGCCAAGGCGCCCCAGGCCGTCGGCAAGGGCCATGACGTCAAGGCCATGCTGGCCGCCAACCCGAACGCCGGCCTCTATTATATCTGCACACCCAACAACCCGACCGGCACGATCACGCCGATCGCCGACATCAAGTGGCTGCTCGACAACAAGCCGGCCGATTCCATGCTGCTGGTAGACGAAGCCTATATCCACTTCTCGGACGCACCCAGCGCCGCTTCGCTGATCGGCAACCGCAAGGACATCATTGTCATGCGGACCTTCTCGAAGCTGTTCGGCATGGCCGGCATCCGCCTCGGCCTCACCTTCGCCGATCCCGAAGTGCAGAAGCGCCTGATGCTGTTCGGCCCGTCGGCCGGCGGCCTGTCGATCACCGCCATGGCCTGCGGCAACGCCGTCTATCCCGAAGCCGCGCTCATCAAGGCGCGCCGCGACGAGATGATCGCCGCCCGCGACCAGACCATCGCCTGGCTCACCAAGAAGGGCATCGAAGTCCAGCCCGGCAGCGAAGCCAACATGTTCATGGTCAACTGGAAGAAGCCGGCCAAGGAAATGCAGGCCGCCCTGCTCGCCTCGCCGGAAAAGGTGCAGATCGGCCGCAACTGGCCGATCTGGCCCAATGTCTCGCGCGTCACCGTCGGTTCGGCCGAAGACATGACGAAATTCTGTGCGGCTGTGGACAAGGTCTACAAGGCCTGATCCACGGCACCCCATAGCAAAGCCGTCACGAAGGAGGGGCGTCCGGACAACCGGGCGCCCCTTTTCATATTAGGGCGCATCGCCTTCCTGACTGTCCAGCGCCTTGCGATCCTCATGCGACACGAACTCGCAGGTCAGCAATGTCCGTCCCGCCAGGGCAGGCCCCTGCCGCGCAACGACGGAAATCAGCCCCATCTCGCGCATATCCTGCGCCCCATCGTCCAGTTGCCGCGCAAAGCCCAGGCTCGACGCGCCGAACAACCGGCTCTTTTCCCTGGCAAGCCCATAACGGGCGGCCGCAGCCTCCGCGACTTCGCCATCCAGCAGCACACCGATCGACATGCCGGCGAAGACCACCGCCCGCGCCACAAAGCCGTCCCGCTCGATCGGCGCGGGCAACGTATAGATCGCCGCCCCCAACATCGATGTATCTGCTTTGGCGACCTTTTCGGCGGCTTCATACAGGGCGGTCGCGCTGTCGGTCGAATAAGGCGGCTGGCACAGCGCCGCACCGAAAAAGTCCGGCGCCTCCTGCGCAGCGGCGGGCGTCCCCAGCAGGACGCCGATCGGCGCCCCTATCCGGGCAAGGAAAGAGAGTTTGCTCATCCATGCCAGATGCGCAGTTTATGATGGATTTTCAATCAGGTTGAAGGGGTAGCCGGTCATCGGCCGCCCCTTTCCCGTTCAGAATATCTTGCGCACCGACAGCATCAACGTCCGCCCCTCGGGATCGAGATAGGCGGGCTGATAGGCGACGGGCGTCGCGCCCGTGCCATCGGTCACGCTCTGCCGCCGGTTGAGCAGATTGCCGACGGTGAAGCTCACCCGCATGCCTCGCGCCCACTCCTGGCCGCGGAACCGGTTGGCCATGTTGGCAAACAGCCGCAGGTCGAACGTCACCAGTTGGCCAAAGCGCAGGTCGCCACCCGACGCCGTCTGGTCGCCGGTCACATGCGACGCGCTCTGCCAGTTGCCGTCCAGCCGGATGCCGACGCCATTGTCGATCACGCCACTGCTCAGCTGCACCTTGTGGCGCGGCTGCGGACTACCGCCCAGCGTGCCGCCGTTCAACAGGTCGACCCATGGCCCGCCCTCGCTCAGCAGCACCGCGTCGCGCAGCATGATGCTGTGATAGAGCGAGAGCTGCAGCCGCGCGCCATTATCGCTGCCACCGCCGAACGGACCGCCACCGGGCGGGCCGAAGCCGCCCCGTCCACCGGGGCCACCGGGACCGCCCGGACCACCGCCGGGCGGCGGACCATCGGGCGGCCCCATGCCGTCGGGCGGAGGGCCAGGCGGCGGGCCGAAGCCATCCGGCCCGCCAAAGCCGCCGGGCGGCCCCATCGGCGTCGCATCATCGGGCCGGTGGCCGTCGACCAGGATCGCATCCTGCTCGGCATCGGGACCACCGCCGGGCGCGCCCTCTGCGGGCTGCGCATCGTCACCCTCTGCCTTTGGCGCCGCCATCTGCGCCTCATCGCCCTGCGCCGCCGCCCGCCGCCATGGCGGCACGAAGCCGGCCGGCGGCTCGGGTCGCTTGGGCTTGCGCAATATCTGCGTGAAATTGAGGCCCCAGCGCAGCTGCTTCATCTCCTCGCGCGCGACATTGACGGACCGTGTGTCGATCCGCGTCAGCATCCCTTCCTCGTCGCGGCTGTAGCGATCGGGGAAGGCCGCCTCCAATGCGGAGGACACGCCGGTCAGGCTGATGATCGCGTCGCGCGTCTCGCTGCTCACATAATTGGCCGACAGGGTCAGGTTGACCTTGGTGAGCGGCTTCACCGTCGCGCCCAGCTTGAACTGGTGGCGATTGTCGGCGGTCAGCGCCGGATTGCCACCGCTCACCTGCATCACCGTCACGCTCTGCCCCCGCACATAGTCATAGACGCGCACATTGCTGGTGGTGATGGTCGGGCTGTTGCGCTGGTCCAGCGTCGGCGCGGTCCGGTCATTATTGACCGCCGCGATGATGGTGATGCCGGTGCGCGGCGTCCAGCTCAGGCCATAGCCCAGCGTGCCGAGCGTGCCATAGTCGGAAACCTGCGTCACCGACGCGTTCATATTGGCGGTCAGCGTCCCCAGCACCGGCAGGAAGCCGTTACGCCGGCTGGCAATCGGCAGGTCGAAACTGATCTGCGCGCCGCCATTGGTGCGGCTCGCGGTCCGCTGCGACATCACCCCATCCAGCGTGCTGGACGATCGCAGGCTGCTCGTGTCGCCGCTCAGCCGCAGGTTCATGCCGACATTGCCGGCCGGCAGCTTGAACAGCTTGCCATTGACCAGCAGGCTGGCGCTGCCCGTGTCCTGCAACGCACGCGCCTTCTGCGTGCCCATGCCCCCCAGCAGGCTCGCGGGCAGCACGCCATCGGCCGCCACATCGCCCGCATCCAGCGCCGCCTGCACTTCGTCCAGATCATAGCCGCGATCGCTGTCGGTCCGGGCGTCGCTATGGCTGTAGCTGCCGATCACCGACATGCGCCAGGTCTTCGACAGGTCGATGTTCAGGCTGACGCCGCTGCTCAGCGTCAGCGCGCGCGTGTCCTGATGCAGCGGATCGAGCGACAGGATGCGCTCGACCGTCTCGTCGCCCTCGGTCAGGCTGCCGGTGGGCAGGCCATTCAGCGCCTTGCTGGTCTTGTAGTCCGCACGCCCGTTCCAGGACAGGTTCGCCGTCTCGCCCAGCTGATGCGCGACCGTGGCGTTCAGCATATAGCTGCGGGTGGCGGGCGACAGGGTGCGATAGGCGCGGTCGTCGCTGACCCGCCCGGTCGGATCGCCCGCCGCCTCCGGATCGACGATCACGTCGCGCTCGCTCTCCAGCAGCGAGGCGGAGGATTTGGCCCGCGCCGTCACACTCACCCGGTCATTGTCGCGAATGCGGGTATAGCCGACATCGCCGGCCAGATTTTCGCCCTGTCCCGCCGTCGCGATCCCGCCGCCCGCATTGGCCACCTGCGATCGGAAGCGGCGGTGCAGGATGATGTTCACCACCTTGCGCTGCGCATCATAGCCATATTTGAGCGCGACCTCCTCGGGCAGGATGTCGAGCCGCAATATCGCCTCCGTCGGCAGGTCGCTGACCTCGTTGACGCCCGAAATCCGCTTGCCGTTGACCAGCACCACCCGGCCGTCATCGCTGCGCCCCTGATTGCTGCTGGTCTGCGACGCGATCTCGTCCAGCAATTCGCTGACCGTGCCGACGCCATAGGCATCGATGTCGGCACGGCCGAGCTGGTTCTGCGCGGGAATGTCGCCGATCACCGCACCCGGCGGCGCCTGCCCCGTGACGACGATATCGTCGCTCGCCACGCTCTGCGCCATAGCCGGCGTCGATAGGGCGAACAGACTGCATCCGGCGCGCAGCAGGGCGCTGCCCGCCCGACGGCAGGACAAGGATAGGCAAGGCATCGGCATCAATCCCGTCAGTTGCGCGGCGGCGGTCCGCCCGCGCCGCCCGGTCCACCGGGGCCACCCGGACCGCCGGGGCCTCCACCGGGACCACGCCGCGGCATCAGGCTGCGCATCTCCTCGGCCGACAGCACCCCGTCATGATCGGCGTCTGCCGCGTCGAAGCGGGCATGTTCGAACGCCAGCACTTCTTCCAGCGAGGCACCGGCATCATAATTGCTGTTGGCCTGGGCGATCGCGCTGGCATTGAGCGGTTCGATCAGCCGGCCCAGTATCGCGTCCTCGGGGTCATCGCCCAGCTTGGGCATGATCGCCTCGGCCACCGGCCCGCCCTGATCGCCCATCGCGCCCGTTTCCGACAGCGCGACCGATCCCATGCTGCTCTGCCAGGCCTGGAACTCGGCCAGGCTCAGCGTGCCGTCATGATTGCTGTCGATCGCGTCGAAACGCGTGCGGATGATCGCTTCGCGCCGCGCCTGCACCACCAGCCGCAATTCGTCGATCGTCACGATGCCGTCGCGATTGCTGTCGGCTTCGGCAAACATGACGGTCACGATCTTGTCGATCTGGCTGCGCTTGATCGGCTTCATCTCGCGCGGCTTTTGTGGCCGGCCTTCGCCGCCACCGGGAGGGCCGCCGCCACCGCCGGGCGGGCCACCGCCCATGCCACCACCCATGCCGCCGCCGCCCATGCCGCCACCCATGCCCCCCTGGGCCAGCAACGGCGCCGAACAGAGCAGCAGCGCCGCCCCGATCATCATCTTGCGCATCGCGCCTCGTCCTTCTTCATGAAAACAGGAACGGGGCGGCGCCGTCCCCCGGCACCGCCCCGCATCGGTCGCGATCAGAGCGTGCAGCGCACCCGCTTGCCGCGATAGAGATAGCTGTCCAGCCTGGCGTCATAGCTCTTGTAGCGATTGCGGCAGGCCTTCTGGTGCGCCGCGCCGGTCGAACGGCCCTGGGCCTTGGCGGGTTGGGCCTTGGCCGGCTGAGCTTTGGCCGGCTGGGCTTTTACCGGGGCAGGCTTCTTGGCCGGCGCCTTGCTGCTCACCGGCTGGCTCGTGCCATGATGCGGCGCCTGCGCCATGGCCGGCGCGCCCAGCGTCGCCATCAGCGCGGCGGCGCCCAGGGTCAGGAGCGAGGGATAAGTCATGTCATGGCCTTTCATCTGGGTGGAAAATCTCCGCCCCGTCTGTGGCCACCCGATTTTGCCCCGTCATTTCACGAATATTTCAGAAGCCCGCGCCTTATTGCCCTCCTCTGTCAAAGGCTTGGCTCGGCAAGCACGCGGCGCGCCCGCATCACAGCCGCCTTGCCAAATTCCCGATATGCGGTATCCAATCCCGCAAATTGAACTTGGACTGGGAGGATGGGATGCGGTTGAGGCAGGCAATGATCGGGCTGGCCCTCCCCCTGCTCGTCGCAGCGCAAGCACCCTCGCCCGCCAGCTGGACCGACCCGACCACCGGCCATCGCATCGTCCGCGTCGATGACCGGCCGGGCAATTACGGCCTCTATTTCAACTATAATCCCTTCACCCCCGACGGAAAGCGCATGGTCTATCTGACGCCGGAGGGGATTCGCGTCGCCGACACCAGCAACTGGCGAACCCGGCTTGTGCTGAAGGAAAAGGTCGACCGGCTGCTGTTCGTCGGCCACCGCGCCAATGTCGCTTATTATACCACCAACCCGACCGGCAGCAGCGAAGGCGAGCCGTCCTTCATCGTCTGGTCGGTCGATCTCGACAGCGGCAAGCGCCGCCGGATCGCGGCAATGCCGGGCGGCCGCATCGAATCCATCAATGCTAACGACACGCTGCTTGCCGGCCATCGCGAACTCGCCCCGCCGCCGCCCGCCATCGCCGCCCAGGGCAAGCGCGATCCGAAAACCGGCTCGCCCAGCTATAGCGGCACCGACGATCAGGGCCGCCCCCTCTCCTTCGCCGCCGCCAAGGAAAAATGGATGGAGGCCCGGCTCGCCGCCGGCGTGCCGATGGAAATTTTCGCGATCGACATCGCCACCGGCCAGCAGCGCCGCATCACCGCGTCGAAGGACTGGCTCAACCATGTCCAATTCTCGCCGACCGATCCCGATCTGCTCATGTATTGCCATGAAGGCCCCTGGCAGCAGGTCGACCGCATCTGGACCATCCGCACCGACGGCAGCGCCAAAACCAAGGTGCATCAGCGCATCCTGCAGGGCGAGATTGCTGGCCATGAATATTGGGCGCCCGACGGCCGCACCATATGGTACGACCTCATCATGCCGCAGGGGATGCGCTGGCTCGCCGGCCATGATGTCGCCAATGGCGCGCGCCGCTGGTATGCGATCCGCCCCGGCCAGGGCGCCTATCATTTCGCCTCATCGCCCGACGGCCGCAGCTTCTCGGGCGACGGCGCCAATGACGGCAAATATATCAGCCTCTTCCACCCCCGCCCCGACGACAATCCCCGCGCCCGCAACACGCTGGCCGGCGACACGCTGATCGCCACCGGCACGCTGGAGACGGAACGGCTCGTCGATCTGGCAAGCCATGACTATACGCTCGAACCCAACCAGCATTTCACGCCCGACGGCAAATGGCTGGTCTATCGCAGCAATGTCGCGGGCAGTCCCGCCATCTATGCCGTCGAAACCGCGAAAACCCGCTAGACCGCGCGCGCACAAGTCCGACGCCCGTTGAATGACGGGGATGGGTGGAGAGCGGACTGTCCGAAAATCCTCCCCAAGCTTGCTTGGGGAGGGGGACCGCCGCAGGCGGTGGAGGGGCAATAGCGTTGCGCTTGCGCCATTTCCCCTCCGTCAGCGCTTCGCGCTGCCACCTCCCCAAGACAAGCTTGGGGAGGAATGAGAAACGTCAGCTTCTGGTCGCTTCCAGACCGTCCGAATTTGCCCCAGCGGCGCAGAACCAAAGAATAGCGTCTAATTAAAATCGAGACGCCACACGGAAGGGTAAACATGCCCTTCAGCCCATTCCCTCATATTCCGGTAACAGCTTCCCCGTCAGGCTGCCGCCGCGGCGCGCCCGCATTCCTTCCTGCCGGACCCTTGCCATGCGCCGCCTCACGACCAGCTTCATCGACAGCGCCTTTGGCCATGGCGCGGACGGCCGCCCGCTGTTCATGCCGTTCGGCCTGATCGGCGGCCAATATGCCATCCCCGACATGGCCACCGCGCAGCGCCTGCGTCGCGGCGTCGCCCGCCTGCTGCCGCTCGCCCTGCTGCCGATATTCTGCCTGCTCGCGCTGTTCCTGCAGCCGCTGCGCAACGCCTATGCGCTGCCGCTGCTCGGCGCCATGGCGGCCAGCTTCGCGCTGTTCACCCTCGCCTTCTCTCTCTGGGTCCGCCACGCCACGCGCGGCCTGCACCGCGTCGATCGCGCGCGACAGGGCATGCCCGCCCTGCTCGATCCGGACGAGGCGCTCGCCCGCCGCCTGCTCGACCGGGTCCGTCCGCCGCGCACCCGCTCGGCCGAAGAGACGCTGGGCGCCCTGGCCGGTTTCGCCTGCCAGATGCTGCTGCGCCATCGCGCCGAGCAGGAAGGCACCGCCGCCCCGTTAATCGAGGTCGCGACCCATGACGGGCGGCTGCGCTATTTCGGCGATGCCTTGAACGGCCTGCTCGCCGAATATCCCGGCTCGCTCTGGGCGGGCGTGGGCGATGGCAAGCCTCAATTGCTGCTCGGGCCGATCTTCCGCGAGATGACCGATGCCTGTGTCGGCGACTCCCGCGACTATGCCGACATGATCGGCCTGCTCCAGCGCCACTGGAGCGCGACCGCGCTGATCCTGCGTGGCCAGGGCGTGGATATCGAACGCTGGCCCGACCTGTTCGTCCGCGCGCTGCGGGAACTGGTGCAGGAAAGCGGCGACACATCGCTGCGCCCCGCCCTGCTCTTCATGCGCGCCGCCATCGCGATGTCGAAAATGGACCCGGCCGAAATATTGGTGCCCGACCAGCCCGCCAGCGATCCGCTCAGGCGCTCGCGGCCGACGTCTCGCACAGCGCCTTGAACTGGGCCATCATCTCGTCCCAGCCGGGATGGAAGCCCATTTCCTCATGCCGCGCCTTCGCCTCCGCATCCCAGTGGCGCGCGGTCGCGGTGAAGCGGGTGCCATCGCCCTCCGCTACAAAGTCCCAGATCGCGGTCATGAACGGGCTCTGCGGTATCCAGCCGGCGGCATAGGCATCGGTGGTGACGATCCGCGCACCCGGCACCACCTCCAGGAAAATGCCCTCCATCGGCCCGGTCTCCTCGCCATTCGGCCCGAACATCTGCACCGCGCTGCGGCCGCCGGGGCGCATATCCTCCTCGATCACCTCGGCGCGCCAGGGCTTGGGACAGAACCATTCATCCTTCAGGTCGGTCCACACCTTCCAGCAAATCTCGCGCGGCGCCTCGATCAGGCAGGTGACCGACAGCTCATGCGCCGCCCCGCTCATGCCGCCTCTCCCAGGAACGCCGCGTGCATCGCGCCGCTGTCCAGCTTCTGCATCGTCATCATCGCCTGCATCATCCGGGCGATGCCGGCGCGGTCGCCGGTATGATAATTGTCCATGATCTGGCGCGTCACCAACTGCCAGGAGAGGCCATATTTGTCGGTCACCCAGCCGCACGGCCCGGCCGTGCCGCCATCACCGGTCAGCCGGTCGAAATAGCCGTCCAGTTCCGCTTGGTCCGCACACGCCACCGACAGCGATATCGCCTCGTCAAAGCTGAATTGCGGCCCGCCGTTCAGCGCCTGATAGCTTTGCCCGAACAGGCTGAACTCGACCAGCAGCACGCTCCCGCCCGGCAGCGGCGAAGGCGACGGATTGACCTCGGGATAATAGCTCACATGGTCGACCGACCCGCCGAATACCGACACATAATAATGCGCCGCCTCCTCGGCCTGGCCGTCGAACCACAGGCAGGGCGAAATCTTGTCCATCACCCCTCTCCCTTGCTGCCGACCAGCGCGAACATCGCGCCCTGCGGATCGGTCGCCTGGATAATCCAGGCGCCACCCGGCACCTCCATCGGCCCCTGCAGCACCGTGCCGCCACCGGCCGTCACCCGCTCGACCGCCGCATCGATGTCGCCGACGGTGAAGTAGAACAGCCATAGCGGCACCGGCATCATCGGCGGCACCGGCATGATGCCGCCGGTCATGCCGTCAAAGTCCGTCGAGCCGGTCTGCGAGACAAGCTGATAGCTGCCCATCTCGCCCATATCCATGGCCTCGCCCTTCGACCAGCCGAGCTGCCCGGTATAGAAGGCCAGATCCTTGTCGAAATCGCCGGCATATAGCTCGTGCCAGCCGACATGGCCCGGCGCCATTGGCGGCGGCGCATCCATCCCCTCGGGGCTTGATCCCTTGAGCAGCATGAACACCGCGCCGCCCGGATCGGCCATCACCGCAAAGCGGCCGACGCCCGGAATATCCTCGGGCGGACGCTTCACGCTGCCCCCGGCCGCGCTCAGCCGTTCGGCATCGGCATCGACATCGGCAGACCCGACATAGCCGCCCCACCAGGGCGTCATGCCACAATCCTTGGCCTCGGCCGGAATCGCCATCACCCCGCCCAGCGGTCCGGCGCTGCCGGAAATCACCTGATAAGGGCCGTCAGGCAGGTCGCCGCCAAACGGCTCTGCCGTCCAGCCGACGACATCGCCATAAAAGGCCAGCGCCGCCGCGGGATCGCTGGTCATCAGTTCATACCAGAAGAATTTGCCGCTAAAGTCGGTCATCCTCTTTCTCCCGAAAACGATATTGGGGAAGCTCAGGCGCTTTCGTCGACCAGCACCTCGAACCCGCCATATATCAGCCGCGCGCCGATGAAGGGCATGTCCTCGCCCTCCTTGGGCTGCATGCGCTCATCCTTCATCACCTTCTCGGCGCCGGCATCGCGGGTCGCCTTGTCGGGCCATTCGATCCAGGAGAAGACGACTTCCTCATCCTCTTCGGCGATGACGGCAGTGCGGAAATCATTGACCTTGCCGGGCTTGATGTCGTTGCCCCAGCATTCGACCACGCGCAGCGCGCCATATTCGATGAAGATCGGCGCGGCGAAGGCCGCGACCTCCTTATAGCGTTCCTTGTTGCCCTTGGGCACCGGGATCACGAACCCGTCCATATAGCTCATCGTCTCTCTCCTTCTGCAAGGTCGTCGACATCAGGCGTCGGCAATTTCTCCCTGGTTCGCGGCCATCGCGGCGGCGACATCCATCCACATCACTTCCCAGATATGGCCGTCCAGATCGGCAAAATTGCGGCCATACATGAAGCCATGATCCTGCTTGGGGTTCGGCTCGGTCCCGCCCGCCGCCAGCGCCCTGTCCACCGTCGCGTCCACCGCGTCCCGGCTCATCTCGCTCAAACACAGCAGTACCTGCGCGGTTTCATGGGCATTGGGGATCTTGCGCGGGGTAAAGCCGGCGAACCGTTCATGGGTTAGCAGCATCGCATGGATCGTCTCGGAAAAACTGATCATCTGCGCGCTGTCATCGGCGAAATCATTGTTCCGCACGGCGCCGACCGCTTCATAGAAGGCGATCGCGGCGGGCAGGTCGGTGACGGGCAGGTTGACGAAGATCATCTTCGGCGCGGGCGCATCGGCCATCGTCTCTCTCCTCATGCTTTCATGGCGGCTCGCACCTTGTCGTGAGTCGCCGACTTGAACTTTGTGCGCCCGAAGATTATATTATGCAACAGACAAGTTAGAAAAGATAACCAATGAGTCCCAACCCGCGCAAACGCGCCTATCAGGATGGCTGTGCCACCGCCCATGCGCTCGATCTGATCGGTGATCGCTGGGCGATGCCGATCATGCGGGAATTGCTGCTCGGCCCCAAGCGCTTCACCGACCTGCGCGCCAGCCTGCCCGGAATCAGCGCCAATGTGCTGACCCAGCGGCTGGAGGAACTGGAAGCGGCCAGCATCCTTGTCCGCCGCCGCCTGCCCCCGCCCGCCGCCAGCCAGATTTACGAGCTGACCGAATGGGGCCGCGAGTCGGAAATATTGTTCATGGTACTGGGCCGCTGGGCGTGCCGATCGCCCACGATGCAGCCGGGCATGCCGATGAGCCAGGTGTCGGTGGTGATGTCGATGCGCACGATGATCGATCGCGCCGCGATCGGCAATCTGGATGCGACCATCGGCTTCCGCTTCGGTGAGGAGGAGTTTCGCGCCACGCTCCATGACGGCGATTTCACCATCGACCGGGGCGAAGCAGCCGGCGCCGACCTGATCTTCACCGGCGACCAGAATGCGCTCGCCGCGATCGTCTATGGCGGCCAGTCCTTCGCCGCGATGGCCCCGGCCCTGCAAATGGAGGGCGACCGGGGGCTGGCGGAACGGTTCGTCCGCCTCTTCCCCCTGCCGCCCAAGGCACCCTCAACCGTCAGCCAGGCGACGCCAGCTTCATCATGACAAGACCGGAGAGGATCAGCGCCGCCGCCGCCAGCCGCGCCGGGCTGATCGCTTCGCCCAGGAAGGCGACGCCGACGGCAAAGGCCCCCAGCGCCCCGATCCCGGTCCAGATCATATAGGCGGTGCCCAGCGGCAGGCTGCGCATCGCCATCGACAACAGGCCGAAACTGGCGATCATCGCGATGAGAGTGATGAGGCTGGGCACCAGCCGGGTAAAGCCATGCGACTGCTTCATCGCAAAGGCCCAGACGATTTCGAGCAATCCGGCAAAAAACAGGGCAATCCAGGCCATGATGGCGCTCCTTCACAGGGGCGCCGGGCCGTCCCGGACTTGAAACCCGCATGGCGGGGGAGGACGTGGCCTCGCTTGACGAAGCCCAGATAGTCCTCCCCGATGCAGGAGGCAAGCTTTGCAGGCCTCAATGCGCCCCGTTCAGCATCCCGAACACCTGGTCGAACTCGCCGCGCTTGGTCGCCTCGCTCAGGAACTTGACCCGCTCGACATGGATTTCCGCCGGGGTCGGCTCCTGCCGCAACAGGCCCATCGTCTCGCTGATGAAATCGGCCAGCGGCATCATCTGCGGATTTTCGGCATGGCCGGGCATCAGGTCGGTCTGCACGCCGGGCGGCACGATCTCCACCACATCGACGCCCGTGCCCTTGAGCTGCTCGCGCATCGCCAGCGACCAGCCATGGATCGCCGCCTTGGTCGCGCTGTAGGTCGGCGTCGCCGCCAGCGGGACAAAGGCCAGGCCCGACGACACGGTCAGGATCGTCGCGCTCTTCTGCGCCAGCAGATGCGGCAGCAGCGCATGGGTCAGGCGGATCGGGCCGAGCAGATTGGTGGCCACCGTCGCCTCGGCGATGGCGAGGTCGATCTGGTCCTCCGCCACCATGATGCCGGCATTCAGCAGCACCGCGTCGAGCGCCGGGAAATCGGCGACCAGCTTTGCCGCGAAGGCGGCGATCGCCGCCGGATCTTCCATGTCGATCACCATCGACGCCATGCCGGGGTGCGCCGCGACCACCTCGTCGAGTGCCGCCTGCCGCCGCCCGGCGATGATGACCTGGTTGCCCGCTGCGTGGAATTCATGCGCCAGCGCCGCGCCGATGCCCGAACCGCCGCCGGTGATGAGGATGGTGTTGCCGGAATTTTTCATGGGAAAGCTCCTGTGACTGGTTGCTTGCCCACTAATTTAGCCCCACACTCTCTTTTGGAAAGAAGGCACCGAAAAGTGCCATAGGCACCCAAAGGTAAGAAATGGCAAATCCTCTGGAATCCCGCTTCGCCACGGCCGAAATAGCGGCCGCCGAGCAGTATCTCGACCATGATCCGCCGACCGAACTCGATCCGCGGGTGGAGCGACTCGTCAATGAACTGATCGGCCGGGTCGCCGACAAATGGACGATGCTGATACTGGAACTGCTGGAGGAGCGCGGCACGCTGCGCTTTACCGAGATCGGCCGCGCGGTCGAAGGGATCAGCCAGAAGATGCTGACCCAGACGCTGCGCCAGATGGAGCGCGACGGCCTGCTCACCCGCACCGTCCATCCGGTCGTGCCGCCGCGCGTCGACTATGCCCTCACCCCGCTCGGCAACAGCCTCAGCGCCGCCTTCTGCGGCGTATGGGTCTGGGCCGAACGCAATCTCGCCACGGTCGAGGACGCCCGCGCCCGCTTCGACGCGCGCGACGCCTGACCGGCGATCAGCTTTCGGGCGGCGCGGGAACCGGCTGCAACGGCAATTTGGGCGCCTGCACCTGCGGCTGGGTCGGCACCACCGGCGGCGGCGCGCCCGGCGTTCCCGGAACAGACGGGGCCGGAGCAGTAGGCGCGGGCGCGGAAGCCGGCGCATCGGGCAGGATCATGTCCGACGGCCGCTGCATCGGCATGGCCGGCACCTGCCCCATTGGCGCGGGCGCAGTCGGTGCTGGCGGTTCATGGTCGTTCAGATCATCGCCGCCGACCGGGCCGACCAGCTTGACCGTCGCGCCGAACCGCTTGCGCCATTCCTCCAGCCGCCGCAGATAATCCTCATATTCCGCCCAGAAATCGCGGAAGGGCTGTTCCAGTTCATCCAGCGCCTTGGGCGCATAGGCGGCCAGCGCCTCGGGCGTCAGCCCGTTGATGATCGTCATCGTCGCCACCGCCTTCTGGCAGAAGGCCTTCTGCGCCGGCGGCAGGGCGAAGAAATTATAGACCAGCGTGTTCAGCACTTCGCGCATGCGGATCGCGCTGCTGCCGTAACGCTGCTGATAGCTGACCTCCAGCGTGTCGTTGGCGCGTTTCAGCGACGCGCCATGCACGGTCAGCATCTGGTTATACAATATGCGCGTCTGGCCATTGGTCTCGGGACAGCCCAGCGCCGCGACGTTCAGCCCCATGCGCACATGCCACAGCGCCTGGTCCCCCTCGGAATCGCGATTGGGGGTGATGAACTTCCCGGCCTCGTCCTTGTCGGGCGGCACCATGTCGGGCGCGGAATAGCGCGGCGGGGTCGGCATTACCGTAGGCACCACCGCCGGCGGCGGCGTGGGCGGCACTTGCTTCACCGGCGTCGCACAGGCCGCGAGCGCCGTCAGGGCAAGCAGCGACAGGCGGGAAGACAGGGAACGTGGCAGGAACATCAACTACTCCGACGATCTGGCCCGACCAACATGCCGGGCATTTCCACCGGAGGAAATATGCTTAACGCGCAGCCAAGGACGGCCCCGCCTGTGGTTCACCGCTGAACCCCCGCCCGGTTGCTGTTAAAAGCCCGCTATCCCAATTGGTTGCAATGCGGCAAGCCGAGCATCGCGAAAAAGGCCGGAAATAGTCGATTTTTCTCAGTCGGCGCGCGCCAGCAGGCGCGGCATCGCTCCCTTCGGCACCGTCACGCCATCATCCGCGATCAGGTCCGCCCGGCTCAGCCGGACCTCCAGCACCACCGGCGCCATCGCCAGCGTCCGCCCCGAACGCCATGCCGCCAGGTCGGTCTGATAGCGGGCATAGGCATCGAAGAAGTCGGTGAAGGGCTTTTCCAGCGCGGCGAGGCCAGTCGGCGCATAGGCCAGCAACTGGTCCGCGGGCAGGCTGTTGACGGTCGCCCCCACCCGCACCGCCTCCGCGCAAAAGGCCGCCTGTGCCGGCGGCAGCGCAAAGAAATTATAGACGATAGTGTTCAGCCGCTCGCGCTGCGCGATCGCGCCGCCGCCGAACTGTGCCTTAAATTCGCCCTCGACCTGCGCATTGGCCCGCGTCAGCGCCGCCCTGTGCCGGGCCAGCAGCGCATTATATTGCAGCCGCGCCGCGTCGCCATTCCCCTGGCAGGACAGGGCCGCCACATTCAGCGCCATGCGCATATGCCATAGCGTTGCCGGCCCGCTCAGATCGCGGTTGGGCGTGACGCGCTGACCATCGGCACCGACCGGCGGTATCTGCATATTGGCTGTCGCGCCCATCGGCGGCAGCGGCTGGGGCGCGGGCTGCGTCCGCACGGGCGCAGGCGGCGGCGCAACCGCCACCTCCTGCTGCCCCGCGCAGCCCGACAGCAGCGCAATCCCGCCCAGCGGGCACAAGAGCAGGTGACGGATCGAGGCACGCATGAACGGTCTCCGGCAAATCTGATGCCGGAAACCATGCCCGATATTGGTTAAAAGCCGATAAAGCCTGTTTTTCAGGCAGCGGGGATCAGGCCGCGCGGCGTTCCAGCGCCGTGGCGGCCTGCGCCATCAGCTCGGCGATGATGTCGGCAACCGGCTCTTCCTTGGTCACCATGCCGACCGACTGGCCCGCCATCAGCGATCCGCCCTCGACATCGCCGTCGATCACCGCCTTGCGCAGCGCGCCGGCCCAATAATGCTCGATCTGCAACTGCGCCTCGCCCATGTCGACCGCGCCGCTGTCCAGCAGGTTGGCGACTTCGCGCTGCTTCGCGGTGAAGGCTTCGGTGCCGGCATTCTTGAGCGCGCGCACCGGGATGACCGGCAGGCGCGGATCGATCTGCACGCTGGCGATCGCATCGCGCGCCGACGCGCGGAAGAAGGCCTTCTTGAACGCGGGATGGGCGATGCTCTCGCTCGCGCAGGCAAAGCGCGTGCCCAGCTGCACGCCGGCCGCGCCCATTTCCAGATAGGCGGCGATCGCCTCGCCTCGGCCGATGCCGCCGGCCACGAACACCGGAACCTGCTGCGCCATTTCGGGCAGGATTTCCTGCGCCAGCACGCTGGTCGCGACCGGGCCGATATGGCCGCCCGCTTCCATGCCCTCGACCACCAGCGCGTCGACGCCCGACCGCACCAGCTTCTTCGCCAGCGCCAGCGCGGGCGCAAAACAGATCAGCTTCGCGCCATTGGCCTTGATCGCCTCGATGCTGCCCTTGGGCGGCAGGCCACCGGCCAGCACCACATGGGATACCTCATGCTTGGCGCACACCGCGATCAGGTCGAACAGCTGCGGATGCATGGTGATCAGGTTCACGCCGAACGGCTTGTCGGTCAGCGCCCTGGTCGCCGCGATTTCCGCGTCCAGCAGTTCGGGCGACATCGCGCCACAGGCGATCACGCCGAAACCGCCGGCGTTGGAAATGGCCGACACCAGATGCCGCTCGCTGACCCAGCTCATCGCCCCGCACAGGATCGCGCTCTCGCAGCCGAGAAATTCGGTGCCGCGGGCCATCAGGGAAGCGAGTTTGGCAGTGGTCATGTCGTCAAGCCTTCAAGATACAAAAAGCCCCTCCCCGACGGGGAGGGGTTGGGGCGGGAGCATGTCGAAACAGGCCCCCTCACCCTTCCTCATCCCTCCCCTGACCGGGGAGAGGCAAAAAATCAAGCCGCCGGGGCGTCCAGGCCATAGGCGGTGTGCAGCACGCGCACCGCCAGTTCGGTCTCGTCCTCGTCGATCAGCACCGAAACCTTGATCTCGCTGGTGGAGATCGCCTCGATGTTGATGCCGCGTTCGGCCAGCGTCTTGAACATGGTGGCGGCGACGCCGGCATGGCTGCGCATGCCCACGCCCACGACGCTGATCTTGGCGACTTCGGTGTCGGTGATGATCCGGCGGAAGCCGATCGCGTCCTTGTTAGCTTCCAGGATGTCGACGCTGCGGGCGAGATCCGCGCGCGGGACGGTGAAGGTGACGTCGGTCTCCTCATTGTCCTTGCTGTCATTCTGGATGATCATGTCGACGTTGATCGCCGCATCGGCCAGCGGGGTGAAGATGCTGGCCACCGCGCCCGGCTTGTCGGGCACGCGGGTGACGATGATCTTCGCCTCATTCTTGTCATGGGCGATGCCGGTGATGAGCTGACGTTCCATCTTGGTTTCCTTGAGCTTGGCTTCCAGTTCCTCGTCGCTCACGATCAGCGTGCCGGGGAGGTCGTCCTGGGTGGGATCATCGAAGGAGGAAAGCACCTGCACGACCACGCCTTCCTTCATGGCGAGGCCGACCGACCGGGTCTGGAGCACCTTGGCGCCGACCGAGGCCAGCTCCAGCATTTCCTCATAGGTGACGAGGTCCAGCTTGCGGGCACGCGCCACGATGCGCGGGTCGGTGGTGTAGACGCCGTCGACGTCGGTATAGATGTCGCAGCGATCGGCCTTGACCGCCGCGGCCACCGCGACCGCCGACGTGTCCGAACCGCCACGGCCCAGCGTCGACACCCGGCCATCGTCCATCATGCCCTGGAAACCGGGGATGACGGCGACCTGGCCCGACTGCATCGCCGCGATCAGCGCATCGGTCTCGATCGTGCTGATGCGCGCCTTGGCATGGGCCTCGATCGTGCGGATCGGCAATTGCCAGCCCAGCCAGCTGCGCGCGTCCACGCCGATCGCCTTCAGCGTCATCGCCAGCAGGCCGCTGGTGACCTGTTCGCCCGCCGCCACGACGACATCATATTCGGCCGGGTCGTAAAGGGCGGAGGCTTCCTTGCAGAAGCCGACCAGGCGATCGGTCTCGCCGGCCATGGCCGACACCACGACCGCCACTTCATGGCCCTGGTCGACGACATGTTTGACGCGCGCGGCCACGTTGCGAATTCGCTCCATCCCCGCCATGGAGGTGCCGCCGAATTTCATCACGATGCGCGCCATTTGCTTGTCGAACCTGTCCTTTAAGCGTTTTCGAAGCAGGTGGAACACCTGCTGACTTCAGAAAACGCGACCAACAAAAGATATGGAGCAGCCGAGCCGATGCAATCGGATCGGACACTGCTCCAATTGTGAAACAAAATGTCCCAAAGGGGCAAAACGGCTGCCCTATTAGCAGCCGCGACGGATATGGCAAGCAATCCCGCCATCCGCTCGCCCTCCTTGCCGCCACCCGCGCTCCTACATGCCCCGCCTTCAAAGACATAGCTATGACAGCATGGCACATTGGCCTTCCCGCCGCCCGCTGCTAGAACCGCCGCACGGGTGCTTCGCCACCCAGCAAGACCCAAGGTGCATGATGACTGAGACGACCGCGACGATCGACCCGAAGGAAGCCGCCCATTTCGGCACCATGGCCGCCGACTGGTGGGATCCCAAGGGGTCGAGCGCGATGCTGCACAAGCTGAACCCGGTCCGCCTCGCCTATATCCGCGCCGCGATCGACCGGCATTGGGACAGCGACGATCATGGCTTCCGTCCACTCGCCGGCAAGCGCGCGCTCGATGTCGGCTGCGGCGCCGGCCTGCTCGCCGAACCGCTTGCCCGCCTCGGCGCCAGCGTCACCGGCCTTGACGCGGCGCCGGAAAATATCGCCGTCGCTGTCGCCCATGCGCAGGGCCAGGGCCTCGCCATCGACTATCGCGCTACCCCGGTCGAACAGGTCAGCGACAGCGGCTATGATCTCGTCACCTCGATGGAGGTGATCGAACATGTCGCCGATCCCGCCGCCTTCGTCCGCGCCCTCGCGGCCAAGCTGGCGCCCGACGGGTTGATGATCCTCTCCACCCCCAACCGCACACCCATGTCCCGCCTCGCCATGATCACCATCGGCGAAAGCATCGGCGGCATTCCCAAGGGCACGCATGACTGGGCCAAGTTCATCACCCCCGATGAACTGACCGCCTTGCTCGAAGAGGCGGGCCTGGAAGTCACCGACAGCAGCGGCCTCGCCTTCGATCCGGCGCGCGGCTTCACCCTGTCGGCGAACACAGCGATCAACTATCTGCTGACCGCGCGCCACAAGAGCTGACGAAGACTCGGGCGCGCCAGCCTCAAGTCGACCGTCCCGCCATGGTCGACGCGCGCCCCCGCCATCCTGCGCCATGCCGGCCCGCGCACCGGAATAGCGCGCGGTTTTCCGGGACTTCTTCCCTTCCCCTGTCATCCAGCGCCAGAGAGGTCGCCCAAGAAACGCTGTTCTCACAAAAAGCATTTGCAACTAAATTTTAATTCCCAAACATCTTAAGCATCTAAATGGCAAATTCATTTGCGAAATTGTCATTTCATCTTTCTCCTGATAAAAAATGCAGGTGCAGACATTGCCGGGTCGCCGTCTGCACCTTCGACCGCATGCGGGCCGACCAACGACGTCCTTCCCGCCCCCGGCCGATCATCCGCTCTCAGGAGATCGAAACATGAAACTGCTTTTCTGCCTCTGCCTTGCCGTGCCGCTGCTGCTGCCGGCCGCATCCCGCGCCCAATCCTCCGCCCCCTCGATCGACGTGACGGCGCCCACCACCGCCCCGCCCACGCTCGACCGCTGGGTCGAACGCACCGGCAACATCCTTTCCAACCGGCTGCGCTATCCCACCATCCTGTCCGGGCCGGAGGAAGGCATCGTCCAGGTCAAGTTCGCCTGCAGCGACAGCGGTGCGCCGGCCGGCATCGCCCTGCTCAACTCGTCCGGCTCACGCCAGCTCGACAAGGCGGCGATGCGCGCCATCCAGAGCATACCGACCCTGCATCCGCTGCCCGCCGGCATCGGCGCCGGGCAGAATTATGTCGCCACCATCCTCTTCGCCACGACCCAGGCCAGCTACAACCGGCAGATCCGCGATCTCCGGCGGCAGGCGCTCGACAATAATGCCCGCTTTGCCCGTCGCGCGGGTGGCCCGGCCATGGCCATCGCCCTGCTCGACACGCCGGACACCCCGCGCGCCGCCAACTGAGCTAGAGCATCGTGCGCAAAAGTGGGAACCGGTTTTGCGCTTAAAACGATGCGGCAACAGAAACTTAGAGCGCGCGACCTGCGTCGGATATAACGCAGCGCGCTCTAGGCTCTGCGGGCGCGTGAAAGGGGCGCGCCCGCAGTCCCCCTCGCTGCGCCCCGTGCGTTGCACTGCCCGCCGGCTGATGGCATCACCAGCCGATCGGGACAGCCGCTTGAGCCCGCGGCACAGCGAGGGGGATCATCCTATGGCCATGGACTCGCGGATCGACGCCTATATCGCCGCCCAGGCGGACTTCGCCCGGCCGATCCTCATCCATATCCGCGCGCTGATGCACGCCGCATCGCCGGACATGGGCGAAGCGGTCAAATGGGGCATGCCCTTCTTCACCTACAGGGACCAGAATCTCGCCAACATGGCCGCCTTCAAGGGCCATGCCGCCTTCGGCTTCTGGCATGACAAGGTAGGACGCGAGGACAGCAGCGACGACGCCATGGGCCAATTCGGCCGCCTCACCGCCCTCGCCGACCTCCCCTCCGACGCGGAGATCGCCCGACTGATCGCGCAGGCCATGGCCCTGATCGACGCCGGCGATCGCCCACGCACCGGCCCCAAGCCGCCCAAAGCGCCTTTGCCCGTCCATCCCGCCTTCGCGACCGCCATCGCCGCCCATCCGGCCGCCGCCGCCATCTGGGCCGCCTTCCCGCCCGGCAAGATCCGCGACTATTGCGAGTGGATCAATGAGGCGAAGACCGACGCCACCCGCGACAAGCGCATCGCCCAGGCCGTCGACTGGATTGGCGAGGGCAAGGGCCGCAACTGGAAATATGAGAAGAAATAGGGACTTACTTCCGTCCCTCCCGCGGCTCTGCGGGCCAGCAATTGGTGCAGCGCCGCCAGCAACTGACACCCGGCATCGCGGTAGCCGGCTTGAGCCCCGGTTCGGGATGCAGCCCTGCCAATATCTCCGGTGAGACGCCCTCTGGCGCGGCGCGGCTGTGACACATCAGGCATCGGGCGCGATAGGCTGCGCGGGTCAGGCCGGAATGATCCTCCTGCGCGCGCGGCGCCACCGGCATGGCGAGCAACATGCCCGCCACCCCGATGAAAATGGCCATGCCCCGCGCGCATATCGTGCGGGGCATGGCCATATTGTTCGGCGACCTGTTTAGAATTTTTGGCCGAACCTTATGCCGAAGAATTGCGGCTTGATCGTGAAGGTGCGCGAGCTGTTGGCGCAGAAGTCGATCGAGCAGAAGGTGTTGCGCGTCAGCTGCCCACGCTTGTCGAAGGCGTTCTGCAGGAACAGGGTGACGCTCCAACCATCCTTCTTGATCCCGCCCGAAAAATCGAAGCTGACAAAGCCCTTGGTATTGCCCAGCAGCTCGTTGCTCTCGACGTTCAGATCCTGCGTCGCGCCGGTCTGGTAGAGCGCCGCGCCCTGGATATAGGCGGCATAGTCGCCCAGGTCGGTGTCATAGCGGATCGATGTCGTGCCCTTGAAGCGCGGCTGGCGCGGCAGGCGGGTGCCGTTGGCGGCCGCGACCTGCGGCGTCGGCGGGCTCGATCCTTCGACGAACTCGCCCAGCGTACAGCTGCTCAGCTGCGCAATGGACTCGGTCTCGGTATTGAGTGCGAAGTTGCAGAAATCGCCCTTCAGCTTGGCATCGTTGAACGCGCCGGAGGTGGAGATCGTCACCTTGCCCAGCCGCAGGTCGGCATCATATTCGATGCCCTTGACCTCGGCCTTGCCGGCATTGCCGGTCATGCCCGCGCCCTGTGCGCCCGACACGACCACGCCATATTGGATATTGTTCCACTTCTCATAATAGACGGCGGCGTTGAAGCGGAAGATATTGTTCCAGGTCGTCTTCACGCCGACCTCGAAATTGGTCAGCGTTTCCGACTTGAACGGCGCGACATTGACGATCTTGCCCAGGCTGCGGATGCGCAGCGGCCGGTTGAACCCGCCAGGGCGGAAGCCGGTCGAATAGTTGAAATAGACCATCTTGTCGGGCTGGAACTGCCAGTCGAGCGCGACCTTGTGGGTCTCGCCATCTTCTTTGTAGCGGCCGGTGCCGTCCGCCGCATTGGGGTTGGTGTTGACGCAGGTCAGCCGCTCGTCATCGGGCAGCGGCGTGGTGCAGCCCACGCCTGCGGCCGATCCGGCCACGCCGGCAAAGCCCCGAACCTTATAGTCGGTCCAGAAATAGCGCATGCCGCCGGTCAGCTTCAGCGTCGGCGTGATGTTGTAATGACCCTCGGCGAAGATCGCCTTGTCATGATAGAGCTGGTCCTGCTCGACATAGTAGAAGGCGTCGCCCTTCACCGCCTGGGTGCCCAGGATCATCGTGCCCAGCGGATTGCCATTGGCGTTGATGACGTCGCTGGTATCGAAATAGGGATTGCCATCCTCGTCATAGGCGATGCCATACATGGCTGGCACACCGATCAGCCCGCCCGCGACATCGCCGCCGCCGGTCGCGGTATAGCCGGTGATGGTGTCAAGCCCGCGGATCGCATAGCTGGTGTTCAGCTCATTCTTCTGCCGCTGGTAGAAGCCACCGACGGTCACGTCGAACGGCCAATCCTTGGGCGTCGAAATCCGCAATTCCTGGGTGAATTTGTTGCGGTGCGTGTCGGCATGATAATATTGGGTCGGGTTGATCATCTGGCACTGCTGACTGGCGCCAGAGCCGGTGCAATTGTCGAAAAATTGCAGATAGCTTTCATAGCCCGGCCCGAAGCCGTCATAGGTGACCGTGTAATAGGTATAGTCGTTCAGCGTGCGGGTGCGGCGCTTGAAATAGCCGGTGGCCGAGACGATGTCCCAGTCGCCGATATGGCCGTGGATCGACAGCGCCGCCTGATACCAGCGATCGTCATTCTTGGTCTGGTCATAGTCATGGACTTCCAGGTCGCCGACCCGCGGATCATAGCCGAAATAGCCGCGTGCCACCTGCTTCTGGGCCGTGATCTCGGGCGTGATGTCCCAGCCCTCGGTCGGCTGCCACAGCAGCTGGAAGCGGCCGCCAAATTCGCGGATGGTGTTGTAATCATCCTTGGCGATGTCGCTATTGTCGAGCGTGTAGGATGTGTTGGGGTTGTTGTCGCCCAGAGTCAGGGTCGACGAACTGCCATCGTTGAACGTGCCGTTGTTGGGCGTGTTATCGATATAGCCGCCGTCGCGGCGATAATAGCCCATGGCGCGCATCGCCAGCGTCGGCGCCAGCGGCACGTTGATGTAGGATTCCAGCTGGCCGCCGAAATCGCCCTTGCCATATTTATTGGCTTCCACGTCATAGCCGAACTCGAACTTGTCGAGCTTGGGCTTGTTGGTGATGAGGCGGATGGTGCCGGCCAGCGAGCCCGCGCCATAGAGCGTACCTTGCGGCCCGGACAGCGCCTCGACCCGCTCCAGGTCATAGGCATGGATATCGGGCACTTCGGTGCCGGTGATCGGCATGTCGTCGAGATAATAGCCGACCGAGGCATAGGCGCCGCCGGCGGGCACGATACCGCGGAAGAAGGCGGTGTTGCGGCCGGGGCCGATGCCCTCGAAAGAAACCGACGGCAGCAGGGCGGCGAAATCGCTCAGGCCCTTCACCTGTCGTTCCTGCAATTTCTCCGCGCCCAGCGCCTGCATCGAAATCGGCACCTTCTGGATGCTCTGCGCGCTGCGCGTCGCGGTGACGACGATCTCGCCCAGCCCCTGTTCGGCCTCGGCGGCGGCCGCATCGGCGGCGGCGGCATCTGCCGCCGGGGCCTGCGCCAGTGCCGGCACGGACAGGATCATCGGTGTGAGGAACGTGCTCGTGCCAAGCGCGCAGAACGTGCGCACTCTTCGCGAGCGGAGACGAATGGCCATACGAATACCCCCTGATACGCGTTGCGACTCGTCCTCTCCTGCGAAATTCGCCCGGTGCTCCGGGTCTCCTTCCCTGACGCGTTCGCATGGCCTCGCGCACAGGCGGCCGACAGGGCGAAGGATGCCCCGCCCGAAAGAGAGACTCTTTCAGGATCGCCGCCAGACGCTGGCCACGCTGTTTATCTGTTCCATAATCCCCGGACAGTTCGCTTTTGCAGCAATCAGAACAACTGTCCTAAATTCGATACTGCCGATCGGACACGCCCTGTCAAGCGGCTGTTCGGCGACTTTTTGAAACTTTTACGACAAGCTGACTCGACGCCCGCCTGCAGCCGACATAAGATTTTGAGCAGTCGCACAAATATGAGGGGCTATGGGGAACGCGTCCGCCGTACCGGCAACCGACAGCATCCAGACGGCGCTGGCAGACGCCGCCGCCCTGCTCGACGCCCGCCCCGATGCGGCATTGGCGCAGGCCGAGGTGATCCTGCGCCGGGCCGGGCGCCTGCCCCCCGCCGAACTGCTGATCGGCCAGGCATTGCGTCGCCTCGGCAAGCCCAAGGCCGCACTGGCCCGACTCAATCCCCTCGCCCGCCAGCATCCCAGCGTCCCCGCGATATTGTGGGAACTGGCCCAAGCCGCGCAGGAAGCCGGTGACCAGCGCCAGGCGATCGGCGTGCTCGAAAGCCTGACCCGCCAGCAACCCGGCGTCCCCGGCGGCTGGTTCCTGCTGGCCGGGCTGCTACGCACGGTTGGGCGCGATGGCGATGCCTGGCGCGCCGACCTGTCGGGTGTCCATGCCGCCTCGCGCGATCGCGACCTGCTGGCAGCGGCAATGGCGATGAACGAGGGGCGACTGGACGACGCGGCCACGCTGCTGTCGGCGCGCGCAGACCGCCTGGCCGACGATCCCGCCGGCACCCGCCTCATGGGTGAGGTGCAATGGCGGCGCGGCGACATGAATGCCGCCCTCGCTCATGTCGAGCGCGCCGTCGTGCTGGCACCCGGCTTCGACCTCGCCCGCGATTTCCTCATCCGCCTGCTATTGCAGAACAACCGCCTGAGCGAAGCGCTGGCCCATGCCGAAACCCTTGCCCGCTCGCCGATCCATAATCCGGGCTATGACCTGATCCGCGCATCGGTGCTGGTGCGACTGGGCGATCAGGACGCGGCGCGCGCCATCTATGAGCGGCTGCTGGCCGATCGTCCCGACCAGCCGCAGGTCTGGCAGAATCTGGGCCATGCGCTCAAGACGCTGGGGCGACAGGCCGACGCAGTCCATGCCTATCGCCAGGCGGTGCATCATCGCCCGACCATGGGCGAGGCCTGGTGGAGCCTCGCCAACCTCAAGACCGTGAAGCTCGACGCCGCCGACATCGCCACGATGGAGCGCGCGCTCGAAACCCTGGCCCGCGATGGCCAGACGGAGGGCGAGGATGTCTTCCACCTCCATTTCTCGCTCGGCAAGGCGCAGGAGGATCGCAAGGCGGACGAAGCCGCCTTCCGCCATTATGACGCCGGCAACCGGCTGCGCCGCGCCATGATCCGCCATGATGCCGGCGAATTTTCCACTGAAGTGGCGGCTACCGCCGCGACTTTCAGCGCGCCCTTCATCGCCGCCATGGGCGATGGCGGCTGCCCCGCGCCCGACCCGATCTTCATCGTCGGCCTGCCGCGCGCCGGATCGACATTGGTCGAACAGATCCTCGCCAGCCACAGCCAGGTCGAAGGCACGATGGAACTGCCCGAGATGATGATGATCGCCAGCCGCCTGCAATCGCGGGTGGACGATGGCGAATTTACCGATTTCGCGGCCATGGCGGCGTCGCTGACCCCGGCCGACCGCCGGCGTCTGGGCGAGGAATATGTCGAGCAGACCCGCGTCCACCGCCAGAGCGGCAAGCCGCGCTTCATCGACAAGATGCCCAACAACTGGCAGCATGTCGGCCTCATCAAGCTGATCCTCCCCAATGCCAGCATCATCGATGCGCGCCGCCATCCGATGGGCTGCTGCTTTTCCGGCTGGAAACAGCATTTCGCGCGCGGCCAGGCCTTCACCTATGACCTTACCGACATCGGCCTTTATTATCGGGACTATGTCGCGCTGATGGCCGCCTATGACGCGGCCGCGCCGGGCCGGGTCCATCGCGTGATCTATGAACAGATGGTCGCCGACACGCCCGGCGAGGTCGACCGGCTGCTCGCCTATCTCGGCCTCGATTTCGAGGCGGCCTGCCTGTCCTTCTGGCAGACCGACCGGGCGGTGCGCACCGCCAGTTCCGAACAGGTGCGCCAGCCCATCTACACCGGCGGCGTCGATCATTGGCGGCGCTTCGAACCCTGGCTGGCCCCGCTGGCCGACGCGCTGGGACCGATCGCGCACAGCTATCCCGACCTGCCGCCGCGCTGATCATGCGCACATTTACTCCCCTCTCTTCCAAGGGAGGGGCCGGGGGTGGGTGCGCCGCGAAGCCGCGGCCTACGCGCTAGTGGGCAGACGTGCGCTAAACCGCGCCATCCTCCCCCCGCCATGGAAAGCGCACGCGGATATGCGTGCCCGCGCCACCCTCGACAATCTCCACCTGCGCGCCCATGCGCGACGCGGCGGACTGGACGATGGCAAGGCCCAGCCCCGTCCCCTCCGGCGCGCTGGCGCCGCCCACGCGAAAGAAGCGCTCGAACACCTTGTCGCGATGCTCCACCGCAATGCCGGGGCCGTCGTCGCTGACCGTCATCAGGGTCGCGTCCTCGCCCTGCGCCAGCGCGATCGTCACCGTGCCGCCGGGCCGGTTATAGCGGATGCCATTATCGACCAGATTGGCCAATATCTCGAACACCAGCGTGCGATGCGCCTCGACGCGATAGCTTTCAGCGTCCGACGCCTCCAGATTGAGTTCGACCTGCGCCTGGATCGCCTGGTTGATCAGTCGGTTGACCACCACCGCGCTGACCTCTTTCAGGTCTACCGTCTCCAGCGGCGGCGATGCCCCGGCTTCCTCGGCCCGCGCCAGCGCCAGCAACTGCGTCACCAGCCGCTCCAGCCGCTGCGCCGCATCGGCAATTTCGTCGAACGCCTCGCGCGATCCCCGGCGCGCCAGCTCGATCTGCACCTTCAGGACCGAAATCGGCGTGCGCATCTGGTGCGATGCATCGGCGGTGAAGCGACGCACGCCCCCCGTGGCCTGGTCCAGCTGGCGCAGCAGCCGGTTGAACGCCCGCGCCAATGGCCGCAATTCGCTCGGCAGCGGCCCCGCTTCGAGCGCCGAGAAATCCGGCCGCGCGCCGCCATCGCGCACCTCGACCGCGCGCCGCAGCCGCAGCAACGGCCGCAGGCTCCAGCCCAGCGCCGGCCGCAGCAGCAGGATCGCCACCCCCACCAGCGTCAGTTCGCCGATCAGCAGCGCGATCATCAGCCGGTGCATCAGCGCCCGCCGGTTATCCAGCGTCTCGGCCACCTGCACGATCACCGGCTCGGCGATCCGCGGCAAGCTGCGCTTCACCTCGCCGATGCGGATGTCCTGCCCGCGATACCGGGCAAAGCGGAACCGCGGCTGGTCGACCGGCATGGTCCGCGGGTCGGGCGCGGGCAGATCGGCATAGCCGGTCAGCAGCGTGCCACCCACCGCGATCCGGTAATAGACATTGTCCCGCTCGCTATTTTCCAGCATGCCGAACGCGGCGGGCGGCAGGTCCAGCGTCACCTCGCCCCGTTCCACCTGCACGGTTTCGGCGATCGCGCCCAGCGCGCCGCCCAGCACCCGGTCGTTGGTCCGGCGGACCACGTCGGAAATCAGCGTCGCGCCGCCCACGCCGATGATCGCCGCCGCGCCCAGCATCGGTCCCAGCATCGCCGCCAGCAGGCGGGTGCGCAGGGCAATGGCCCGCCCCTCGCCCGATGGCCGTCCCTCATTGGGCATCGAGCATATAGCCCACGCCGCGCACCGTGCGGATGCCCGGCCCGTCGGGCGCCAGCTTGCCGCGCAGCCGGGTCACATGCACCTCGATCGCATTGCTGCCGACCGGCTCGTCAAAGCCGAACACCTCGCCGATCAGCAATTCGCGCGGCACCACCTGCCCGGCCCTGGTCGCCAGCGACTCGAGCACCGCCAGTTCGCGCCGGCGCAGGTCCAGCGCCCGTCCGGCGACATCGGCGGCGCCGGTCGATCGATTGATGGTCAGCGGCCCGACCGTGATTTCCGGGGTCGGATCGCCGCCCCGCCGCCGCCCCAGCGCCCGCACCCGCGCCTCCAGTTCCTGCGGCTCGAAGGGCTTGCGCAGATAATCGTCGGCGCCCAGGTCCAGCCCCCGCACCCGGTCGTCCAGCGCATCGCGCGCGGTCAGCATCAGCACCGGCACTTTCTCGCCGCGCCGGCGCAATTCCGCCAATACGGTGAAGCCATCGATATCGGGCAGGCCCACGTCCAGTATCACCAGTGCATAGGGTTCCCCGCCCACCACCGCCAGCGCATCCTCGCCGGTCGCGACATGGTCCACCGCATGGCCGCCCGCCCGCAGCAGGGCTGCAATGCTGCGCGCCAGTGCGGCGTCATCCTCGATCATCAAAATCCGAATAGGGCACCCGATGCTGAAAGGTTGATGACAGCTTGGCTTCGTAACTGCCTCTCCCAATCCGACAGAAGAACGGAACATGTGAGGAGCAGGGTCGATGCGAAGGGTTATTCAGATAGTGGCGGCGCTGGCAAGCCTGTCCGTCACCAGCGCGACAGCGGTAGCGCAAAGGCCAACCGGCTATCCGCGTTCCTATGACGATCTGATCGGCGATGCCCGTGCCGAACGGCAGGTCATCGTCTATGCCAATGCCGACACGTCGGAAATGGCACCGGTCATCCTGGCGTTCCAGCGCCGCTATCCCGGCGTCACCGTCAGCTATTCCGACCTCGGGTCGAACGAGATGTTCCGCCGCTTCTCGACCGAGGCGCGCAGCGGCCGGATGTCGGCCGACCTGGTCTGGTCGTCGGCGATGGACCAGCAGGTCAAGCTCATCAACGACGGTTTTGCCCAGGCCTATGCCAGCCCCGAAAAGCCCGCCCTGCCCGCCAATGCGGTGTGGAAGAATATGGGCTTTGGCGTCACCGCAGAGCCGATCGCCTATGTCTACAACAAGAAGGCGATTCCCAATCCGCCGCGCAGCCATGCCGCGCTGGAGGCGATGCTGCGCAAGGATCGCAAGGCGCTGACCGGCAAGGTCGCGACCTTCGATCCTGCCCGGTCGAACACCGGCTATCTCTATCTGACGCAGGATTATGCCATCACCCGCGACACCGGTTCGCTGGTCGAGGCGATGGCCGCGACCCGGCCTCAACTGCACATCACCACCGAACCGATGCTGCGCGGCGTGGCCGAAGGCAAATTCTCGATCGCCTATAATGTGATCGGCTCCTACGCGCAGGAACGCGCCCGCCGCGACCCGCGCATCGGCGTCGTCTTTCCCGAAGATTATACCATCGTGATGTCGCGCATCGCCTTCATCGCGCGCGAGGCGCGGCACCCCGCCGCGGCCAAGCTGTTCCTCGACTTCCTCCTCTCGCGCGAAGGGCAATCGCTGCTCGCGCAACATAGCCTCTGGCCGGTGCGGACCGATATCAAGGGCCGCCGCCTGCCCGCTGCCCAGGCCCGCTCGATCCGCGTCGGCCCGCAGCTTCTCGTCAATCTCGACCGCCTCACGCGCCAGCGCTTCCTGCGCGAATGGCAGGCGGCCCTTATTTCCGGAGCCCGATAAGCATGTCCCATCTGATGTTGCGCGGCGGCTGCGCCGCGCTGGCACTGATCGTCGCCACGCCCGCCCTCGCCCAGGCGCCCCGCGCCGATGACCTGGCCGCACTGGTGAAGGCCCAGGCGGCCGAGATCGCCGCGCTCAAGGCCCGGCTCGACAAGATCGAGGGGCAACAGGCCGCCGCCCAGGCCGCGACGCCCCCCGCCGCTGCGCAGCCCGCGCCGCAAATGGCGCAGCAGGACACGGCCCAGCCGCTGGTCATCGCCCCCTTCGCGCCGCAGATCGTGCCCCCCGGCCCGGCCGATATCGACGTGGCCCAGGCCCGCGCGGTCGCCGCCAATCCGTCCGGCGTCACCACCGAATGGGGCGCGGGCCTGCCCGTCTTCCGCTCGGCCGACGGCGTCTTCACCTACAAGCCGCGCGGCCGCATCCTGGTCGACGTCAGCTCGACCATGGGGTCGAAATATGGCGGCCGCAACACCACGACGACCGGCATGCGCGCGCTACGCCTGGGTCTGGAAGGCGGCGTCGGCCCGCATTTCTTCTACCAGTTCGAAAGCGATTTTTCGGAGAATGAGGTCGACATCGTCACCGCCTTCCTGGGCTATCGCAACAAGATCAGCAGCAAGGTCGATTATGACGTGCGCGCGGGGCACCTGTTCAACGACCGCGCCTTCGAAGGCAGCACCGGTTCGGACTCCACCCCCTTCCTGGAACGGGGCGTGGTGTCGACCGCCATCATCCCGCAGCGCGGCTTCTACGGCATCGGCATCATGGGCCGCATGTTCGGCCCCAACTGGCATGCCTCGCTCAGCGTGACCGGCGACCGCGTCGATGGCGAACAGGCGACCAATGACAGCCGTACCTTCAGCGGCCGTGCACACTGGAACCCGATCAGGACCGATCGCTCGCTGCTCCATGTCGGCGGCTGGTTCTTCGACGAAGCCCTGTCGTCCGCCGCGACCACGCTGACCCGCAGCACCGTCATCGGCGGCCGCTTCAACGGCGCGGTCCGCGTCACCACCGGCGAACTGCTCGGCGGCCGCTCGACCACCGGCTATGGCGCGGAACTGGGCGGCTATGTCGGCGGCCTGTGGGTGATGGGTGAGGCCGGCCGCCGCATCGCGCGCCTCGACGGTGGACGCCCCAGCTTCGAAAGCAAGGCCTGGAGCCTGTCGAGCGGCCTGTTCCTGACCGGCGAACTGCCGCCCTACAACCCGCGCCTCGGCAGCTTCGGCCAGCCCAATGTGCTCGACCCCGTGCTCGACGGCGGCCTCGGCGCGATCGAGCTGACCGCCCGCTACGAAAATCTCGATTATACCGACCTGGTGCTGGGCGGCGACGGCTGGGCCGCGACGCTGGGCGTCAACTGGTATCTCAACAGCTTCACCCGGATCCAGCTCAACGGCATCCAGTGGCACACCAACAACCGCGCCGGCACCTACACGGGCGGCGATGACGGCCAGACCGTCAGCGCCCGTGTCGGCGTGACCTTCTGATCCTCCTTCCTCCAGCCCCCTCAAGGACGCAGCGATGAATCTTGCCCTGCTCGGCTTCCTGATGGTCGCCACCTTCATGACGCTGATCATGACCAAGCGGATGACCCCGCTGGTCGCGCTGATCGTCATCCCCTCGCTGTTCGGCGTGATCGCCGGTCAGGCCGCCGGCCTTGGCGACATGATGATCGACGGCATCAAGAATCTGGCGCCGACCGGCGTCATGCTGCTGTTCGCCATCCTCTTCTTCTCGACCATGACCGACACCGGCCTGTTCGACCCGCTGGTCGCCCGGCTGGTGAAGATCGTGCATGGCGATCCGCTGCTGATCCTGCTGGGCACGGTGGTGCTCTGCTCGGTCGTCAGTCTCGACGGCGACGGGTCGACCACCTACATCATCACCATCGCTGCGCTGCTCCCCCTCTACAAAAGGTTCGACATGAACCGGCTCTACCTCGTCTGCCTGCTGATGGTGACGAGCGGGATCATGAACCTGACCCCGTGGGGCGGGCCGACCGCCCGCGCCGCGAGCGCGCTGAAGCTGGACCCGGCCACCCTGTTCCTGCCGCTCATCCCCGGCATGATCGCCGGCCTCGCCTTCCTGCTCGGCCTCGCCTTCTGGTTCGGCATCAAGGAACGCCGGCGCCTGGGCAAGGTGCAGGCGCGCCAGTCGGTCGCCCCGTCGGACCTGGGCGTCTCGCAATATCCCGAGGCGCGCCGGCCGCATCTGCGCTGGTTCAACGGCCTGCTGGTGGTGGCGCTGCTCGTCCTGCTGGTCTGGGGCGTGCTGCCGCTCTCGGTGCTGATGATGATCGCCTTCGCCATCGCCATGATCGTCAACTATCCCGGCGTCGCCCAGCAGAAGGAACGGATCGCCGCCCATGCCGGCAATGTCCTGTCGGTCGTGTCGCTGATCTTCGCCGCCGGCATCTTCACCGGCATCCTCGGCGGCACCGGCATGGTGGAGGCGATGAGCAAGGAAGTCGTCGGCGTCATCCCGCCCGCGCTCGGCCCCTATATGGCGCCGATCACCGCCCTGCTCTCCATGCCCTTCACCTTCTTCATCTCCAACGATGCCTTCTATTTCGGCATGCTGCCGATCCTCGCCGAAGCCGGCGCCCATTATGGCGTCGAACCGATGGCGATCGCCCGCGCCTCGCTGATGGGCCAGCCGGTCCATCTGCTCAGCCCGCTGGTCCCCTCCACCTATCTGCTGGTCAGCCTGGCGGGCGTGGACCTGGCCGATCATCAGCGCTTCACCCTGTTGCCCGCCGCCGCGGTCGGCATCGTCATGACCCTGGTCGGCATGATCGCCCTGGCCTTCCCCTTTGTCGCCTAGGGGTGTGGACACACTCCTCCGCTTCCTGGCGGCGCTTGCCGTCGGGGCGGCCGGCGGCGCGCTTTTCTGGTCGATCCATGCGCCACTGCCCTGGGTGCTCGGATCGATGGCGGCCTGCGCGGTCGCCAGCGTCGCCGGTTTGCCGATTCAGGCTTCCGCCGCCACCCGCCGCCCGATGGCGGCGGTGATCGGCGTGGTGCTGGGCAGCAGCTTTGGCCCGCATCTTCTGCCACAGGCGCGCGACTGGATCATCCCGCTCGCCGCCCTGCCCTTCTTTCTAGCCACCGCCGCGCTGCTGTGCGTCACCTATTTCCGCAAGGTCGCGAAGTTCGATCCGGCCACCGCCTATTTCGCCGGCATGCCCGGCGGCATTGCCGAGATGGTGGTGATGGGGGCGGAGCGCGGCGCCGACGAGCGCGCCATCGGCCTGATCCATGGCGCGCGCATCTTCCTCGTCGTCTTCATCCTGCCCTTCCTGATCCGGCTCGACCATGCGCCGGTCGCGGCCAGCGCCATCACCCCGGTGACCGGCGACGTCGCCAGCTGGTCGCTGCTCTTCTGGGGGCTGGGCTGCGCGCTTCTGGGCCTGCTGATCGGCCGGCTGCTGCGCCTGCCCGCCTGGCATCTGGTCGGGCCGCTGGCGGTCAGCGCCGCCGTGCATATGAGCGGCCTCGCCGATTTCCGCATTCCTGGCTGGGCGCTGGCCGCGGCACAGGTCGGCCTTGGCGCCACCATGGGCTGCCGCTTCGTCGGCCTGACGTTGAAGGAATTGCTGCGCATCCTGGCGCTGGCGGCGGGGTCGACGGCGATCCTGCTGGCCGTCACCTTTGCCTGGGCGGCGGGGATCGGCACGCTTGCCGGGGTCGATCCGGTGCTGCTGACACTCGCTTATTCGCCGGGCGGTCTCGCCGAAATGAGCATGGTCGCGCTCAGCCTGGCGCTGGAGCCGGGCGTCGTCGTCATCCACCATCTGACCCGCGTCATCCTGGTGCTGATCGGCGCGCCGCTCGGCTTTGCCTCCATGGGGCGGAAGAACGGGGCCGACTGACCGGCCCCGCGCTCTCTTATGCGCCTCTGGCGCATCCGCACCGGCCCGCGCCCCCACCCGACCGCCCAGACATGGTATCCTGATGGGTGGTCGGGTGGGGGCGCGGGCCGGTGCCGCATCGAAAATGCGCTCTCCCGCGCATTTTCCAGACAGGATCTCAGAACAGGGTGATGAGGCCCGTGGCCGGGTCGATCGCGCCTTCATAGATCATCTTGCCGGCGACATAGAGGATCACGACCAGGCCGAAATAGGCGATCGCGCGATAGCGTTCGATCACGCGGGCCAGCAGGTTCGCCGCCACGCCCATCAGCGCCACCGACAGGACAAGGCCGATCACCAGGATGCCGGGATGCTCGCGCGCCGCGCCGGCCACCGCCAGCACATTGTCCAGGCTCATGCTGACGTCGGCAATGGCCACCGCCCAGGCCGCCTGGGCAAAGCCCTTGGGCGCGGCCTTGCCGGCAATATCCTCGGCATCTTCCGGTTCGCCATGCGCGCGCAGCTCGCGCCACATCTTCCAGCCGACCCAGACCAGCAGCAGGCCGCCGGCAAAGACCAGGCCGACAAGCTGCATCAGTTGCGTCACCAGCAGGGCAAAGGCGATGCGCAGCACCAGCGCGGCGATCACGCCGATCGCGATCACCTTGCGCCGCGACGCAGGCGGCAGGCCGGCCGCCAGCGCGCCGACGACGATCGCATTGTCCGCCGCCAGCATGATGTCGATCAGCACGACCTGGCCAAAGGCGGCCAGCGCGGATGGAGAGCCGAGATTGGAAAAATCGGCGACTATGTGAGTCCAGATGTCGTTCATAAATCCTCTCGCCGTCCCGCAAGGCAACGACGTGAAGAACATCACCGCCGCAGCGAACAGCCTATTGGGTGTGAATTGGGCCGCCGCCGATTAGCGAAGCAGCCTGTCATCAACCTTTCAGCCGCGCTGTGCGGACATGGTGCGATGCCGCTGACGCGGCTTGTTGAAGAAACGGATCGCCAGCCACCCCAGCAGCAGCGGCACCAGGCACAGGCCCAGCGCCATCATGGCGAAATGCTCCGCCTCGAAATCGAAATGGGTCAGACGGCCGCCGGCCAGATAGCCGGGCAGCAGCAGCGCCGGCACCCACAGCAGGGCGGACAGGATATTGGCGATCTGGAACGGGCCATGCGGCATCTTCACCACGCCCGCGACCACCGGCACGGTCGAACGGACCGGCCCCAGGAAGCGGCCGAGCAGCACCGAGATGAAGCCATAGCGGCGAAAGAAGAGCCGCGCCCGCGCGAAGGCCAGCCGATGCCCGCGCAGCCAGCGATGGCGATAGATGGCCGGCCCGACCGAGCGCCCCAGCGTATAGGATACCCAGTCGCCCAGGATCGCGCCGAACACGGCGCAGGCGAACACCGGCGCCGGATCGACCAGCCCCGCCCCGATCAGCCCGCCGACCGCGATCATGGTGGCGATCGCCGGCACGAACAGCCCGATCACCACCAGCGATTCGAAAAAGGCCAGCACGCCGATGATCGGCCCGCTCCACCAGCCATAGCGGGTAATCATGTCCAGGATGAGATCAGACAGGTCAGACATGCTCGATCAACGCACCAACAGGGAAGGAGTCGCAACCTAGGGCGATCCGATGAGCCTTTGGTTAACCGATGGACGAGCTGTTTCCTGTCTGCGGCCGGACGGATGCTGTCAATGATAGTTTCTCAACCGATCCCGCCATGGCTTTGCATTTCCTGACAAACGGCTAGAAACCAGTCGCTTGCCACGAAAGGGCCATGACATATGGAATATCGCACGCTCGGTCGCACCGACCTCTGGGTCAGCCTGATCTGCCTTGGCACCATGACCTGGGGATCGCAGAACAGCGAAGCCGAAGCGCACGCCCAGCTCGATTATGCGATCGGCCAGGGCGTCAATTTCATCGACACCGCCGAAATGTATCCGGTCACCCCGGTCAGCCGCGAGACCCAGGGCCTGACCGAAGCCTATATCGGCAGCTGGATCGCCGGGCGAAAGAAGCGCGACGACATCATCCTGGCGACCAAGGTGGCCGGCCCCGCCCGCGATCCCTCGCGCGGCATCCGCACCGCGGACCGGCTGGATCGCCGGAACATCGAACAGGCAATCGACGACAGCCTGCGCCGGTTGCAAACCGACTATATCGATCTCTACCAGGTCCACTGGCCCGACCGGCCCGTCCCCTCCTTCGGCGTGCGCGGCCTGTCCGCCCTGGCCGACCGGCCCGACACCGTGCCGATCGAGGAAACGCTCGATGCCCTTGCCGATCTGATGAAGGCGGGCAAGATCCGCCATGTCGGCGTGTCGAACGAAACGCCCTGGGGCGTCAGCGAATATCTGCGTCTGGCGCGGGACCAGGGCCTGCCCCGCATCGCGTCGATCCAGAACGCCTATAATCTGCTCAACCGCGTGTTCGAAATCGGCCTGTCCGAATTTGCCCTGCGTGAAGATGTCGGCCTGCTCGCCTATTCGCCGCTCGCCGGCGGCAATCTGACCGGCAAATATCTGGGCGGGGTGATCGCGCCCGGCACCCGCCGCGACGTCGCGCGCCAGTTCGTCCGCTACGACCTGCCCGGCCAGGCCCCGGCCTCCGCCCGCTATGTCGCGATCGCCCATGCCCATGGCCTTGATCCCGCACAGCTCGCGCTCGCCTATGTCAACAGCCGCCCGTTCGTCACTGCGACGATCATCGGCGCGACCTCACTGGACCAGCTCAGGGCCGACATCGACAGCGTCAACCTGACGCTCAGCGCCGACGCCATCGCCGCGATCGAGGCGGTCCATCGCGATCTGCCCGACCCCTGCCCCTGACCGGGGCCGGCCACCGCGCTACAGCGTCAGCCGGAACAGCGCGCCGCCCGACGGCGCGCTGTCGATCTCGATCGTGCCGTCATGCGCCAGCAGCACCTGCCGGCCAAGGCTCAGGCCGATCCCGCTGCCGGTCTTCTTGGTGGTGAAGAAGGGCAGGAAGATGTCGTGGCGCAGCGCCTCGGGCACGCCGGGGCCATTGTCCGCCACCTCGATCCGGGTGCGCCCGGCGCTGATCGCGGCAATGCTCAGCGACACTTCCGGCCGGTCGCGATGGCATTCGGCCGCATCGGCCGCATTGCGCAACAGGTTGATGACCACCTGCGCCAACAGGTCGGGATCGGCATCGATGCGATGGTCCGCCGGGCTGACCCGCACCTCCAGATGCACGCTCGCGCGATCGGCATCGGCCGCAAACAGCTTGGCCAGTTCATCGGCAAAGGGCCGCGCCGCGAACAACCGGCGATCGACCAGCGGCGGGCGCGTGATGGTGCGATAGGTTTCGACGAAATGCATCACCCCGTCGGCGCGTCGGGCCAGCGTATCGACGGCAGCACGGGCATCGGCGATCAGCGGGTCGCCGCCATCGTCCGCCTGCGCCATCAGGTCCGACGCGGTGCGGGCGAGCGATGTCACCGGCGTCATCGAATTCATGATCTCATGCGTCAGCACACGGATGAGGTCGCTCTGCGCCGCCACCTCGACCGCGTTCAGGGCCTGTTGGATCACCTGGACCGCAATCACCCGCGTCGCCCCGCCCAGCCGGGTCAGGCTGGCGCAGCGGATCAGCACGCGCTGCGGCCCGATATCGGTCTCGATCAACATGGTCTGGCTGCGCCCCGGCTCCAGCGCGGTCAGCGTCGCGGCGAAATGGCCGCCATAGGGGGCATAATCATCCGGCCGCACCCCGGCATGGCGGTTGAATAGCTTGCGCGCCGCCTTGTTCACCGGTTCGATCCGGCCATCGGGCGCGATCGTCAGCAGCGCGGCGGGCGCATCATCGGCCAGCGCCTCGTAAAAGCGCGACGCCTCCTGCAAGCGTACCCGATCGTCGCGCAGCTTGCGGATGCCGCGATCCAGCGCCGCGCCCAACTGGTCAAAGCCGCTGTCCGATCCCGGCCGGGCAAAGCGCGCCTGCAGGTCGCCAAACTCGATCGCCTCGACAAAGCGGGCCAGCTCGAAATTGGCGCGGCGCACATGATGCCATAGCGCCATCGCACTGACTGCCGCGCCGATCGCGCACAGGATGCGCACGGCGCCAAGGTCCGGCGTCATCAGCGCCCAGGCGAGCGCCGCCAGGCAGGCCATGGCCATGACGAGCCGCAGCGCCAGGCCGATCGAGAAGCGTCGATCAAAGCCCATGTTTTTCCATGCGGCGATAGAGGGAGGCGCGGGTCAGTCCCAGCTCGGCGGCGGCGCTGGAGATATTATAGCCATGCTTCATCAGCGCGGTCTCGACCAGCCGGCGCTCGACCCGTTCCAGATTCATGTCGTCGGGTGGTGGCGGCGCCTCCACCACGGCGGCCCGGTCGATCCGGACCGGCTCGGGACTGCCATGGCTGCGCAGCGGGATATCCTCGACGCCAAAGGGCGCGTCCCCGGCCAGGATCACCGCCCGTTCGATCGCATGGCGCAGCGCGCGGACATTGCCCGGCCAGTCATAGGCGACCAGCGCCGCCATCAGCTCGGGCGCGATCGGATGCACCGGCCGGGCATATTTGCGGGCATAGAGCGCATGATAATGGGCGACCAGCGCGGGAATATCCTCGCGCCGCTCGCGCAGCGGCGGCAGCACTATCTCGACCGTATTGAGCCGGAACAGCAGATCCTGACGAAACCGCCCCTCGTCCGCGATCTGCCCGGCGCTCAGGTTGGTGGCGGCGATCACCCTGATGTCCACCGGCACCGGCTTGTTGGCGCCCACCGGCGTCACCTTGCGCTGCTCCAGTGCGGTCAGCAGCTTGGGCTGCAGGTGCAGCGGCAAATTGCCGATCTCGTCCAGGAACAGGGTGCCGCCATCGGCCGCCTGCAACCGCCCGATCCGGTCGGCCCGCGCATCGGTGAAGGCGCCCTTCACATGCCCGAACAACTCTGAATCGATCACGCTCTCGGCCACCGCGCCCAGGTCGACCGGCAGCATGATCCGCTCGGCCCGGCGCGATCGGCGATGCAGTTCGCGCGCAACCAGTTCCTTGCCCGTGCCATTCTCGCCCAGGATCAGCACATTGGCGTCGGTCGGCGCGGCACGGTCGATCAGTTGCTGCACCCGCGCCATCGCCGGCGATGTGCCGAGCAGCGGCGTCTCCCCGGCCGGCGCCGCCGCGATCATCGCCACCTTGTCCTTCTGCGCCACCGCCTTGCGCGACGCGCGCAGCGCCGCGGCCGTGCGCACCGTCGCCAGCAGCCGCTCGTTCGACCAGGGCTTGGTCACGAAATCGGTGGCCCCGCGCTTCATCGCCTCGATCGCGACCTGCACCCCGGCATGGGCGGTAATCATCACGATCACCGCCTGCGGATCGCGCGCCAGGAAACGGCCGAGCCATTCGAACCCTTCCGCCGCATTGGTCGCCCCGCGCGAGAAATTGGCGTCGAGCAGGAATGCTTCGGGGGTCAGGCCGGCGGTCGCGGCAAAGGCGGATTCGGGGTCGCGAAAGGTCAGCACCTCGCCAAAGATCGCGCGCAGCAACAGGCGCGCGGCCAGCAATATGTCGTCATCATCATCGATGACGACGCACAGCTCGAATGGCTTCTCCTGTGTCATCCGCCCCTCTGTCATCCGTTCGCTCCCGTACAGCGCCTGTCCGGAACCGTGCAATCAATATCCGTGCCAGACCCGTCGCGGCCCGGATTCTGTCCCGCACATGCCCGCAAAAAGGCAACTGGCACGCCGCTTGCGAAGCATCGGGCAAAGGGCATGTGCCCCAAGTCCAGATGGAGACTGACAATGTATCGCCGGCCCGGCTCCTCGCTGTCAAAACCGCTTTCGATCCTGCTCGGCATCGCCGCCACCCTGCTGGTGATGGCCGCGCCGCAGGCCGCTTCCCGGCCATTCGGCTGCGAAGCGCCGCGCCAGATGGCGGCCGAGGCCGGGCATCTCCGCTGTCCCGCCCGCGCCGGCACCGGCTGCAAGCCCTTCCTCGCCTGATGTTCGGTATCGGACAAGCAATGTTCGGAATCGGACAGTGGAGTCGCCGCGCATGAGCGTCGTCAGCATGCCCAGCGAAACGCCGCGGGCCGCCGCGCCCACCAGCGGCGGCGCGATGGACCGGGTGGTGGCGCGCAAGACCCTGCCGCTGCGCGCCAAGGTCGCATTGGGCGCCGCCGGCGCGATCGCGCTGCTCGGCACCGCCTGGTATTATATGCCCAGCAGCAACAGCCAGACCCTGCCGGCCGACCGCATCGTCATCTCCACCGTCAGCCAGGGCCGGTTCGACGATTTCCTGCCGCTGCGCGCCCGCGTCACCCCGCTCATCACCGTCTATCTCGACGCGATCGAGGGCGGCCGGGTCGAAGAGGTGCTGGTCGAGGATGGCGCCACCGTCCAGAAGGGCCAGTTGCTCGCCCGCCTGTCCAACGCCGAGCTGCAACTGTCGGTCCTCGCCCGCCAGACCGAAGTGACGCAGCAGCTCAATTCGATGCGCAGCCAGGAACTGGCGCTGTCACAGAACCGGCTCACCAACAACCGCGCCATGCTGGAGGCCGATCTCGACCTCAAGAAGGCGCAGCGCCAATATGAGCGGGAAGCGCCGCTGGCCGCGCGCGGTTTCGTCGCCGGCCGGACCTTTGCCGACACGCGCGACGACCTTGCCTATCAGCGTGATCGCCGGGCCGTCCTTGCCCGCACCCAGCAGACTGACGAGCGGCTCCAGACCAGCCAGCTCGCCCAGTTGCGCGCCTCGGCCGAAACGCTTCAGTCCAGCCTTGGCGTCGCGCGCGCCAGCCTGGAGGCGCTCAATCTGCGCGCGCCGGTCGCCGGCACCGTCTCCGCCTTCTCGATCCAGGTCGGCCAGTCGATGGCGCGCGGCGAACGGCTGGGCCAGATCGACAGCCCCGGCCGCAACAAGCTGGTCGCCGGGATCGACGAATTCTACCTGCCCCGCGTCCAGCTTGGCCAGACCGCGACGGTCGACTGGAACGGCAAGAGCTATCGGATGAAGGTCGCGAAAATCTATCCGACCGTGCGCAACGGCCAGTTCGAGATCGACCTGCAGTTCCTCGACGGCGAACCGCCCCAGATCCAGCGCGGCCAGACGCTCCAGGCCAAGCTGACCCTGGGCGATCCGGTGCGCGCGCGCCTCATCCCCAATGGCAGCTTCTACAATGACACCGGCGGTGCCTGGGTGTTCGTGGTGACGCCCGACGGCGGCGAGGCGGTGAAGCGCGCCGTGCGCCTCGGCCGGCGCAACGCCGACTATATCGAGATCCTCGACGGGCTGGAGCCCGGCGAGCAGGTGCTCACATCCCCCTATACCGGGTTTGCCGACAAGGATCGGCTGGTCCTCGAAAAGAAGTGAAAGGCAAAGACATGACCCAAGCGTTGCTCAGCCTGCGTGAACTCAGCCGCGTCTATCGCACCGACATGGTCGAAACCACCGCGCTCGACGCGATCGACCTCGACATCTTCCAGGGCGAATTTGTCGCGATCATGGGCCCGTCGGGCTGCGGCAAGTCGACCCTGCTGAACATGATCGGCATGCTCGACAGCCCGTCGAGCGGCTCCTACCGCTTTGGCGACACCGAGATTGCGGGCCTGCCCGAGCCCAGGCTGGCGGGCATCCGCAAGACCCATCTGGGCTTCATCTTCCAGAGCTTCAACCTGATCGACGAACTGAGCGTGGCCGAGAATATCGAACTCGCCCTGCTCTATCACGCCATGCCCGCGGCCGAGCGCAAGGCGAAGGTCGAGGCGGTAATGGACCGCGTCGGCATCGCCCATCGTGCCCGCCACCGGCCCAGCCAGCTGTCGGGCGGCCAGCAGCAGCGCGTCGCCGTCGCCCGCGCGCTGGTATCCGAACCCCGCCTGATCCTGGCCGACGAACCGACCGGCAACCTCGACACCAGCCATGGCGAGGAGGTGATGAAGATGCTCCAGACGCTCAACGCCGAAGGATCGACCATCGTCATGGTCACCCATTCGCCCGCCCATGCCGACTATGCCAGCCGCGTTGTCCACATGCTGGACGGCCGCATCCTGCAGGAACGGCGCCGCGCCGCCTGACAGCCCAAGACGGAGAGACTTCCCATGTGGCGCAATTATCTGACGGTCGGCCTGCGGTCACTGCTCAAGAGCCGCACCTATGCGGCGATCAACATATTGGGGCTGGCGACCGGCATGGCGGCCTGCCTCATCATCCTGCTGTTCGTCCGCAATGAACTGACCTTCGACGCCTGGATGCCGCAGGCGGACCGAACCTTCCAGTTCCAGACCTATTATACCGATCCGCATGGCGGCCGCGAAAACAATCTCCAGATGGCGCCCTATGTCGCGCAGGCGGCGCTGCGGAAGGATTTCCCGCAGATCGCGGCGGCCGTCCATTTGCTTTCGGCAGGGCCAGTCGTGCTGCGCAACGGCGTCGCGACCGAAGTGGACGATATGAAATTCGTCGACGGCCCGGTGTTCGACGTGCTCGACCTGCCGCTGGTGAAGGGCGATCCGCGCACCGCGCTGGCCAAGCCCGGCGACATGGTGCTGAGCGACAGCGAGGCGAAGCGCCGCTTCGGCGGCGAAGACCCGATGGGCCAGACGCTGACGCTCATCTCGCGCGGCATCTCGACCGACTATCGCGTCAATGGCGTGCTCAAGGATTTGCCCAAGGCCTCGCACCTCAAGCTCACCATGCTCGCCCGCTATGATCCGCCCAGCTACTGGGCGCAGACGCCCGATTTCCTCAGCCAATATGGCTGGCAGTCGGGCTGGATCTATGTCCGGCTGAAGCCCGGCGCCGACGTCAAGGCGATCAATGCCCAGCTGCCGCAATGGGAAAAGCGCAACATCCCCGACCAGTTTTTCGGCGGCCGCCGCTTCAACCAGGGCGACGACATGAACTTCGCCCTCGTCAATGTCCGCGACGTCCATCTCGGCCGCGCCCAGAACGGCTCGATGACGCCGGGCAATGATCGCGGCTCGATCATCACCTTTGCCATCGTCGCCCTGCTCATCCTGGGCATGGCCTGCGTCAATTTCGTCAACCTCGCCACCGCCCGCGCCAGCCAGCGCGCGCGGGAGGTCGCCCTGCGCAAGGTGCTGGGCGCCAATCGCCGCCAGCTTGTGCTGCAATTCATCGGCGAATCCATCCTGGTCTCGGCGGTGGCGATGCTGGTCGCGCTGGCGCTGACCGAATTGCTGCTGCCGCTGGTCAGCCGCTTCCTCGACGCGGACCTCAGTCTCCATTATTTCGGCAGCGGCGGCCTCATCCTGCCGATCATCGGCCTGGTGCTGCTGGTCGGCGTGGCCGGCGGCGCCTATCCCGCCTTCTACCTGTCCCGCTTCCAGCCCGCCCGCGTGCTCAAGGCGAACAAGTCGGCGGCCGATGCGGAAGGATCGGGCCGGCTGCGCAGCGCGCTGGTGGTCGCCCAGTTCGCCGTGTCGATCGGCCTCATCATCTGCACGGCGGTGGTCTATGCCCAGACCCTCTACGCCCGCAATTCCGATCCCGGCTACAAGCGCGAGGGGCTGATCCAGATTTCGGGCATCAGCCGCCGCCAGCTCGACCCGGTGCTCGACACGATGGTGCGGGAAATCGAGAAGGTCGACGGCGTCACCTCGGTCGGCCGCACCAATATCGGCATCAGCACCACCAACAACACCAATAGCGGGATCCTCGTGCCCGGCCGTGAAGAGCCGATCAGCATGGGCATCTATCAGGTCGACACGAAATTCTTCGACACGATGGGCATCAAGCTGCTCGCCGGGCGGAGCTTCGACATCAACCGGCCGATCGACGACATCACCCGTCCCTTCCCGGAGGTTCCGGAGGCCGAACGGGCCTTTGCCGCGCGCGGCGCCAATACGGTGGTCAACGAACTGGCGGTCAAGCGCTTGGGCTTTGCCTCACCGCAGGACGCGATCGGCAAGCAGGTCCGCGGCGGCCTGGTGCGCGACGAATTTGGCGGCAGCGTGCCCATCACCATCATCGGCGTCGTCCAGGATTCGCGCTTCCGCTCGATCCGCGACCCGATGGACCCGATCTTCTTCCTCTTCGATCGCGACAATCATAACGAAATGCTGATCCGCTATCATGGCAATCCGGCGACGGTGCTGGCGCGGATCGAAAGCGTGTGGAAGCGCCTCGCTCCCGAAGTGCCCTTCACCGCCCGCTTCAGCGACGACATCGTGCGCGAAGTCTATCATGCCGAGGAAGCACGGGCCCAGGCCTTCGCCGCCTTCGCCCTGCTGGCGGTGATCGTCGGCTGCCTTGGCCTGTTCGGCCTGTCCGCCTTCACCGCGCAGCGCCGGACCAAGGAAATCGGCATCCGCAAGGTGCTGGGTGCCAGCACGGGCAAGATCGTGCAACTGCTGGTCTGGCAGTTCACCCGCCCGGTGCTGATCGCCAACCTCATCGCCTGGCCGGTCGCCTGGTGGGTGATGCGCGACTGGCTCAACGGCTTCGACTCCCGCATCGCGCTGACGCCCCTGCCCTTCCTGCTGGCAGGCGGGCTGGCATTGCTGATCGCGATCCTGACCATCGGCGCGCACAGCTTCCGCGTCGCGCGCACCAACCCGATCCACGCGCTGCGCTACGAATGACAGGAAACAGGCCGGCCATCCTGGTGGATGACCGGCCTGCCTGTTTGCGGAACTGGCCCGCGCTTATTTCACCTGGGCGAGCGCCGCATTCATCCGCTTGGCGGCGAAGGGCGGCAGCTTGACCGCCTTGGCCGCCGTCACATCGGCCGCCGTCGGCTTGCCCACCTGCACCAGCGCCACCATGCCCATCGAATAATGGGGCATGCACTTGATGCCATAGAGGCCCGGCTTGCTGACGGTCAGCACCGCTTCCTTGTTCATCGCGCCTTTCATCGGGGTCGCGCCGGCCGGCAACATGGTGGAGATGGTCTCGGCATTATGGCTGGGATCGGTCGGCTGGAAATGGATCACGTCGCCCGGCGCCGCCTTCACGAAGGACGGCTCGAACACCATCGCGCCATCGGCGCCCTTGTTCTTCATATGGACGGTGATGTCCTTGGCCGCGGCCGGCATCGCACTGGCCATGGCCAGGCCGCCGATGATCGCCAGCGCCGAACGATGAAGCATTTACTCTCTCCCGAAAATCAATGGTTTGAACTACCCCGTTAGCGTGCAACATGCCCAAAAACGGGGGCCAGACAATTGACCTTTGGTCCTATCGGCGCGCGGGTTGGACGGGCTTCAGGTCGCGGCCCAGATCGCGCCAGCCGTCGGTCCCCTCGGCCAGCCACCAGATGTTGCGATAGCCCATCGCCCGCAGCCGTCGCGCCGCATTCCAGCCCATCCAGCAATCCGCGCGGCAGAAGGTGACGATCATCCGGTCGCGCCTCCCGCCGGTCAGCCGCGCAACCCCGCGCGCGAACCAGTCGGCGATATCCGGCATCGGCGCGCCCCGCCCGCTTTCGGGAAACCAGTGGGCGCCGGGGATGCTCTCATGCGGCTGGGCCAGTTGCCAGCGTCCGTCCGCCGCGCGATGGCCGCCCTCGGCCGGCAGCACATCGATCAGGATCATGTCGATATCAGGCCGCAGCCCCGCGATCGCGGCCGGCGCGATCCTGCCCACCCCCTCGGGCGGGCGATGCACCGGGCTGCGATAATGGGCAATGCGATACCCCTCTGCGTCGAACAGGCCAGCCTCCTGCGCCCGCGCCTGCGTCACGCCCGACACCAGCAGCAGCACCGCCATCAGCCCGATCCTCGCCCGCATCCCCATCCCTCCCAGGCTCCACGACCCAAGGTGCAATGGTAGCCGGTTTTTCCCGGCGCTAGGCATGGACTTTGGGAGAAGAGGATGAACAGGCGCAAGACCCTGACAGCCATGGCCATGTCCTGCCTGCTGGCAAGCGGCAGCATAGCGCCTGCCCGCGCGCCCTATCCCGCCGATCCGCTGCATTCGCCCATGTGGACCGCCCATGCGCAGACCATCTTCGGCGACGATCCGGTCCGCTTCGACCCGCGCGTGAAGGTCAGCTATCCCGAAATCGCGGAAAATCAGCGCAGCTTCCCGGTCGCACTCGACGCCCGCGGCCTCGGTCCGGGCCTCGGTCCGGTCAGGCGCATGTTGATCCTGGCCGATCTCAATCCCATCCCGATCGCCATCGACTATCGCCCCGACGGCGCCGAACCTTATGTCGCCACCCGCATCAAGCTCGACCAGCGCACCCCCGTGCGCGGCGCGGTGCAACTGGCGGACGGCCAATGGCTGGTCAGCGGCGGCTGGGTCGATGCCGCGGGCGGCGGCTGCTCGGCGCCGCCGGTCAGCCGGGTGAAGGGCGACTGGGCACAGCATCTGGGCGAAATGCGGGGTGAAGCCTGGCCGATGGCCGATGGCGCCAGCCGGCTGCGCGTCACCTTCCGCCATCCCATGGACACCGGCTTCGTCGCCAATATCCCGACCTATCATATCGAACAGATGCGCGTGACCGGCCCTGACGGCCGGCTGCTCGGTCAGATGGAGATATGGGCCGCCGTCGCCGAAGACCCCGCCATCACCCTGATGCCCCGCGCCCATCCCGGCGACACGCTCTCCATCGCCGCGCGCGACACCAATGGCCGCGCCTATCTCGCCAAGGTGACCGTCGCCCGCCAGTCGCCCCTGCCCACTGCCACCGGCGCGACCGGCCGATGATGCTCAACCGCCGACAGGCGCTGGCCGGCATGACCGGCGCCCTCCCGCTGCTGACCGGCGCCGCAACCGATGACTATCGCATCGATCCGCAGCCGGTCGCCGATGGCCTGTGGATGATCCATGGCGCCGACGAACCGATGCTCTTCGCCAATGGCGGCGCGATCGCCAATATTACGATCATCGCCACCCCGGCCGGCACGCTGCTGGTCGATGCCGGCCCGTCGATCCGCTATGGCCATATGCTCAGGAAAGTGGCGGAGACGCTGACCGGCCAGCCGGTCGTGCGGGTCTATGTCACCCATCTCCATCCCGACCATGGCATGGGCATCGCCGCCTTCGATCCCGCCACCGTCGCCGCCCTACCCGGCACCATCGCCGACATGGAACGGGACGGACGCGGCTTTTCCGATGCGCTCTATCGCCTGCTGGGCGACTGGATGCGCGGCACCGACCTCGCCCTGCCGAGCCGGCGGATCGACCAGCCGGCGGAGGATTTCGGCGGCCGCCGCCTGCGACTGCTGCCGCTGGCCGGCCACAGCAATGCCGATCTCGCCTTGTTGGACGAACGCACCGGCACGCTGATCGCCGGCGACCTGCTCTTCCTCGACCGCGCGCCCAGCACCCCGACCGCGAACCTTGGCCGCTGGCGCGAGAGCCTGGATGCGCTCGCAAAGCTGCCGCACAAGACGGCGATCCCCGGCCATGGCCCGTTCGATCCCGCCGGCACCCGCGCCATCGCCCAGACCCGCGACTGGCTCGACTGGCTCGATGCGACGCTGCGCGCCGCCGTGCAGTCCGGCCTCGACATGGTGGAGGCCGGCACCCTCCCCATCCCCGACCGCTTCGCCACCATGGCCGTCGCCCGCTACGAACTGCAGCGCAGCGTCGCGCACCTCTATCCCGCGCTGGAAGCGGAACTGCTGCCCAGGGTGGACCTGCCGGAAGGATGATCGCCGGCGATTTTCAATGGGATTCCAGCCCGTCCATGATGCCCTGCAACACCGCTGCCGACGCCTGCAGCGCCGCCCGTTCCTCCGCATCCAGGTCCGGCGCCAGCACGCGGCTCACCCCCAGCGCCCCGATCACGCAGGGTAGGCTCAGATAGACGCCCGCCACCCCGCATTCGCCATGGGCCAGGGTCGACACCGGCAGCACCACCTGCTCGTCGCGCCGCACCGCCTCGCACAGCCGCACGATCGCCGTCGCCACGCCATAGCTTGTATGGCCCTTGCCATAGTTGATCGCATAGCCCGCCCGCATCGTCTCATGCGCCAGTTCCGCCCGGTCCAGCACCGCGCCGCCGCGAAACTGGTCCAGCGTCACCCCGCCGATCCGCACGCCCGAAAAGACCGCCACCTCGCTGTCGCCATGCTCGCCCAGCACCTGTCCCTCGACCGACACCGGCGCCACCCCCAGCCGGTCGGCCAGCCGCCGGCGAAAGCGCGCACTGTCGAGCAGCGTCCCGGTGCCGATCACCTGCCCCACCGGCAGCCCCGACGCGCGCTGCGCCACCTGCGCCATCGCATCGACCGGGTTGGACGCGACGATCATCACCCCGCCAAAGCCCGCTTCCACCACCCGCCGCGCACAGTCCGCCACGATGGCGGCGCTGCGCCCGGCGACTGACAGCCGGCTTTCCTCGCCATGCGTGGTCGCGCCGGCCGTGATGACGACGATCGCCGCGTCGCCCGCATCCCGATAGTCGCCGCGCAGGACATGGGCCGGCCGCGCCAGCGCATTGGCGTCGGCAATGTCCAGCGCCTCGGCCTGCGCGCGCGGCCCGTCCGCATCGATCAGCAATATCTGCGTGAACAGCCCGCGCAGCATCATCGCATAGGCGGCCGTGGCACCGACATGGCCGGTCCCGATGATCGCAACCTTGTCGAACCGCACCGCCATGCCTTGTCGCCTCCTGCTATTGCCCGACCGCCTCCGCCCGCGCCACCAGCGCCCGCGCCTCGTCGACATGCATCGCCTCGATCATCCGCCCCTCGAAGCGCTCGGCCCCGCCGGTCGCCGCCTCGATCAGCCGGCGCGCGTCGGCCACCGCCTGCGCGTCCGGGCCGAACGCCTGGTTCGCCACCGGCACCTGTCCGGGGTGGATCAGCGTCTTGCCGTCAAAGCCGAAGCCATGGCCCTCGGCGCATTCCGCCTCCAGCCCCGCCTCGTCGTCCAGCCGGTTGAACACGCCGTCGAACACCGCGATCCCCGCCGCCCGCGCCGCCAGCACCACGCTCTGCAGCACATGGGCCAGCCCCGCCCGCCCGGCCGACGGCGGTATCGCCAGATCCTTGCGCAGATCATTGGTGCCCACGAACAGCGCCGCACAGCCCTCGCCCGCCGCGATTCCCGGCGCCGCCAGCACGCCCTTCGCGCTCTCGATCATCGCGATCACCGGCTTCTGCGCGACGGAATAGACATCCTTCACCTGCTTGGCATTCTCGACCTTGGGCAGCACCACATAATCGGCCGCGGTGCGCTTGAGCGCCACCATCTCGGGGCCATGCGACGGCATCCCCTCGACATTGATCCGCACCGCCATCAGCCGCCCGCCAAAGCCCTCGCCCACGGCCTCCACCGCCGCGTCCAGCGCCGCCGCCTTGTCCGCGTCGGGCACCGCATCCTCCAGGTCCAGGATCACCATGTCGCACGCCAGCGTGCGCGCCTTGGCCACCGCGCGCGGATTGGACGCGGGCAGGAACAGCAGGGATCGGGCGTGGCGCAACTGCATCTTATGTCTCTCCATCACTTTGCCTTTTCCCGTTAACGAATAGCCGCCATAGTGCGCTCCCACATTGGGGAGGACATATGGTGACGACCTTCGCACTCACGGTCACGTTTCTGGTGCTCTTCTACCTGGCGGTCAGCGTCAAGGTGGTGCGGCAGGGCTATCAATATACCATCGAGCGTTTCGGCCGCTTTACCGAGGTGGCGAAGCCCGGCCTCAATTTCTACCCCGCCTTCTTCTACGCCGTCGGTCGCAAGATCAACATGATGGAGCAGGTCGTCGACATTCCGGGGCAGGAAATCATCACCAAGGACAATGCCATGGTGTCGGTCGACGGCGTGGTCTTCTTCCAGGTGCTCGACGCCGCCAAGGCGGCCTATGAAGTGTCCGAACTCTATGTCGCCATCATGCAGCTCGCCACCACCAATTTGCGCACCGTGATGGGCTCGATGGACCTCGACGAGACCCTGTCGAAGCGCGACGAGATCAACGCCCGCCTCCTCTCCGTGGTCGATCATGCCACCAACGCCTGGGGCATCAAGATCACCCGCGTGGAGTTGAAGGACATCCGCCCGCCCGCCGACATCGTCAACGCCATGGGCCGGCAGATGAAGGCGGAGCGCGAGAAGCGCGCCAACATCCTGGAGGCCGAGGGCCTGAAAAGCAGCGAGATCCTGCGCGCCGAGGGCCAGAAACAGTCGCAGATCCTGGAAGCCGAAGGCCGCCGCGAAGCCGCCTTCCGCGATGCCGAGGCGCGCGAGCGCGAAGCGGAAGCCGAAGCCAAGGCGACCCAGATGGTGTCGGACGCGATCGCGGCCGGCAATCCGCAGGCGCTCAATTACTTCATCGCCCAGAAATATACCGACGCGGTGCAACAATTCGCCACCTCGCCCAATGCCAAGACCATCCTCTTCCCGGTCGAGGCGACCCAGCTGATCGGCACGCTCGGCGGCATCGGCCAGCTCGCCAAGGAAGCGCTGGCCGACACCCCCACCCCGCCAGCGCCCCCCGCCGCGCCACGTCGAGGCCCGTTCGGCCAGACCCAGGGCTGAGGGGGAGAGCGATGGCGCCCCTGCGCAACCGGTCCGCTCTGTCAGGCCATAGCGGCCAAGCCACCGCGCGCTACGCACCCATCCCGCTTGCCGAAAACGCCACCACCACCCCGAACCGCCCACCACATCCGTTCGCTTCGAGCGAAGTCGAGAAGCCTATAGCGCAACGCATCCTCCTAAAACCGTTCGCCCTGAGCCTGTCGAAGGGCCCAGCCGAACGAAGTGAGGCCTTCGCTCCGCTCAGGCGAGGGCTTCGACAAGCTCAGCCCGAACGCACGAAAGCTGGCCCCACCCACCCCCGTCATTCCCGCGAAAGCGGGAACCCATCTCCCGCACTTTCCGCTATCCGCGACGCCAGAGCGATAGCGCCCCGCCGCCACCGAAACGACGCAAAAACACCCCACCCCACCAACCACAGGACCACCCCATGAACGACTGGCTCAGCATGCTCCAGGATCATTGGGCCTGGCTGGTCTTCGCCGCGCTGCTGGCCATTGCAGAGGTGCTGATCCCCGGCGTCTTCCTGATCTGGATCGCGATCGCCGCCGCCATCACCGGCCTCGCCGCGCTGGCGCTGCCGATCGGCATTCCGCTCCAGCTGCTGATCTTCGCCGCGCTCTCGGTCCTCTCGGTCTGGGCCGGGCGGCGCTGGTATGTGGACAATCCGGTGCCCTCGACCGACCCCAATCTCAACGACCGCACCGCCCGCCTGATCGGCGAACTGGTGACAGTCATAGAGCCGATCCGCGGCGGCGAAGGCCGGGTCAAGGTCGGCGACAGCGTCTGGACCGCCCGCGGCCCGGACAGCGAAGCGGGCGCGCGGGTGCGCGTGACGGGCGCGGAAGGCGCGGTGCTATGGGTGGAGGGGATTTAGGGCTTACGACCCACTAGCGCCCATCCTTGCAGTTCGACGGCAATTTTCCTGCACCCCAGAGCGGACATCCAGATTTGACTTGGCCTGGGACATTGCTGCTGTTCCCTCGCGAATTCGCGAACGGCAGGTCCGGCCAGTAGCGGTCATTCGGCATCTGCCAGAACTCAACAGCGGAATGATTGGATATGCAGGATCGGGCGGTTAAAACAGGAAAACGCTCCTTTTAATTCCGCGTTGCAGTGATCCATCGAACGAGCAAAGCCTTGATGCCGGTAGATGGCGAGACGCATCAAGGTCGGGCAGCTCGAGCCTCGGCGACGTCTATTCGCGCCTGGTAGCCGTGCCGCTCTAGCATGTGGAGCAGGTTGGCTCCATTGAGCAGCGCCAGAGGCTTATCGCTGGCGAAGCGGTAGGCGTCAGGCCCGTAATCAGAGGTCGTCACAAGAATGCCGCGTGAGGCACCCTCGTTCATCACCGTGCCAAAGAGGTCGCGGACCGCCGAAACGCCGACAGTGCGCGTGTAACGCTTCGCCTGAATAACGATTTTTCCACCGCTGATCGGATCGGGGTCAAAGGCGATCGCGTCGACCCCTCCGTCGCTTGACGACTGAGTGACCTTCACCTCACCGCCGCGGCTTAGGAACTCCTTCTCAAACAGCTCACGCACTAGGTGCTCGAAATCGTCCCACGAAATCGAGGCGAGATTGGTGGAGAGGTCGATCCCGCCAACTACCTCGCGTCCGTCGATAAAACGGCGATCTTCACGATCCATCTCGATCACCGGCGGGACAGGCGCCAGTGCGGCGAGGTTTGCAGCGGAGACGCCCTTCAGCGCCTTGAAGCAGGCCTTCGGATCGGCGCGGGAGAGGTCGATGCGGCAAAATTCGTCACGTTTCGCGAGGATCGACATGATGCAGCCCTGCCGCTCCAGTCCGGTGGCGGGATCGATCGATTCGACCATGCCGTTAAACAGAATAGCATCGAGGTTGCCATCGACGTCGGCTTCGAAAAGTTCGTGAAGGGTGCGCAGGCAAATCTGATAACTCGCGCTATCGAAATTCGCCTTGCGATCACGGTCGGAAATGCGCGTCTCGGTTAGCTCGCCGGTCGCCTTGACGTATTTGACGGCCTTGACCTGTGGAAGGTCATCGGGTCCCGGCAGGCGGTACGCCAGCATGAGCAGCCGGTCAGCCGGCCGATACTGCATGTCGTACGATTTCTCGAACAATCCGCTGTACTCAGAGTTCTCTAGGACGAGCGAGGCATGCTCGATTACGGCGTCTGGATCATGGTCGGCGATCGCGTTGCGCAAAGCGTCGATCTTGGCATGTGAAGCGGCCTGCGCGGCAAGGAACTCAGCCTTTGCGGCCTTGTGCCCGGTCCAGAACGCTTCTTCGCGAAGTGTCCACGCTGCGATGTCCGCCGCGTAACCTGCCTCGCGCTCAGCCTCCGCAGTCCGCCATTCCTCACCCGCGCGAGCGTTACGCCTTGCAACCTGGTCTTCGAGATGTCTGCGCTTTCCCAATAGCTTATCGAGTAAGCCGATTTGCGGAGCCTCGTAGGCTGGCTCCGGCCGTGCGGCGGTGGTGGGCCGCGCTTCGGGGAACTTCGCGGGCATCGCATATGCGCTGTGGTCTTTAAGTGTGTTCCAATCGATAGCGTCGTCGATCGTTAGGGTATGCGCAAGGATCCGACCGATCCCCTCTTGGGCGCGGATCGCGTCGGCAGTCATTTCGTCGGCCGCGCCCTTCCCGGTCTGAAACAGCCGCTTGGTTTCGAATGCAACTAGCTTTGCGTCCCAATCGGCGAGCAGCGCATCGACCTTGCTCTGCAGGATGAACAACTCGGGAGCGCCGAGTTCGCGGTGCAGGTTCATTGTCTTGTGCCGGATATCAATGTAATATCGCAGGATACGGTCGCCACGCGCGCTAAATTTGGCGCTTAGTGGCCCGATCTCAAGCTTATCTAAGTTTGGCGAATGCAGTGTGATGTCGTTCATGCTTGGCAGCCCCCCCTCAGCGTCTCTGTATCATCTTTGACATTCGAGCAAAATGGGGCCTGCGGCAAGTCAGCTTGCGATCAGTCGACGGCTATCGCATCTCGCTTATGGCTCATGGAACGACGGAGATGAAGCCGCACAGCCGACCGGCCGGTTTGCGTGATCTGAACGGCGGGTTACGGCAAATGCTGACGCTTACGTCAGTGATGCTGAACGTCTTGAGTTGGTCGGCTGCCGACTCCGCACGACCGTCAGCTATCCACGCAACCCTGCTCCGAACCGGATAGTCGCCTAGCGGCCATTCGCGCCAATGCTGTCCTACACCTCCCGCCCCATGATAGCCTCGCCGGCATGACCGACATGCCCCTTCTCCACTTCACCTCCGTCCCGATGCTGCGCCGGCGCGCGTCGGGATGGTCGCCGGCCGCGCAGCGGGCCTTTATCGACATGCTGGCGCGCTGCGGCGTGGTGGCGCAGGCGGCGCGCAGCGTCGGCTGTTCGCCGCGCTCGGCCTATCAGTTGCGGCAGAAACAGGGGGCGGATAGTTTCGCCGCCGCCTGGGACTGGGCGCTGGAGATGGGGCTGGACGCCGCCCGTGCCCAGGCGATCGCGCTGGCCCGATGCGCGCAGGTCCGCCCCATCGTCCGGCGCGGCGTGGTGGTCGGCCATCGCCGCGCGCCCGACAATCGGGTGATGCTGGCGGCGATGCGCACCATCTGTGCCGAGCGCAGCGGCGCCCGCGCCGCCATGCCCCATCGCCAGCGCATCGCCCTGCGCGATCTGGTCGCGGAACTCGCGATCAGCGCGCCGGAGATCGACCTCAGCAGCATCGCCCGATTATTATGATCTGTCGCGGGTAGGAAATAAGATGTCGAAATGTGCGGGAAATATGCGAAGTTAAGAGAGCGATTTCCAACCCGGCGCCCCGCCGGATGACTCGGAAATCGCGCCAGCCGCGTGATTTCCTACGGAGACCCAATTCCCATGACGACCTCCCGCCGCGATTTCCTCGTCGCCGGCTCCTCCGCCCTCGCCCTGTCCGCGCTCCCCGCCCGCACCCTGGCGCAGGCAACGACAGCCGACGCCCGCGCCGAAGCCCTGCTCGCCGGCATGGCCGAGGCGATGCTGGCCGATGCGCCCGAAACCGCGAGCGGCCTTGGCCTCGACACCGGCGCCCGCGCCCCGCTCAAAGCGCGCCTCGGCGACAAGAGCCCGGCCGGCCAGGCGCGGATCGCCGCCCATGTAAAGGGTCGCCTGACCCAGCTGCGCGCCGTCGATCTCGACGCCCTGTCGCCCGCCACCCGCACCGATGTGGAGGTGGTGCGCGCCGCCCATGAACTGGCCGATGCCGGCTTCGCCTTCCCCTTCGGCGACATGGCGATGATGAACAGCAACTGGTCCTATCGCAACGCGCCCTATGCCGTCGCGCAGAATACCGGTGCCTTCATCGAGACGCCCGATTTCCTCGACGCCAATCACGCCATCGCCACCCCGGCCGACGCCGACGCCTATCTCGAACGCCTCACCCAATATGCCGCCAATCTCGACGGCGAGACCGAGCGGCTGAAACATGACGCCGGCATCGGCGTCGTCGCCCCCGCCTTCCTGCTCGACAAGACGCTGGGCCAGATGAAGGCGGTGCAGGGCCAGCCGATCGACCAGTGGGTGCCGGTCGCCTCGATCGCGCGCCGCACCAAAGACATGCCGGGCGATCATGCCGCCAAGGCGGAGCAGATCACCCGCACCGCCATCGCCCCCGCCCTCGCCCGCCAGGCCGCCGAACTCACCCGCCAGCGTGGCCTTGCCACCATGGATGCGGGCGTGTGGAAACTGCCGCAGGGGGAGGCCTATTATGGCTGGGCGCTGCAGGCCGGCACCACCACCACCATGTCGCCCGACGCGGTCCATGCGCTGGGTCAGGAACAGCTCAAGGCCCTCCAGTCGGAAATGGACCGGCTGCTCAAATCCCTCGGCATGACGAAGGGGACCGTGGGCGAGCGGATGACGGCGATGGGCAAGGATCCACGCTATCTCTTCCCCAATGACGACAAGGGTCGCCAGCAGATCCTCTCCTATATCGACGGGCGCCTGGCCGATATCCGCACCCGCCTGCCCCGCGCCTTCGCGACCCTGGTACCGGCCAAGCTGGTGGTGAAGCGGGTGCCGGTGGAGATCGAGGCCGGGGCGCCGGGCGCCTATGCCGGCTCGGGCACGATCGACGGCAGCGTGCCGGGCAATTATTATATCAACCTGCGCGATACCAGCATCTGGCCGCGCTATTCGCTGCCGACGCTATGCTATCATGAGGGGATTCCGGGCCATATCTGGCAGGGCGAATATACCTACAAGCTCCCCCTGATCCGCTCCATGCTCGCCTTCAACGCCTATTCGGAGGGCTGGGCGCTCTATGCCGAGCAGCTCGGCGACGAGCTGGGCGCCTATGACGGCGATGTCGCCGGGCGCCTCGGCTATCTCCAGTCGATCGCCTATCGCTGCTGCCGTCTGGTGGTCGACACCGGCCTCCATGCCAAGCGCTGGACCCGCGAACAGGCGATCCACTGGTTCGCCACCACCAACGGCTCCACGGTCGAGGATGTCCAGGGCGAGGTCGACCGTTATTGCGCCTGGCCGGGCCAGGCCTGTGGCTACAAGGTCGGCCATGGCGAAATCGTCCGCCTGCGCGGAATGGCGCAGCAGGCGCTGGGCAACAAGTTCGACTTCCGCCTGTTCAACGACGCCGTGGTCAAGGGCGGCGGCGTGCCGATGACCGTGCTGGCGAAAAATGTCGACGCCTATGTCGCCCAGAGGAAGGGGGCGTAAGAAACCGTTCGGGCTGAGCGAAGTCGAAGCCTTCTGCCGAACGCATTGAGGCACGACTTCGCTCAGGACGAACGGATCTGACGCAACAAAAAAGGGCCGGAGGATCGCTCCCCCGGCCCTTTCCTATTCTCGCTGCCGCAGCGCTCAGCCTACAAAGGCGCGCTCGATCACGAACTGACCCGGCGCCGCGTTGGAGCCTTCGGTGAAGCCCTGCTCCTCGAAATAGGCCGCGAACTGCTTGATCATTTCCATGCTGCCGCACATCATGATCCGGTCGGTTTCGGGGTCGAACTTCGCCGCGCCCGGAATCCCCTCGAACAGCTTGCCGCTCTCGACCAGCTTGTCGATGCGCTCATTGTTGGGGAATTCCTCCCGCGTCACGGTCGGCACATAATGGAACTGGCCGGCGGCCTGCTCCGATACCAGCGGGTCTTCGGCCCACTTGCCTTCCATCTCGTCGCGGAAGGCCAGGTCGCTCACCCGGCGCACCGAATGCACCACCACGACCTGCTCGTAGAATTCATAGACATCCGGGTCACGCGGCAGGCTCAGGAACGGCGCCAGGCCGGTGCCGGTCGACAGCATGAACAACCGCTTGCCCGGCAGCAGCGCGTCGGTCACCAGCGTGCCGGTCGGCTTGCGGCCCAGATAGATCTGGTCGCCCGGCTCGATTTTCTGCAGCTTGCTGGTCAGCGGACCGTCCTGCACCTTGATCGACAGGAATTCGATTTCCTCGTCCCAGGCGGGACTGGCGATCGAATAGGCGCGCAGCAGCGGCTTGCCGTTATCGCCCTTCAGGCCGATCATGATGAACTCGCCCGAGCGGAAGCGGAAGCTTGCCGGGCGGGTGATGCGGAAGCTGAACAGATGCTCGTTCCAGTGCTTCACCGACAGCACGGTTTCCACGGAAAGCGCGCCGGTGGGTTCCAGAACCGGCTTTTCGATCGTCACGTCGGTCAAGACCTTATCCTTGCATTTCGTCGGCACCGCCATGATCGGGCGGCGCTAGTTGCGGATCATTCGCAATAATGGTGTAGTCCGCAAATGGCCCCACCGCATCGCGAAGGCAAGGCCAAAAAAACTTGGGGGCGACCAAGGGCGGGCTTTTGCCGCCCCGTAGCGTCCTCAGCCGAACAGCCCCTTGGCCAGGCCACTCAGCTCGTTGAGCGGATTGCCGTCGCCATCGCGGTCCAGGAAGCCGCCGAGCTGGCCCAATATCGCCTCCGGCCCGCCAAACTGGCCCAGCAACTGCTGCAGCGCATCGGCCGACACGCCATGCTCGGCCGCCGTCTCGGCCAGTGCCGACACGCTGGTCTCGCCGCTGCCGATCTTGGCGCCGATCTCGTTCAGCAGGCCCTGCATCTGTTCCGGCTCCAGCCCGACCTTCTGCGCGATCGCTTCCAGCCCGCCCAGATTGCCCATCAGATTGTCGAACATGCCCATGCTAATCTCCGCTGCCATGATAGGCGGACAGCATAGCACCGCCGCGCGCCCCGCCAAAAGCAAAAGAGCCGGAGCGTTCCCGCCCCGGCCCCTTCACTACATTGCTGCGTCCGATCAGGCGCCCATTCAGGCCGCCGTCAGCGCCGCGCTGCGCACGCCATCGTCGACATGCGCCTCGAACTGGGCGAAATTGTCGACAAAGGCCTTCACCAGCGTCGCCGCCGTCGCGTCATAGCCGTCCTTGTCCGCCCACATCGCGCGCGGGTCGAGGATCTGGCTGTCGACGCCATTGACCGCCACCGGCACCTCGAACCCGAAATTGGGATCGGTGCGGAATTCGGCGCTGTTCAGGCTGCCGTCGAGCGCCGCGTTGAGCAGCGCGCGCGTCACCTTGATCGGCATGCGCTTGATCCCCGGCATGGTCGCCTTGCCACCGGCCCAGCCGGTGTTGACCAGCCAGCAGGTGACCCCGCCCTTGTTGATCCGCTCTTTCAGCAGATTGCCATAGACGCTGGGGTGGCGCGGCATGAAGGGTGCGCCGAAGCAGGTCGAGAAGGTAGCGGTCGGCTCGGTCACGCCAATCTCGGTGCCCGCGACGCGCGCGGTGTAACCGGACAAGAAGTGATACATCGCCTGTTCCGGGGTCAGCCGCGCGATCGGCGGCAGAACCCCATAGGCGTCAGCGGTCAGGAAGATGATGTTCTTGGGCACCGGCCCCAGATTCTTCTCCGACGTGTTCGGGATGAAGTCGATCGGGTAGGAACCGCGGCTATTCTCGGCCAGCGAGTTGTCGTCCAGGTCGATCTCGCGGCTTTCCTCGTCGATCACGACATTTTCCAGCACCGTGCCGAACCGCTTGGTGGTGGCGAAGATTTCCGGCTCGGCCTCGGCCGACAGGTTGATCATCTTGGCATAGCAGCCGCCCTCGAAATTGAAGACCGCCTGGTCCGACCAGCCATGCTCGTCATCGCCGATCAGCGTGCGGCTGGCATCTGCCGACAGCGTCGTCTTGCCGGTGCCGCTCAGGCCGAAGAAGACGGCCGTGTCGCCATTCGGGCCGATATTGGCCGAACAGTGCATCGGCATCACGCCCTTGGTCGGCAGCAGATAATTGAGGATGCCGAACACCGACTTCTTCATTTCGCCGGCATAGCGGGTGCCGCCGATCAGGATCAGCTTCTCGGTGAAGTTGACCGCGATCACCGTCTCGCTGCGGCAGCCATGGCGCGCCGGATCGGCGACGAAGGTCGGCAGGTCGATGATGGTATATTCGGGTGCGAAGTCGGCCAGCGCCGCCGCCTCGGGCCGCACCAGCAGGGTGCGGATGAACAAGTTATGCCAGGCGAACTCGTTGATGACGCGCACATTGACCCGATATTCGGGCTGCGACCCGCCATAGAGGTCCGCAACATAGAGCTTGTCCTTCTCGCCCAGCGCCTTGAAGAAATCCTCCTTCAGCGCGGCGAAATGCGCCGGCGTCATCGGCACATTGGTCTTGCCCCACCAGACGGTGTCCTGCGTTTCGGCATCCTGGACGATGAACTTGTCGCTGGCGCTGCGGCCGGTGTGCTTGCCGGTCTTGACGACCAGCGGGCCGTCCTTGGCCAAAATGCCCTCGCCATTGGCAAGCGCGGCCTCGACCAGCGGCGCAGTGCCGAGGTTCCAATACTGGGTGGCATGGGTGGAGATGCCCTGGTCGACCAGGGTGATTGAGGATTTGGCCTGCACGCCTTAGCTCCTGATGTAAAAAGTCCCTTAGTCGCTTGTCTTTTTATGCGACCGGCCCGTCCGGGAGCGCCGCGATCCTTGTCGCGCGGACATCCTCCCCTTCAAGCCATACCGGCATAGGGCTTTGCGCTACGGCCGTCAAATAGGGGCGAACCACAGCCCGTCCCGAAAAACGACGCACGGGTCGCAGCAACAATTGCAACGCCCCTTCCTTGCAGGCCCGGCAGCCATCGTCTAACGCTGGATGCCTTCACCCATTTTATCATGACGTTCCGGGACGCAGCATGACCGCAACCATCGCGCTGGTGGATGATGACAAGAATATCCTGACGTCGGTGTCGATCGCGCTGCAGACCGAAGGGTTCGTCACGCGCATCTATACCGACCCGGAAGCTGCGCTGAAGGCGCTGACCGACAATCCGGCCGACCTTGGCGTGTTCGACATCAAGATGCCGCAGATGGATGGGCTGGAACTGCTGCGCCGCCTGCGCGAAAAGAGCCAGATGCCGGTCATCTTCCTGACCTCCAAGGCGGACGAGCTGGACGAGGCGCTGGGCTTGGCCATGGGCGCGGACGATTATATCTCCAAGCCCTTCTCGCAGCGGCTGCTGATCGCGCGCATCCGCGCCATCCTGCGCCGCGCAGAAATCAGCCGCACGCCCGAAGCCGCCGACGAACCGCCGTCCGATCCGATCGTGCGCGGCCGGCTGGAGATGGACCCGCCCCGCCACCGGGTGAAATGGGACGGCAAGGATGTGACGCTGACCGTCACCGAATTCCTGATCCTGGAAACCCTTGCTGCACGGCCCGGCGTGGTGAAGAACCGCAACCAGCTCATGGACGCCGCCTATCAGGACGACGTCTATGTCGACGACCGCACGATCGACAGCCATATCAAGCGGCTGCGTCGCAAATTCCGAGAGGTAGACCCTGACTTCAACGCAATCGACACGCTCTATGGCGCCGGATACCGCTTCTCCGAAGAATGAGGACGCACCGCTCGCGGTGCGCTGGTCGGGGCGATTGAGCCTCACCCCGCGCATCCTGGCGGTCAATGTCTTCGCGCTCGCCCTGCTGGCGGGCGGCTTCTTCTATCTGGACAGCTATCGCACGCGGATCGTCGACGATCGGCTGGAACAGTCGGCGCGCGAGCTGAAGCTGCTCGCCATTGGCCTGGAAAACGCGCCTGCCGACCGGCAGAATGCGCTGATCGCCGCCTATGCGCGTCAGACCGGTGACCGGGTGCGCCGCTATGACGCGGCCGGCAATCTGATGGCCGACAGCTTCGCCATGGATGCGCCGCGCTATCGGCTGCGCCTGCCCTCGGAAGAGGAATGGCAGCGTCATGTCGCCCGCTTCCTCGACAAGGCGGTCGACCGTGTCGTCTCCGCCGATCGCCCGCCCAATTTCGAGGAACCCGCCGTCGATCGCGCCAGCGCCTGGCCCGAACTGGTGCTGGCCGCCAAGACGCGCCAGCCCCAGGCGATGAACCGCTACGCGCCCGACCGTACCTTCATGATCTCGGCCGCCGTCGCCGTGCGCGACGGTTCGGGCCTGCTCGCGACCGAAAATGCGCGCGACATCACCCGCATCGTCCGCGCCGAACGCCTCCGCCTGGGCATCGTGCTGGCCGCCGCCGTCCTCGCCTCGGTGCTGCTGTCGTTGTTCCTCGCCCGCACCATCGTCCAACCGCTTCAGCGCCTGGCCCGTGCCGCCGTGCGCGTTCGCCTCGGCCGCGCGCGGGAGGTCACCGTGCCCCGCCTGCCCGAGCGGCGCGACGAGATCGGCATGCTCGCCCGCGCCCTGTCGGACATGAGCCATGCGCTGCGCCAGCGGATCGACGCGACCGACGCCTTCGCCGCCGACGTCAGCCATGAACTCAAGAACCCGATCGCCTCACTCCGCTCCGCGCTCGATTCGCTCGAACGGGTGGACCGGCCGGACCTGCGCGACCAGTTGATGGCGATCGCACAGGATGATGTCCGCCGGCTCGACCGGCTCGTCACCGACATCGCCGAAGCCTCCCGCATCGACGCCCAATTGTCCCGCACCCGGTTCGAGCCGATCGACCTTGGCCTGCTGATCGAGCGCATGGTGCTCGCCCGCGAAGCACGCGGCGTGCCGCGCGGCATCCGCCTCGCCTTCGCCCGCCCGCGCAAGGAAGTCGCCGTCGTTTTGGGCGAGGAACAGCGGATCGTGCGCGTGCTCGACAATCTGATCGACAATGCCATTTCCTTCTCGCCCGACGACGGGCTGGTCCAGATCATCGCCACCGTCGCCGACAATGAAGTACTGGTCAGCGTCGAGGATGAAGGCCCCGGCGTCCCCGAGGGCGAGCGCGAGCATGTCTTCCGCCGTTTCCATAGCGTCCGCCCGGAAGGCGAGGCGTTCGGCAAGCATTCGGGTCTCGGCCTCGCCATCGCCCGCTCGATCGTCGAGGGGCATCAGGGCAAGATCAGCATCGCCGATCGCGAGGACATGCAGAGCGGCGCCCGCTTCATCGTCCGTCTTCCCATGGCCGTGGAACGCGACCCCGGCATAATGTCCGAATGAAAGCAATAAGCTGTTCATTCCTGCTGGCCACAATACTCCGCTGCGATGTCGCGTGAATCGACGCAATTCGATTTCCAACGCGGCGAACTGGGGCTAGAAGCAGGAAGGCAGGGGAACATGGTGCGGGCACTTTCATCAGAGACGCTTCACGCAACGACCGTCGCGATCGAGGGACGCTCGGTGCTGCTCTATGGCGCCAGCGGCATGGGCAAGTCCGACCTCGCCCTGCGCCTGATCGATCGCGGTGCGACGCTGGTTTCCGACGATTATACCCTGCTCAAGCGGGTCGACGGCCGGCTGATCGCCACCGCCCCCGAAACCATCAGCGGCAAGATGGAAGTGCGCGGCATCGGCATCGTGCCCGTGCCCCATGTCGGCGATTCGCCGGTCGCGCTGATCGTCGATCTGGCCGAAACGGTCGAACGCATGCCGATGCACGCCGCCACCCGCACCATCGCCGGAGTCGAAATTCCGCTGGTCGCCGTCGTCGCGCATGAGGCGTCCGCCCCGATCAAGGTCGAACTCGCGCTCAAGGCCCTGGGCAAGACATGAGCGATAGCGCGCCCAAGACCATCCTGCTCGTCTCCGGCCTGTCGGGCGCCGGCAAGACCACGGCGCTCAAGACGCTGGAGGATATGGGCTGGGAAGTGGTGGACAATCTGCCGCTGGTGCTGCTCGACCGCCTGCTCGACACGCCCCTGCCCGCCGGTCATGGCGGCGAGGATGACCGGCCGCTGGCGCTCGGCATCGACGCACGCACCCGCGGCTTCGACGCCAATGCCATCGTCCAGCGGATCAAGGCGCTGCGCGAACGCCATGGCCATGATATCGAGACATTGTTCCTCGACTGCTCGGGCGCCGAGCTGGAACGCCGCTATGCCGAAACCCGTCGCCGCCACCCGCTGGCGCAGGATCGCCCGGCCGCCGACGGCATCGCGCGCGAACGCGAACTGACCGAACCGCTGCGCCGCTGGTCGGCCCAGCTGATCGACACCACCAGCCTGTCGACCAATGCGCTGCAGCAGGAAATGCGCGCCCGCTTCGCCCGCGAACAGCTGTCGGATCCAGTTCTCTCCATCCTCTCCTTCGGCTATTCGCGCGGCGTGCCGCGCAATGTCGACCTGATGTTCGACATGCGCTTCCTGCGCAACCCCTTCTGGGACGAGGATTTGCGCCCCAAGACCGGCCTCGACGCCGATGTCGCCGCCTATATCCAGGCCGACCCGGCCTATCAGGAGGCGCTGGGCAAAATCCAGGATCTGCTGACGACCCTGCTGCCGCGCTACGCCGAAGCCGGCAAAACCTATATTACCGTGGCTTTCGGCTGCACCGGCGGGCGCCATCGCTCGGTCCATGTCGCCGAACATGTCGCTAGATACTTGCAAGATGCGGGCTTTTCGCCCACCGTCTCGCACCGCAATATGGAATCAGCGCCCCAGGACAGTCTGGAGAAGCGCAGACCGGGAGGCCCGAAAGCAATATCATGACAAAGGTGGGCCGCGGAAGCAGATGATCGGACTCGTACTCGTCACCCATGGGTCGCTTGCGACGGAATTCGTCGTGGCCATGGAACATGTCGTGGGACCGCAACAGCAGATCGAAACGATCTGCATCGGGCCGGAAGATGACATGGAATTGCGCCGCGCGGACATCGCGGCGGCGGTCGCGCGCGTCAATGACGGCGCCGGCGTCATCCTGCTAACCGACCTGTTCGGCGGCACCCCGTCCAACCTCGCCATCTCGCTGCTCAAGGCCGGCGAGATCGAGGTGATCGCGGGCATCAACCTGCCCATGCTCATCCGCCTGGAAAGCGCCCGCAAGGTGATGGACGTGCGCGCCGCCGTCGCCGCTGCCCGCGAAGCAGGCCAGAAATATATCAGCGTCGCATCGGAATTGCTGGGCAGCACCTCATGAATGATATCAGCCGGGAAGTCAGGATCAGCAACAAGCGCGGCCTCCACGCCCGCGCCAGCGCGAAATTCGTGACCCTGGCCAGCGGCCTGCCCGCCCAGATCACCGTCAGCAAGGATGGCAGCGAAGTCACCGGCACATCGATCATGGGCCTGATGATGCTCGGCGCCGCCATGGGCGACAGCATCACCATCAGCGCCGCCGGCCCCGACGCGCATGACAGCCTGCACCAACTCGTAGCCCTGGTCGAAGACAAGTTCGGCGAGGAATAGGCACGCGACCAGCGGCCGCGTTGCCGCGACGGGTTCCCATCCCGACATTGACGTCACGGCCCCGCCGCCCCATCTTGCGACATAGGGCGACCGCTGATCGGGAGGCAGCATTCGCCACCGGTTCAAGTGGATAGGCGCCATGCTCGACACGAAATTGAACGACGAAGCCGCCCGCCTGGCCGCGCTCGGGCGCTATGAAATTCTCGACACGCCGCCCGAGCCCGCCTTTGATCGCATCACCCAGCTTGTCCGGTCGATCCTGGGCGTGCCGATGTCGGTCGTGTCGCTGATCGACGGCGATCGCCAATGGTTCAAGTCGCGCACCGGCATCGACGCGACCGAAACCCCGCGCGACATCGCCTTCTGCAACCACACCATCCGCGACCGTGTGCCGATGGTCGTGCCCGATGCCTGTTCCGACCAGCGCTTCAGCAGCAATCCGCTGGTCACCGGCGATCCCAATATCCGCAGCTATGCCGGTGTCCCGCTGGCGACGCCCGACGGCTATAATGTCGGCACCCTCTGCGCGATCGATACCGTGCCGCGCGAATTTGATCCCGGCCAGATCGCCATCCTCGAAAATCTCGGCGCGCTGGTGGTGGAGCAACTGGAACTGCGCCGCATTGCCGAGCGCGACCATCTGAGCGGCGCCCTCACCCGCCGCGCCTTCGTGGCGGAAATGGACAAGCATATCGCCCTCTTCCGCCGCTATGCGCGTCCGGCCAGCCTGCTGCTGTTCGACATCGATCATTTCAAGCGGGTCAATGACAGCCACGGCCACCCCGCCGGCGATGTCGTGATCCGCGAGGTCGCCGCCTGTTGCGACCGGACCAAGCGCCCGAACGACATATTGGGCCGGCTTGGCGGGGAAGAGTTCGGCGTGCTGCTCCCTGAAAGCAATGCGGCGCAGGCCGGGGCCGCCGCCCAGCGTTTCTGCGATGCCATCGCCGCGCTGGAAATCGCCCACATCCCGCCGCTGCGCGTCACCGCCAGCTTCGGCATTGCCGAGATCGGGCCTGACCGGATCAGCAGCGACGCCTGGATCGCCGCCGCCGATGTTGCCCTCTATGCGGCCAAGCATGGCGGTCGCAATCGCGTGGTCATCGCGAAAACGGACGCCGCCCAGCCCGGCTGACACCGAAAGGCTGTCCTTTTTCCCATTCCCTCGATAGAGAGACCGCTTCGTCCGCACTGGTCGCGGACCAGAAGGCAGGACGCAGAACGTGGCACGCGAAATCACCGGTTTTTCCAACCCGCTGGTCAAGCGCGTGCGCTCGCTGCGGGAAAAGAAATATCGCAAGGCCGAAGGGCTGTTTCTGGCCGAAGGGCTGCGCATCCTGACCGAAGCGCGCGAGGAAGGCGTGCTGCCCGAAATGTTATTCCATGCCGGCTCCACCCACCCGCTCGCGCTCGACCTGATCGACGCGATCGAAGCGGACGGCGGCGACGTGATCGAAACCACGCCCGACATCCTGTCCAAGATCAGCGGCAAGGATAATGCCCAGGCCGTGGTCGGCGTCTATCGCGACCGACTGACCCCGCTGGAGAAGCTCGATCGCAACACCGCCGACATCTGGATCGTCGCCCAGTCGCTGCGCGACCCCGGCAATCTCGGCACCATATTGCGCACCGGCGACGCGGTCGGTGCCGGCGGCCTCATCCTGATCGACGATTGCGTCGACCCCTTCTCGGTCGAATCGGTGCGCGCCAGCATGGGCGCCCTGTTCACCCAGTCGATCACCCAGGCGCGCTGGGGCGAATTCATGCACTGGCTGCGCCAGGGCCCGGGCGAACTGATCGGCACCAGCCTGAAAGCGACCCAGGATTATCAGGAACCGAGCTATCAGAGCCCCAGCTTCCTGCTGGTCGGCAATGAGGCGCAGGGCCTGCCCGAAAGCTACGAAGCCGAATGCGACCAGTTGGTGAAGATGCCGATGCTGGGCAAGGCCGACAGCCTCAACGCCGCGGTCGCGACGGCGGTCATGGCCTATGAGCTGCTGAACCAGAAACGACGGAAATAGAGGCGAATGTCATCATCCTTCCCTGCAAGGGGAGATGGCAGGGCGAAGCCCTGACGGAGGGGTGTCGCCCTATCGCGCGCGGCACCACCCCTCCACCATTTGCCAGGCAAATGGTCCCCCTCCCCTTGCAGGGGAGGATGGCGGCGCGAACGGATTGAGAAGGATGGGGGCGATGACGAAGACGAGCGGCATGGGCGCAATGTGGCTGCACAAGCGGGTGCTGGCGGCCAGCCTCATCGGCACGGCGGTCGAATTTTACGACTTCTATATCTACGCCACCGCCGCCAGCCTGATCTTCCCCTCGCTCTTCTTCCCGGCCTCCTCGCCCTCGGCGCAGTTGATGGCTTCCTATGGCAGCCTCGCCCTCGCCTTCCTCGCCCGGCCGCTCGGCGCCGCCGTCTTCGGCCATTATGGCGACCGCATCGGGCGCAAGGCGACGCTCGTCACCTCGCTGATGCTGATGGGCGGCTGCACATTGCTGATCGGCTTCCTGCCGACCTATCTCATGATCGGCTTCTGGGCGCCGCTGATCCTGTGCGTGCTGCGTTTCGGCCAGGGCTTTGGTCTGGGCGGCGAATGGGGCGGCGCGGCGCTGCTGGCGGTCGAGAATGCGCCCGAAGGCTGGCGCGCCCGCTTCGGCATGTTCCCGCAACTGGGCGCCCCAGTAGGCTTCATCGCCGCCAACGGCCTGTTCCTGCTGCTCGGCGCCTTCCTGACCGATGCGGAATTCTTTGCCTGGGGCTGGCGCCTGCCGTTCCTGGGCAGTTCGGTCCTCGTGATCCTGGGCCTCTGGGTCCGCCTCAAGCTCACCGAGACGCCGGAATTCGCCGCCGCGCAGCAAGAAGCACCGCCGCCGGCCGTGCCGCTTGCCACCCTGCTCTCGACCCATCTGGGCGCGGCCATCGCCGGCACCTTCGCCTGCGCCGCCTGCTTCGCCGTCTATTATATCGCGACCGCCTTCGCGCTGGGCTATGGCACCACCGCGCTCAAGATCGACCGGGAAATCTTCCTTGCGATCCAGCTTGGCGCGATCATGTTCATGGCGCTCAGCATCGTGATCGCCGGCTGGTGGTCGGACAAGAGCAGCCCCACCCGCGTCCTCGCCTGGGGCTGTGCCGGCACGTTGCTGATGGGCATCATCTTCGGCCCGCTGATCGGCACCGCGGCGCTACTGCCGATCTTCGTCGCGCTCAGCCTCGCTCTGTTCGTGATGGGCTTCATCTACGGCCCGCTCGGCGCCTATCTGCCCGCCCTCTTCCCGACCCAGCTGCGCTATACCGGGGCGTCCTTCGCCTTCAATCTGGGCGGCATATTGGGCGGCGCGCTGGCGCCGATCGTCGCGACCTGGCTGATCGGCATGCAGGGTGTTGCGCTGGTCGGCCTCTATATGTCGGCGGCCGCGCTCATCAGCCTGGCGGGCCTGTGGTGGACCAGCCGCAGCTGAATCAGATTGCCTTGCGCATCAGGATCATCGGCACGCCACTATCCTCGAACGGGCGGACGTCGATGAACCCGAAGCTGCGATAGAGCGGCACGCCCGCCATCGTCGCCGACAATTCCAGCGCGGCAAAGCCCTCCCGCCGCGCGGCCGCCTCGCACAGCGCCAGGATGGTCGTGCCGACCCCTTTGCGGACATGGTCGGGATGGGTGTACATCGCCCGCACCTTCGCCGCCTCGGTCGCGGGGTCGAGCATGCGGTCGTCGCGCCCGGCCGTGTGGTCGCCGCCATAGGCGGTCGCCCGGCGGCTCCATCCGCCACATCCGGCGATCGCGCCCTCCGCCTCCACCACGAAATAGGTCCGGTCACCGATCAGCCGCCGGTCCAGCCCCATGAAGCCATGGCTGGCTTGTACCTGCGCAGCGGTTAGATAGGCCGACTGCAATTGCTCGATGGCCAGCGTCATCAGGGTGGACAAAGCGGGTTCGTCGGCGGCGGTCGCCAGGCGGTTGGTCAAGGACATGACCCCTCCTGCAACGAAATCGGCCGGCCCCGCAAGGGACCGGCCGATCGGATCATGATGATGCGGGATCAGAACTTGAATCCGACCTTCGCATACCAGAAGCCGCCGTTGAAGCCGAAGGGCGATACGTCGGGATAGATGTCACCGGTGAAGCGACCACCCGTCGACGCATAGACCGGCCCCAGCCCGCCGTCTCGATTGTCATATTTGTCGGGATAGTTGCTGAACAGGTTCTGCGCGCCGGCACTCAGCGTGAAATTGTCATTGAGCTGATAGCTGACTTCCAGATCGAACACGAACTCGCTGCCAAAGCTCTGATTGACATAGCTTTCACCGTTCGCACCGGTGCCGTCGTCATAGACCTTGTACTTGCCATACCAGTTCGCCCGGCCGAGCACCGACAGCGCGCCGCTGGTCCAGTTCTCGGTCAGGATCACGCGCGTCTTGGGCAGCGTATTCTGCAGCTGCATGATGCGCGTGTCGCTGATGATCGGCGATCCGGTATCGGGGTCCAGCCCGACGCGGATGACCTTCGTCTTGTTGTAGTTGAAGGCCAGCGTGGTGTTGAACGTCCCCATGCTGTCGGTCGAGAAGCGATAGCTGCCGACCACGTCGACACCCTGGGTCCGGGTATCGAAGGCATTGGTCAGGAACTGCACCTCGTTGACCGTGGCATAGTTGGCCAGGCCCAGCGCCTGAAGTTCGGGCCGCTGATCGTCGGTGATCACCCGCGATCCGGTGGTGCCGATGCGGTCCTTCACCTTGATGTTGTAATAGTCGATCGTCAGCGACGCGCCGGGGGCTGGCGTGAACACCGTACCGGCCGAGAAGCTGACCGACTCTTCCGGCTTCAGCGGCACCGCGCCCAGATATTGGGCGACCGGGCTGGCGACCGGCAGCGTCATGAACTCGATCGCGTTGGGATTGCCCGGATTGAAGGTGGTCGCGATGCTGCTGGTGTTGGTCTGGCCCGGCGTCGGCGCACGGAAGCCGGTCGACAGCGTGCCGCGAACCGCGAACACATCCGGCACGATGGCGTAGCGTGCCGACACCTTGCCCGTGGTCGAATTGCCGAAATCGGACAGATGCTCGTAGCGGCCGGCAAAACCCAGCGAGAAGGCTTCGGTGATGTCACCTTCGACGTCGATGTAGAGGCCCTTGGAATTGCGGCTGCTCTCACCCGCGATCGCCGGACCATAGCCGGGGAAACCATTGGCGCCGACCGGCAGCGCGACCGAGAGCTGGCTGCCGTCCGCGTTCAGCACCGCCGTGCCATCCTGATGGAAGACCAGGTTCCCGGTATAGGGCCCGATCGCATAGGAAGCGGCGTCGCCCAGACCCAGTTCATAGGATTCCCGGAAATATTGCCCGCCAAAGGCGATCGTGATCGGGCTCGCCAGCCCGACTTCCCAGGGATAGCTGAAATCCGCATTGAACAGCGTTTCGCGCTGTTCCAGCTTGCCGAGGTAGAATTCGGTCGGCGACGTGATGCCCAGCGACGGGTTCATCGTGCCGTTCATGGTATATTTCAGCGTGGACTGGCCATAGCTGCCCGACAGGTCGTAGTTCAGGCCAAAGCCGAGCGTGCCCTTGTAGCCGACGGTGCCCGAAATATCGTCGATCTTGCCGAAGAAGATCGGCGTGAAGCCGCCCGAATAGACGCAGCTCCAGTTCTGCACCAGCGGATCGGAGCAATCCGACACCTGCGTATAATCCCGCGTCGTGGGGTCATAATCGTTGGGCGCATAGACATTGCCGCCCGCCGCGCCGGTCTGGATGCCCGGTGTCGTATTGTCGAAATCGGTAAAATAGTCGTTGAAGATGCCGTTGAGGCCGAAATTGGCGGAATTGACCGACTGGCGATAGTTGAAGCTCTCTTCCTGGAAGCTGTGGCCATAATTGCCAAAGAAGTAGATGCTGCTGTCGTCGCCCAGGTCGAAGCCGCCATTCACGAAGAATCGATAGGATTCCATCTTCGGATTGCCATAGCGCTGCGCCAGCTTGGGTACGCCGATGTCGGGCTGCTCCTGCGACAGTTCCAGCGCGCCGGGTCGGGTGACGCCGCGGCTGGTCTTGCCGGCGTTCACATATTCGCCGCTGATGTTGATGAAGCCATTGTCGCCCAGCTTGAAACCACCGTTCAGCGCGACCTGATAATCCTCGCCATCGCCGCGATAATATTGGCCATAGCGGGCATAGCCCGAAATGCCGTCGGTATCGTCGCGCAGCGCCATGTTGATGACGCCCGCGATCGCGTCGGAACCATATTGGGCCGAAGCGCCGTCGCGCAGCACTTCGACGCTGCGCACCGCAATCGCCGGAATCTGCGCAAGGTCGGCCGAATGGGCGCCAGCGGACTGGGCGTTCGCGCCGATCTGCACCAGCGCGGAACGGTGCATGCGCTTGCCGTTCACCATCACCAGCGTCTGGTCGGGCGCCAGCCCGCGCAGGTTGGGCGGCCGGACGAAGGAGGAGCCGTCACCAATGGCATAGCGCGCCACCGAGAAGGACGGGACCAGGTTCTGGATCACCTGGTTCATGTCGGCGACGCCCTGCTTCTGCAGTTCCTCGCCGGAATAGACATCGATCGGCGTCGGCGATTCGGCGACGGTACGGTCGGTACGCCGCGTGCCGGTGACGATGATCGTCTGGCCGGGCGTTTCCGCTGCGGCCGCCTGGGGCGCAACATCCTGCGCAAGAACAGGCATTGAATAGGACAGTGCAATGGCAATCGCACTGCATGAAAACAGACCCTGATACTTCATCAAAAAGCCCCCTATTTCTTTTTTTAGAGACCTTTCGACACCCCCCTCTTCTTGTTGCCGGATGAGATCGGAATGGACGCAACTATCCGTTTCTGAAATCGTAAATTTCAGTGCGTTTCACTCAGTAACATCTGGAAATATCAGGCTGGCATAATTGCATCGACTGCGAAATGGCCCTTTGGGCGGCCGCAAAAATTTGTTCGCACGCGCAATAATTCGCGCCGTAAAACAGCGTGTCAAATCATTGTAACACAAAGAAAAAGGCGGCGGCCCCGGGGGCCACCGCCTGTTTCATTTTTACAACTGTCAAGGACAGTTTTGAAGGATCAACCTTCGGTGCGGGTATCGCGGCGCTCGGCGATACGAGCGCGCTTGCCGGTGCGGCCACGCAGATAATAGAGCTTGGCACGACGCACGACACCGCGACGAACGACGGTGATCGAATCGAGGTTGGGCGAGTAGAGCGGGAACACGCGCTCCACGCCTTCGCCGAACGAAATCTTGCGCACAGTGAAGTTGCTGCCCATGCCCTTGTTGGAACGGGCAATGCAGACGCCTTCATAGTTCTGGACGCGGCTGCGCTCGCCTTCGACAACCTTCACGCCGACGCGCAGGGTGTCACCGGGACGGAAATCGGGGATTTCCTTCGCCAGGGCGGCAATGTTTTCGGCCTCGATCTGCTGGATCAAGTTCATGTAACTCAGTCCTTATTTTCGCGTTGCGCACCAGAGGGCGACTGGTCCCGAACACCGATATGGCGTTCCCAAAGGTCCGGCCGCCTTAGCCGTGTATCTGCCTCCGCCTGTTGTTTCCGCCAGGCGGCGATCTTCGCATGATCCCCCGATCGCAACACTTCGGGAATCCTGCGCCCCTCCCATTCAACCGGTCGGGTATAATGCGGATATTCAAGAAGCCCCGTTTCAAAGGATTCCTCGACACCGCTGGAAGCGGCGCCCATTACACCGGGAAGCAGGCGGATGCAAGCATCCAGCAGCATCAGCGCGCCCATTTCCCCGCCGGACAGGATGATGTCGCCCATCGATATCTGCTCGATCGGTCGGGCCTCGAAAATCCGCTCGTCAAAGCCCTCGAATCGCCCGCACAGCAAGGTCACGCCGGGACCATCCGCCAGCGCACGGATCCGCGCCTGCGTGATCGGCTTGCCGCGCGGCGTCATCGCCAGGATCGGCAGGTCGGGCCGCTGCGCCAGCGCATGGTCGATGCCCCGCGCCAATATGTCAGGCTTCAGCACCATGCCCGCCCCGCCCCCGGCCGGCGTATCGTCGACGGTGCGATGCTTGTCGGTCGCAAAGCCGCGCATCTGGATCGGGTCGCACGACCATTTCCCCTCGGCCAGCGCCCGCCCGGCCAACGACACGCCCAGGGGGCCCGGAAACATCTCGGGATAGAGGGTCAGGATCTGGGCCGCAAAGCTCATCGCCGGCGCGCCCGCAGCCGGGCGGCAGACAGGCCGCCAATCAGGCAGAGCGCACCGCAGCCCATCATCACGAAGCCGATCATCCGCAGCATGTCGGCAAAGGGCCGTTCGGGATGCAGCATGCCCGGCAGCAGCACCAGCAGCGGCAGGGGACAGACCAGCCCGATCGCCACCAGCCCCTTCACCCAGAGCGGCCAGCCAAGGCCGAACAGCCGCCAGCCGCCAGCCAGCATCATCAGCAGATAGATTGCGGTCAAAATTTGCGCCATGGCTGCGCGCCTAGAGCATTTTCGCCGCAGGGGGAACTGTCGATCGCCCGCGCCTCAGGGCGCCTTGACCTCCAGTTTCAGTTCCTGGATTTCCGCGTCGGCGGTCGGCGCCAGCAACAGGCTGCCCGCCACCCGCCCCTTCTCGCAGGTCCAGGTGAACTTGCCCGACAGATTGCCGGTCGCGCTCAGCGGTGCATCGACCGCACAGTTACCCACCTCTCCCTTCAACGCCGCCAGGCGCTTGCCCCAATGCACCGCATCGGCGTCCATGAGGAAATTCATCGCCAGATTGTCGCGGGCGGCCAGCACATCGCCCGACGCATAGATGCGCCCCGCCGCGGCATAGCCCTGCGCTAGCAGCGGACTGACCGGCACGTCCCGCGCGATCAGCGCGCCCGCCTTCTGCAACAGCATCGCCGCATCCCAGGCCGCGCCCGCCCCGCCATTATAGGTGCGATTGGTGAAGACGAAGATGCCGACACCATAATCCGGCATCAGCATCACATGGCTGCCATAGCCGGGATAGCCGCCGCCATGGGACAGGGTCAGCCCCAGGTCGCAATCCTGCGCAATCCGCATGGCAAAGCCATAGGCCGCCGCCTGGCGGCAGGCGGTCGCCCCGCTCTTGCCGTTGCGCTGGCCGACGCTCATGAAATTGCTGCCCTCCGCCAGCATCCGCACCGACGCCCGGCTGACCGGGCCGCTCTCCGCATCGTCGCGCGGCGGCCAGGCCGACAGCAGAAAGGCCACCCAGCGAGCATAGTCATTGGCACTGGTCTGCAGCCCGCCCATCGCGCCAAAGGCGCCATCGGCCATATCGGGCTCGCGCTTCCAGCGCCCATCTTCCCAGCGATAGCCGAGCGACCGCCGCGCAACCGGCCATTCGCTCAGCTGATAGCCGCTCGACGCCATGCCCAGCGGCGTCAACAGGCTCTGCTCGACATAGCGGCGATAGGGCATGCCCGAGACATTGGCGATGATCCGCCCCAGCAGCGCATAGCCGAAGTTGGAATATTCATAATGAGTCGCCGGCGCGCTGCTCATCGGCACGCCCTGCTCCAGCATCCGGGTGAAGTCCGCGTCGGGCAGCGGCGTCTGCCGGTCGCCCCACGGATTATCGTCGACAAAGCCCGCGCTGTGCGTCAGCAGGTCGCGGATGCGGATGCGCGGACTATCCTTGGTCGCATAGGTCCAGCCGCGCATTTCCGGCACATAAGCCTCGGCCAGATCGTCAAGCGAGAGCTTGCCCTCTTCGCGCAGCTTCAGGATCGACAGCGCCGTGAACGCCTTGGTCATGGAGGCGATACGAAACAGACTGTCGGCCGTCACCGGCCGCTTCTGCACCAGATCCTGCGCCCCAAAGCCCTTCACATGGACCAGCCTGCCATCGGCGACGATGCCATAGACCAGGCCCGGCGCATGGCTATCGACCTGGAAATCGGCAAAAAGACGGTCAATCTCGGGGATGGCAGCGTCGATCTTCCTGGCATCGGCAGCAACCGCCGGCGCGGACAGGATGGACAGAAATCCCAACAGGGTCACCATGCGCACAGCCATGGTCATCATGCGCTCCAATCCTCCACTGTCAGGCCGGGAATATCGGCGAAATCCTTTTCGTTGCGCGTCACCAGCACCATGGCCGACGCCATCGCCTGCGCTCCGATCAACCGGTCGAAACCCCGACGGCGCACCCCCACCAGGCGTACCATCTCGGCATAGGTGCGCGCGGCCGCATCATCGAAGGGCAAGATATTCAGCAGCGCCAGAAATGTATCGACACGCCGCAGGTCGCCGACCGGATCGCTAGAGCCGCGATTGCCGACCCGCAATTCGGCAGCGGTGACAGCGGAAACCGACAGGCGATCGAACTCTGCCGCCATCCGCTCGGCCAGACGGGCGCTCCGTCCGAGCAGAAAATCGATGCAAACATTGGTGTCGAGCAGATAAGCGATCTGCGTCATGCCGCAGACGACGCCGGCCCGGTCCAATCGCGATCCCCCTGATCGATATCGCCGCGCCCTTCCGCCATGAAGCCCGCCGACATGCTGCCAAACAGGGACAAAAGGATGTCGCGCTGCTGCCCCTGCTTCCAGAAGGAAAAGCTGCCATCGGCATGCGGTATCATGACGACTTCCTCGCCGTCATTCAGGCCCAGGCTCTTGGGCAGCCGCAACGCCAGGCTGTTGCCCGACTTGAAGACCTTGGCCCGATATTCTTCGCCCATGGAGAAGCTCCGTATATACGGAGCGTATATACTATTCGGTAAAAGCCGCGTCAATCACGGCGCCGTCCTCGCTCAGCACCACCACATGCATCGGCGCCATGAAGCGCTTGCCGGGCTTGCCCTCGATCGACGGACGCTGCACCTCGATGATGTCGCCGGCGCCGAAATTCTCGACCGCGATGATCTCGCCCAGCGTCTCGCCGGTGCTGCTTGTGCAGGGAAGGCCGACCAGGTCGGCATGATAATATTCGCCCTCGGGCAAGGCCGGCAGGGCGGAACGCGGGACGGTCAGCGCCGTGCCGCGCAGGGCTTCGGCCGCGCCGCGATCGCCGATCTCGGCAAAGCGGGCCACCGCGCCATTCGGGCCGGGGCGCACCGACTTCAACGTCAATGTGCGCCCCGCCGCATCGAAGCTCTTATAGCTTTTCAGGGCCTCAGCCCCTTCGCCAAACAGCTTCAGACGGACTTCGCCCGCCACGCCATGGGCACCGATGATCGCGGCCAGGGTGACGGGCTTGTCGGTCAAGAGGATCAGCCCTCGGCCTGCTCGGCAGCGGCTTCCTCGGCGGGAGCAGCTTCTTCAGCGGCCGGAGCGGCGGCAGCGGCAGCGGCTTCGCGCGCAGCTTCTTCAGCTTCGGCAGCCTTGGCGGCGCGGTCTTCAGCGCGGTCCTTGGCCTTCTGGCCCGGCTCTGCCTTCTTCGGGTTGTTGCGAGCAGCGCGTTCCTTCACGCCAGCGGCGTCGAGGAAGCGGGCAACGCGGTCGGTCGCCTGGGCGCCGGCGGCAACCCAGTGCTTCGCACGCTCGACGTCGATGATGACGCGCTTTTCGTCGCCCTTGGGCAGGACGGGGTTGTAGCTGCCGATGCGCTCGATGAACTTGCCGTCACGCGGAGCGCGGCTATCGGCCACGACGATGCGGTAATAGGGGCGCTTCTTGGAGCCGCCGCGCGACAGACGGATGGAGGTTGCCATGGAACTAGACCTTTCTACTCAAACCAAATTACGGAAATTGCTTATTTCTTCATGAAATTCTGAAAGCCGGGCGGAAGCTTGGGCATGTTGCCGCCCAGGCCACCAAGGCCACCCAGACCCGACAGGTCGGGCGGACCGCCCTGCCCATCCGCGCCGCCCGGACCACCCAGGCCGCCCAATCCACCCATGCCACCGCCGGTGAACATCTTGGCCAGCCCCTTGAGGCCGCCCATCTTGCGGATCTTCTTCATCGCCGTTTCCATTTCCTGATGCATTTTCAGGAGACGGTTGACGTCCTGCACGGTGCGGCCGGCGCCCTTGGCGATACGGATCTTGCGCTTGGCGTTGATCAGCGCGGGCTTCTCGCGCTCCTTGGGGGTCATCGACCCGATCATCGCGTCCAGATGCAGCAGCGTCTTGTCGTTGGCGCCGCTATTGGCCATCGCCGCCTGCGCCTTCTTGAGGCCCGGCAGCATGCCGGCCAGCGCGCCCAGGCCACCCATGCGGCGCATCTGGTTGAGCTGGCTGCGCAGGTCGTTCATGTCGAACTGACCCTTGGCCATCTTCTTGGCCAGCTTGTCGGCTTCCTCGGCGTCGATCGTCTCGGCGGCCTTCTCGACCAGGCTGACGACGTCGCCCATGCCCAGGATGCGCTGGGCAACGCGGGCCGGGTGGAAGGGCTCGAGCGCGTCCAGCTTTTCACCGGTGCCGGCAAACTTGATCGGACGGCCGGTGACCGCGCGCATCGACAGCGCGGCGCCGCCACGGGCGTCGCCATCCATACGGGTCAGCACGACACCGGTCAGCGGCACCTGCGCGGTAAAGCTGGTCGCCACGTTCACGGCGTCCTGGCCGGTCAGCGAGTCGACCACCAGCAGGATTTCCGCCGGATTGGCGACGTCGGCGACCGCCTTCATCTCGTCCATCAGCGCCTGATCGACATGCAGTCGGCCGGCGGTGTCGAGCATGACGACGTCGAAGCCCTGCAGCTTGGCCGACTGCAGCGCGCGCTTGGCAATCTCGACCGGCTGCTGGCCGGCGACGATCGGCAGGGTCGCGACATCGATCTGGGTGCCAAGGACGGCAAGCTGTTCCTGCGCAGCCGGGCGCTGGACGTCGAGCGACGCCATCAACACCTTCTTGCGCTCCTTGTCCTTCAGGCGCTTGGCGATCTTCGCGGTCGAGGTCGTCTTGCCCGAACCCTGCAGGCCGACCATCATGATGACGGCGGGCGGGGTCACGTCGATCAGCAGGTCGCTGGTTTCGGCGCCCAGCGTCTCGGTCAGCGTGTCGGAGACGATCTTGACGACCATCTGGCCGGGCGTGATCGACCGCAGCACATCGCTGCCGACAGCCTTTTCGGTCGCCTGGTCGACGAACTGGCGGACGACGGGCAGCGCCACGTCGGCTTCCAGCAGTGCGACTCGCACTTCGCGCATCGCGGCACGGACATCGTCCTCCGTAAGCGCACCGCGCCCACGCAGCTTGTCGAATACCCCACCGAGACGATCGCTTAGCGAATCGAACATCATCACCTCAATTCGGGCCAAGGCCCGGAAAATCCATGCGCCACCCCAAAACGACAAAATCGCCGGCGGGCGAAAACTCGCCGGCCAGCGTCCATTCGATATCCCTCTTGGATATCCTGGAGTCGTCAGGGTTCCAGGACCAGAGTCCCGGATGCAGGGCGCCCCTTAAGCCAAAGCGGCGGCAAGCGCAAGTGCGCTATCCCGCAGCCAGCGCGGCCGCCGCCCCAATGACGATCGCCGTGCGCCCCAGCAACTCGACCAGCAGCAATCGTCCGGCGATCACCGCCAGCCCCCAGCGATAGGCCGGATGCACCGCACCGCGCAGTCCGGCATCGGCGCGCATCGCGATCCCGACATAGAGCAACTGCATCAGTGTCGCACAGACGCCCGCCCATGGCCCCAGCAACGGCATCGGCAATATCCGGCCGAATGCCGGCTCCATCATCGCGATGGTCCCGCACAATATCAGCCGCTTGTGCCAGTCGCTCCGCCGCCGCAGCAGGATTGCCGCCAGCGTCAGCGCACCAAAGGCCAGCATGTCGAGCGGCCCCAGCACCAGGAATATGCCCGGCGGGAAGAAAGGCGGCACCCGCCCCATCTGCACCGCCAGGATCGACGTCGCGATGCCCCAGGGGATCAGGAAGCAGGCAAGCCCGGCCGCAACCCAGCCCAACTGGCGATGGAGATCGGTCCGCCGCTGCGCCACCAGCAGCGCCTGCGCCAGGAACAGCAGCGTCCATGCCAGCAGCGATAGCGCATGGACATGCACCCACCAGGGCACGGTCGCCACGTCGACATAGCCGCGCAGGGCAAAGCTGCCGAAGCCGCCAACCACGGTGACAGCGACCAGCGCCGCCATGCCGGTAAAGATGCGCCGTTCCCGCGCCTGTCGTTCCACTGCACCGATTGCCGTCGCCATTGCGTCGACCTCCCGCTCTTTGGCAACAATAGCGCAGCAACCACGCCCAATATTGTAAGAAGTCGCCACGTTCCGGCTCGGCGCTTGCGCCCGCCCGTCGTTTGCGCCAGCAAACCCGCCACAGACCGCATAACAGGGGGAGCTTTTCTATGAGTTGGACACGTCGCAAGCCGATGGAGGCGATGACGCCCCAGGGAGGCGGCCACAGCATGGCGCGCACCCTGTCCTGGCCGCATCTGCTGGCGCTGGGCGTCGGCGCGATCGTCGGCACCGGCATCCTCACCCTGATCGGCGTCGGCGCCGATCGCGCCGGCCCCGCCGTCCTCATCTCCTTCGCCATTGCCGGCGCGATCTGCGCCTGCGCCGCGCTCGCCTATGCCGAACTGTCGACCATGATGCCGGCAGCGGGCAGCGCCTACAGCTACTCCTATGTGGTACTGGGCGAAGGCATTGCCTGGATCGTGGGCTGGAGCCTGATCCTCGAATATTCGCTGGTCGTCTCGACCGTGGCAGTCGGCTGGTCGGGCTATGCCGCCCCGCTCCTCACCCCGCTCGGCTTTCCCGAGGCGCTGACCAAGGGGCCGGAGCTTGGCGGCCTCATCAACATCCCCGCCATCTTCATCATCGGCGTCGTCGCCGCCCTGCTGATGTTCGGCACGCGCGAAAGCGCCCGGCTCAACACGCTGCTGGTGCTGATCAAGATCGCGACCCTGAGTCTGTTCGTCTGGGTCGCCCTGCCCGCCTTCGATGCCCAGCATCTCGAACCCTTCATGCCGTTCGGCTTTGCCAAGCATATGGGGCCTGACGGCATCGAGCGCGGCGTGATGGCCGCCGCCGCGATCATCTTCTTCGCCTTCTACGGCTTCGACGCGATCTCGACCGCGGCGGAGGAAGCCAAGAATCCGGACCGGGACCTCGCCATCGGCATCGTCGGCTCGCTGATCGTCTGCACCCTCATCTATGTGCTGGTCGCCGCCGCAGCGGTGGGCGCCATGCCCTTCACCCGCTTTGCCGACAGCCCGGAGCCGCTTGCCCTCATCCTGCGCGAAATGGGCCAGGGGTCGATCGCCCGGATCGTCGCGATCGCCGCCGTCATTGCGCTTCCCACCGTGCTGCTGGGCTTTCTCTACGGCCAGAGCCGCATCTTCCTGGTGATGGCGCGCGACGGCTTCCTGCCGCAATCGCTCGCCCGCATCTCGAAGCGCGGCACCCCTGCGCGCATCACCGCCGTCACGGCCGTGCTGGTCGCGGTCATCGCCGGCGTGCTGCCGATCGACCAGATCGCTGCGCTCGCCAATGCCGGCACGCTGATCGCCTTCACCGCAGTGGGCGCCTGCCTGCTGATCCTGCGCCGCCGCGCGCCGGACATGAAGCGCCCGTTCCGCACCCCGGCAGCGACGCTGGTGGGCCTGGGCGCCGTGCTCGGCTGCGCCTATCTGTTCCTCAGCCTGCCGATGAAGACCATCTATGCCTGCCTGATCTGGAACGCGATCGGCCTCGCCGTCTATTTCCTCTACGGCCAGAAGCGCGCCACCGCCGCCGCGCGCTAGGGCCGAGGCCCGCACAAAGAAAAAGCCTCCCGTCGCGACAGCAACGGGAGGCTTTTTCTTTGCCTCGAACAGGGCAGCGCTCAGTGCGCCGCCGACGTATCCACCGGCCCGCTGGGCTTGGGCGCCAACCAGACGATCACCGCCGCCGCAAACAGCACCAACGCGGAGATGAAGAAGACATAGTCGACCGAAATGGCGATCGCCTCCTGCTCCACCAGATTGGATATGGTCTGGCGGATCTGCTCGGTCGTCATCCCCATGCCCGACAGCGCGCGCTGCGCATCATCGGGCTGCAAGGCGCCGGCCAGTTCGTTGCGCGACACACGCTGGCTGTCGCTCCACCCGGTCAGCACCAGCGACGTCGCGATCGCGATCGCCATGGTCCGCAAGAAATTCTGCAGGCCGGCGGCCGACGCGGTCTCGCTCGGCGGCACCGACCCCAGGGTCAGCGTCGTCAACGGGATCATGAAGAAGGGCATGGCGAAGCCCTGCACAAACTGCGGCAGCGCCAGCCCGAAAAAGTCGATGCCGCTGGTCCAGTGCGCCCGCCACAAGGTCATGCAGCCCAGCCAGAAGACCGCGCCCGAAATCATGATGCGCGGATCGACCTTGCCGGTGAAGCGGGCCGCGAACGGCGCGCTCATCACCGCCGCCATCGCCGTGAAGGCGGTGACGATGCCCGACCAGGTCGCGGTATAGCCCATCGACATCTGCAGCCATTGCGGGATGACCACGATGCTGGAGAAATAGGCGCCGAAGGCCAAAGCCAGCGTGAAGACGCCCGATGAGAAGCCGATATGCCGGAACACCCGCAGGTCGACGATCGGATGCTCCTCGGTCAGTTCCCAGATGATGAAGACGATGAAGCCGATGCCGGCCAGGATGGCGAGCGTCAGGATCAGCGGGTCGGAGAACCAGTCATGGTCGCGACCGATGTCCAGCATGACCTGCAGGCAGCCGATCCAGAAGATCAGCAGGCACAGGCCGATCTTGTCGATCGGCTGGTGCGCCGTATCGGTCTCCACCGGCCGCAGCATCGCCATCGCCGCGAACACGCACAGCGCCGCGATCGGCAGGTTGATGAAGAAGATCCAGTGCCAGCTCCAATTGTCGCTGATATAGCCGCCAACGATCGGCCCCATGGCCGGCCCCAGCAGCGTCGTCATCGCCCACAGGCCCATGGCGCGCGGTCGCATTTCCGGCGGGAAGATGCGCAGCAACAGGGTCTGCGACATCGGCATGATCGGCCCGCCACAGATGCCCTGCCCCAGGCGCGCGGCCACGATCATGCCCAGCGTGGTCGACAGGCCGCACATCATCGAGAAGAAGCCGAAGCCGATCATCGCCCAGATGAAGGTCCGCACCACGCCGAAACGCAGCGCCAGCCAGCCGGTCAGCGGCACGCAGATCGCCTCCGCCACCGCATAGGATGTGATGATCCAGGTGCCCTGGTCGCCGGAGATGCCCAGATTGCCGGCGATATGCGGCACCGAGACATTGGCGATGGTCAGGTCGAGCACGACCATGAAGTTGCTCAGCGCCAGCACCAGCCCGGCAAGCGTGCGGGTGCGCGGCGAGAGCAGATTGAAGGTTTCGGGACCGCTCACGCGCTCGCTCCCTTACTTGCCGGCCAGATCGATCTCGACTTCGGTGGACAAGCCCACGCGCAGCGGATGCTCTGCCAGTTCCTTGGGGTCGAGCGCGATGCGCACCGGCAGGCGCTGGACCACCTTGATCCAGTTGCCGGTCGCGTTCTGCGCCGGGATCAGCGACAGCGACGAACCGGTGCCGCCGGAGAAGCCCACGACCTTGCCATGATAGACGACGTCGCCGCCATAGATGTCGGCCACCACCGTGGCGGGCATGCCCACCTTCACATGGCGCAGCTGGCGCTCCTTGAAATTTGCGTCGACATAGACTTGCGAGAGCGGGACGATGCTCATGATCGGGCTGCCCTGCGCGACACGCTGGCCGATCTGGACCGCACGCTTGGTCACAACGCCGTCGATCGGCGCACGGATGATCGTGCGTTCCAGGTCCAGCTTGGCGTCTTCCAGCTTCGCCTTGGCAACCATCACCGCGGGATCACTTTCCTCGGTCGAACCGCGGATCAGCGCGTCGTTGGCGGCCAGCTGGCCGGTCGCGGCATTGCGGGTCGCCTGCGCGGTCTCGACACCGGCACGGGCCAGATCCAGCGCCGCCTTGGCAGCGGCATAGGATTTGCGCGCCGCGGTGACTTCGTCACCCGAAACCGCGCCGCCCGCGACCAGCGCCTCGCGACGCTGCAGGTCGATGCGGGCCTTGTCGAAATCGGCCTGCGCGGTCGCCAGCTGGGCACGGGCCTGGACGATGTCAGCGCCACGCGCCTCGACCTGCGCCGACAGCGAACCGCTGGTCGCGCTGGTCTGGCGGAAGCGGCGACGGGCATCGGCCAGATCGGCCTCGGCCTGCTGCAGCGCGATCTGCGCATCGGTCGGGTCCAGCTTTACCAGGATGTCGCCACGCTTCACAGTCTGGGTGTCGGTGACGTTGACCTCGATCGCCTGCGCCGACAGCAAGGGGGTCACCTGGGCGACCTCCGCATTCACATAGGCATTGTCGGTGCTGACATGGTTGCGGCCGATCAGGAAATACCAGGCCGCCCACAGGACACCGACCACCAGCACGGCGATCGCCAGACGGGTCAGCCAGGTCTTGCGGGCATTGCCGCGCTGCTCGGCCAGTTCGGGGGAAGTTTCGGTGGCGGCATCAGCCATTGGGTCGATCCTTGGACTGAGCGTCGCTCGCGGCAAAGCCGCCGCCGAGCGCGCGAATGAGGGCAATATCGAGAGAGAAGGCGCTCGCTTCCAGCTGCGCGACGGACTGACGCGCCGCGAGCAGCTGGTCTTCGACATTCAGCACGTCGAGATAGGTGGAAAGCCCGCCCTTGTAGCGTTGCTGGGCGACGCCATAGGCATCCTGCGACGCGGCCAGCGCCGCCTTGGCGTCGGTCAGCCGCTGGTCCAGCGTCCGGCGGCTGGTCACGGCGTCGGCGACGTCCTGATAGGCGCCCAGCACCGTCTTGTCATAGCTGGCGACCGCCTCGTCATAGGTCGCGCGCGCGCCGCGATACTGGCCGCGCAACTGCCCGCCATGGAAGATCGGCAGGCTGATCGCCGGGCCGGCGCTGCCGAACAGCGAATCCTTCTTGAACAGATTGTCCGCAAAGGACGTCGACCCGCCCGAAGCACCGGTGCCGGTGAACAGCGTTTCATACCCCAGCGACTGGACGCCGATCAGGGCGCTCAGGCTCACCGCCGGGTAGAAGGATGCCCGCGCCACCTTGATCCGGCTGGCGGCGGCCTGCGTCCGGGCCAGCGCGGCGGCGACGTCGGGGCGACGCGCCACCAGATTGGTGGTGACGTCCGCCGGCAGGCCCAGCGGCGCCAACTGGCCGATCTGCGGCCGGGTCATCGCCAAGCCACGGTCCGGCCCGGCGCCGATCAGCGCGGCGATCTGATGCTGGCGCAGTTCGATCGCCACGCGGGCGGCCGCCAGTTGCGCCTTGGCCGAGGACACGGTGGCGTCGGCCTGGCGCACGCTGCCGCGCGTTTCCAGGCCATTCTGCCGCCGGTCGGCGACCAGCTTCTGGCTGGCCGTACGGATTTCCAGCGTGCGCTCCTGGATTTCCGCCTCGTCATAGAGGCGGGCCAGGTCGGCATAGGCATCGGCAATCGCCGTGGTCAGCGCCAGGCGCGCCTGCTGCGCGTCGATCTCGGCCGCGCGGGCCTCCGACGTGGCTGCCGCCAGCGACGCCCGGTTCTTGCCCCACAGGTCGATGTCCAGACCAAAGTCCAGCCCGACCTTGCCGGTGCCCAGCCAGCCCTGCGGCACGAAATCCTTGGGCATGCCCATATTATAGCTCTGCTTGGTCACGCCGGCATTGGCCGTGGCGTCGACCGTGGGCAGCAGCGCCGCGCCCGATTGCTGGGCCATCGCCGTCGCCTGGCGGAAGCGCGCCAGCGCCACCGCCATGTCGGGCGAATTGCGCAGCCCCTCCTCGATCAGCGATGTCAGCTGCGGATCGCCATAGGCGCTCCACCAATTCTCGCTGGGCCAGGCGACCGTGTCGGCGCTCAGGCTGCGCCCGGCCTCCACGCTCTGCGGCGCGCGAATCTCGGGCTTGTCGCCCAGATCGGGTATTGAAGCACAGCCGGCCAGAAGCAGCGCTGTCACTGCAATACCGCCGGTGCGAATGGAAAAACTGATGCGACTCACGGACATATCCAAACCGTACCATCCAGTATGAAAATCGCCTTTGCCCCGCCGTACCACCCTTGTCAATATAAATAGCGTACTCTATGGTACGCTTATATGACATGCCCGGAAAAAGCTTTAGCCCCCAGTCGTCGGGAGGCCCGCCGCCTCGACCGGCGCCAGACGATATTGGAGGTGGCTGCCCGGCATTTTCTGGAAAATGGCTATGCCGCGACCAGCATGTCGGCCATCGCCGCCATATTGGGCGGGTCAAAGGGCACGTTGTGGAATCATTTCCCGTCCAAGGAGGAATTGTTTCGCGCGGTTCTCGAAAATGCGACCAGCACCTATCGCGCGCGGCTTTCGGAAATATTGGACCCCGGCGGCGACCTCCCCTCGACGCTGCACCGCACCGCGCTCAGCCTGCTCGAAAAGGTGACATCGCCCGAAGCGATCGCGCTGCACCGGCTGATCGCGTCGGAAGGTGGCCGTTTCCCGGAAATGAGCCGCATCTTCTATGAAATGGCGCCCAGCCATACGCGGATGCTGCTCGCCCGCTTCCTCGAAGGGGCGATGGACCGCGGCCAGTTGCGCCGCGACGACCCCGACAAGGCCGCCCGCGTGCTGATGCGCCTGACGACATCCGGCTGCCATGAATTGCTGCTGCTCAGCCAGATCGAACGGGTCACGCCGCAACAGATGGAAAGCGACGCCACCTTCGCCGTCGACATCTTCCTGCGCGCCTATGGCGCAGAAGGCATGGCACGTTAACCATTTCTTTGCCGCCAGCTTCTATCCTGCCGATCGCAGGAGTTGCTATCCAATGCCGTTTTTCAAGCGCAAGCCCCTTCACCAGATCGTCGCGCAGCAGCCGGAAAGCGGGGCCACGGCCTCGCGTCGGCTGCGCGTATTGCTGATCGACGAGAATGCGACCGCCCGCGCCGTCATCGCTCGCCGCCTGTCGCGGCTTAACTATGACGTGGTGCTGGCCGAAAATGGCTTCATCGCCCTTAATCTGCTGGTCACGCGTCCGGTTGACCTGATCCTGATCGACATGGACCTTTTGATGCTGCCCGCCGTGACGACGATGAAGCGCATTCGCGCTACCGCGCTCGCCCCCCATGCCTGCATCGTCATGCTGACCGGTCGCATCGACAGCCAGTCCGCCGTCGAAGTGCTGGAAGCCGGCGCCGACGACCATATCGTCAAGCCTTTCGATTTCGACCTGCTCGATGCGCGGCTGCGCCATCTGTGCGCCCGCGCCGAACGGCTCGGCATGCTCAGCCGCCACAATGCCGAACTCGACGCCCGCATCGCCCGCCGCGCGGTGGAACTGGGCGAAACCCGCGACGCCCTGCAGGAAATGCAGCTCGACCGCGCCCGCCTCGTCTCCTCGATCCAGGCCTTGCAGGATGAAGTCGCCCGCCTCAGCGCGCGGCAGAACTGACCCACAGACTGAGGCCGGTTTCAAGCCGTTCGGGCGGACCATCCGCTGCGATCCGCTCGGCATCCGCCCGCGCCCGGTCCAATATCGCCGGTGCCACCGAAGGATCATGATAGACCCGGTCGGCCAGCGCCAGCATCCGCGCATCGCGCATGGTCAGGTCGTCGGGATCGGCCGATGACAGCCGAACATGATATAGCTCGGCATTGTCCGCTTCAGGGCTTTCGGCCAGCCAGAAATCGACATCCGGATCGAAGCCCAGCGGATCGATCGCGCCGCCCGGCGCCAGCGCCTTTCCGATCGCCTGCCGCCGCGCGCCCGCATCGGGCCACAGGTCGCGCAACCGCCCCCGCGCCGCGAACAGCGCCTGCGCCAGATCGCCCAGCCCGCTCGGCAACAGCGCCTCGATCCGCTGCCGCAGCGCCGCCGCCAGTCCCGCCGACGCCCCACCCGTGCCGATCGCGATCAGCACCGGATTGCGATCGACGATCGCCGGCAGGGTGAAATCGCACAGGTCCGGCTTGTCGGTGGCGTTGACCAGCACGCCGCGCGCGCGCAGTCGTGCCACCACCGCCGCGTCGCCATCCGACACGATCGCGACCCGCGCATCCGCATCATCCTCGCCGACGATGCGCGCGCCGGCGCGCTCCAGCAGCCGGCGCTTGGCATCGGCCGCCTCGCCTTCTCCGGTCAGGATGACCGCCCGCCCCTCCAGCCGCAGAAAGACGGGCAGGCTGTGCATCAGCCAGCCACCCAATCGGGGATATGATCACCCGCGATCAGCGCCTCGATCGGCGGACGCGCGCGGACCACCGCCCATTTGTCGCCCGACACCAGCACTTCGGGGGTCAGCGATCGGCTGTTATAGGTGCCCGCCATCGTCGCGCCATAGGCACCGGCGGTCATGAAGGTCAGCAGGTCGCCGGCCGCCACCACATCCATGTCGCGGCCCATGGCAAAGGTATCGCCGGTTTCGCACACCGGCCCGACCACGTTCGACGCGATCCGGTTGCCGTCCGGCGCCACCGCGCGTATATCGTGCCATGCGTCATAGAGGCTGGGGCGCATCAGGTCGTTCATCGCCGCGTCGACGATCACGAACGGCGCCTGCGCGCCCTGCTTGATGCGGATCACCTTCGACAGCAGCACGCCGGCATTGCCCACGATCACCCGGCCCGGCTCGAACATCAGCCGCGCATCCCAGCCCTGCGTCACCCGCGTCACCATCGCGCCATAGTCGGCCGGGCTCGGCGGCAGCGGCTGCGACGGGTCGTAGGGCACGCCCAGGCCACCGCCCAGATCAGCGGTACGGATGTCATGGCCCGCCGCGCGCAACTGCGCGATCAGCGCGCCGACTTTGACAAAGGCCGCCTCCAGCGGCGCCAGGTCGGTCAGCTGGCTGCCGATATGCACGGCGACGCCCTGGACATCGAGGCCCGGCAGGTCGCGCGCGGCGGCATAGCTTTCCAGTGCCCGGTCATAGGGGATGCCAAACTTGTTTTCCGACTTGCCGGTCGAAATCTTGGCATGGGTGCCGGCGTCGACATCGGGGTTGATGCGATAGGCGACCGGCGCCTTCTTCCCCATCGACTCCGCAACCTCCGACAGCATTTCCGCTTCCGGCTCGCTTTCCAGGTTGAACTGGAAAATGCCCAGCTCCAGCGCCAGCTTCATTTCCTCGGCGGTCTTGCCGACGCCCGAAAAGACGATGCGATCGGCCGGAATGCCCGCGGCCACGGCGCGCTGCAACTCGCCGCCCGACACCACGTCCGCGCCCAGCCCCAGCTTCGCCAGCGTCGCCAGCACGGCGGCGTTGGGATTGGCCTTCACGGCAAAGGCGATCAGCGGATTGTCGAGCTGGGACAGCCCTTCGCGGAACACGCCGACATGGCGTTCCAGCGTCGCGGTCGAATAGACATAGACCGGGGTGCCGACCTGCTGCGCAATTTCCGTCATCGGCACCTGCTCCACATGCATGGTGCCGTCTACATAATCGAAATGGTCCAAGGTCTGATCCTTGCGGGAATAGGGACTATTGTTGCGGCCGGCTTTCCGGCGGCAGGTCGAACTCGTCATTGCCGCGCTGGCGCGACTGGGTCAGCAGTTCGACGTTCCGCTCCGGGCGGGCCTGGGTGCCCGGATCCATCATGTCGGCGGCGGTCGGCGCAGTCGCCGCCCCCACCGGCACGGCAGGCAATTTCTGGCCCGCCACGGGTTTGAGCGATTCACGGCCACCGCAGGAGGCCAGCGCCAGCGCCATTGCCCCGATCATCAGCCCATTGCGGACATGCCGTGCCATCTGCCTCACTCCTGTGTCGCGCGCGCCGCGGCGATCCGCGCGCGCACCTGGTCGGGCGCCGTGCCGCCATGGCTCTTGCGGCTGGCGACCGACGCATCGACCGTCAATACCGCATAGATGCGATCGTCGATACGCGCATCAATGGCCTTGAGCGTTTCGAGCGGCAGGTCGGCCAGCTGCACGCCAGCTTCCTCCGCAGCCGCCACCGCACGACCGGTGATATGATGCGCCTCGCGGAAGGGAATGTCGCCCTCGCGCACCAGCCAGTCGGCCAGGTCCGTCGCAGTGGCAAAGCCGCTTTCGGCCAGCCCCCGCATCCGGTCGGTGCGGAACGTCACCGTCTCGATCATGCCGGTCATCGCTGCGATCGACAGGCCCAGCAGGTCATGCGCCTCGAACACCGGTGGCTTGTCGTCCTGCATATCCTTGGAATAGGCGAGCGGCAGGCCCTTCATGGTCACGCACAGCGCATTCATGCAACCCATGATGCGGCCGGCATGGCCGCGCACCAGTTCGGCCGCGTCCGGATTGCGCTTCTGCGGCATGATCGAGCTGCCGGTCGAATAGGCGTCGGGCAGCTTGACGAAGCCGAAGGGCTGGCTCGCCCAGATGATGAACTCTTCGGCCAGGCGCGACAGATGCAGCGACGCCTGCGTCGCGGCCATCAGATAGTCGAGCGCGAAGTCACGGTCCGACACGCTGTCCAGGCTGTTGTCGGTCGGCTTGGCAAAGCCCAGCGCCGCCGCCGTGGCATGGCGATCGATCGGGAAGCCGGTGCCGGCCAGCGCGGCGGCGCCCAGCGGGCATTCGTCCAGCCGCACGCGCGCATCGGCAAAGCGGCTGCGGTCGCGGCGGACCATTTCATAATAGGCCATCAGATGATGGCCCAGCGTCACCGGCTGCGCCGACTGGAGATGGGTGAAGCCCGGCATCACCGCATCGACATGTTCCTCGGCGCGGGCGAGCAGCGCCTGCTGCAACCCGGCCAGGCCCGCCATCACCTCATCCATGGCGTCGCGGACCCACAGGCGGAAATCGGTTGCCACCTGGTCGTTGCGGCTGCGCGCGGTGTGCAGGCGGCCGGCGGCCGGGCCGATCAGTTCGGCCAGCCGCGACTCCGTGACCATGTGGATATCTTCCAGGTCCAGATTGACCGGAACGCCATTGGCTTCATATTCCGCCGCGATCCGGTTCAGCCCCTCGGTGATCGCCTGCGCATCCTCGCCATCGACGATGCCCTGCTTGGCCAGCATCGCGACATGCGCCTTGGACCCGGCGATATCCTGTTTCCACAAGCGCTTGTCGAAGGGGATGGAGGCATTTATCTCACGCATGATCGATGCCGGGCCGGCCGCGAACCGGCCACCCCACATGCTGTTGGAGCCTGCTTCCATGATATCGTCCTTGCGCTCGGTAATGACACTGCTCCTGCTGGCTGGGCTGGCGGCATGCGATAGGCAATCCCCGCCCGCGGGGCAAGCCAATGCGAGCGCCAGCGGCAAGGTGACGGGCGACGAAGTGCAGCCCGCTGCCGGCGGCAGCGCCAAGGGCGAATTCAACTACACGATCGACCGCAGCAAGGCGGGCACACCTGCGCCGACCTTCGCGTTCGAAAATCCGCAGGGCGGCACGGCGACGCTGCAGGACTTTGCCGGCCGCCCGCTGCTGGTCAATCTCTGGGCGACCTGGTGCGCGCCCTGCGTCGCAGAGATGCCGACGCTCGACGCCCTCGCCGCGCAAAGTGACAGCGAAGGTGACAGGAGTCTGGCGGTATTGACGATCTCGCAGGACGTGCAGGGCCAGGCTGCGATCAAGCCGTTCTTCGCCAAGCACGAGCTGCCCCACCTCAAGGACTGGACCGATCCCGAGAACAAGCTCGGTCTGGGCTATGCCACCGGCGTCCTGCCGACCACCGTCCTCTATGATGCCAAAGGCAAGGAGGTTGCGCGCGTGGTCGGCGCGATGGACTGGACCGGCGCGGAAGCCCGGAAGCTCATCGCCATGGCCAAGGGCGAATGAGGCACAAGTAAATCAACAACGAACCAGGATCAAAAATCCGCCATGCCAGTTGATTGCAAAACGCATCAATGTCGATGCATTACATATAATTGCACAGTCCGGCAGCACCGCAATAAGCTAATGAATCCTGACACGGAAAAATTGCAGAAACATTTCATTTTTACTTAAATTTTGTGCGGCGCAATAGAGGATATTCCGCAGATCATTCGTCACCCCCTATGTCGATATAATGACAATATCAGGGGGCATCGAATGAATAGACTATCTGCTCTAAAAATTTCTCTGATCGCCGCATCATCCTGGTCGGCCTGCGCCATGGCGCAGGAAGCACCGCAGGAACCGCAGGCCGATGAAGGTGCAGCCATCATCGTTACCGGCACCCGCGCAACCGGCATGCAGGCCGCGGAAAGCGCCGCGCCGGTTCAGGTCTTCGGCGAGGAAGCGCTGAGCCATGTCGGCCAGCCGAACCTCAACCAGGCCCTGACCCAGATGGTGCCAAGCTTCACCGCCCAGACCCAGGGCACCGACATGTCGAACTTCTCGCTGTCGGCCCGTCTGCGTGGCCTGAGCCCCAACCACACGCTGGTGATGGTGAACGGCAAGCGTCGCCATGGCTCGGCCATTCTTCAGGTCATCGCCGGTCCGTTCCAGGGTTCGGCCGCGCCCAGCATCGACCTCATTCCGCCAGATGCCGTATCCCGCATCGAAGTGCTGCAGGATGGCGCCGCCGCCGTCTACGGCACCGACGCGATCGCCGGCGCCATCAACATGATCCTCAAGGATGACAGCGAAGGCGGCAGCTTCAAGGTCACTGGCGGCCAATATTACAACAGCGAGGGCGAACTGTTCTCGGCTTCGGGCAATGTCGGCTTCAAGCTGGGCGAAGACGGTTTCTTCAACCTGACCGGCTTCCATCGTCGCCAGAACTACACCTCGACCGGCACCGGCCAGGTGACTATGTCGGACATTGATGGCAATCCCTATGTGCCGACGGCCGGCACCTATCCGGGCTCGTTCGGATCGACCAACAATTATTATGACCCCGCCTGGGCTGGCCTCGACCTCAACGGCATCAACGGCGGCCAGGCCAAGTCGCAGCTTAACCTGCTCTTCTACAATATGGGCTATGATTTCGGCGGCGTCGAACTCTACAGCTTCGGCGACGTGTCGCGTCGCGTCGGCTATGCCAAGCAGGGCTATCGTCCGCCCAACCGCATCTGCGCCAGCACCACCGACACCAGCACCTGCTTTGGTGACACCGGCACGTTCGGCATGGTCCCCCAGCAGAAGGTGGAGCAGAAGGAATATAGCTTCACGGTTGGCGCCAAGGGCGAATTTGGCGGCGGCTGGAACTATGACGTCAGCACCACCTATGGCTATGACCAGAACAAGATCTGGACGATCGAATCCGCGCATCGCGCCATGTGGATCGAAAGCTACACGGCCGCACAGAATGACTCCAGCATCACGCCCTACACGCCGACCGACGCCTATGACGGCGGCTTCAAGCTTAGCCAGCTGACCAACACCCTCGACATCCGCAAGGAATTCGACGTTGGCATGGCCGAACCGCTGACCCTGGCCTTCGGTGGCGAATATCGTCGCGACACCTATGAAATCGTCGCCGGCGACTTCGCATCGACCTACAAGGAAGGCGTCCAGTCCTTCCCCGGCTACAAGGATGTCGATGCCGGCAAGCACAGCCGCAGTTCGAAGGCTGGTTACATCAACCTGATCGCCAGCCCGGTCGAAGGCTGGACCATCGACCTTGCCGGCCGCTATGAAGATTATAGCGACTTCGGCGACACCACGATCGGCAAGATCACCACCCGCTACGACTTCTCGGATGCCTTCGCGATCCGTGGCACGGCCAGCACCGGCTTCCGTGCGCCCACGCTTGCGGAATCCTTCTACTCGACCGTCAATGTCGGCCCGACCAGCGCGGTGCTCCAGTTGCCGGCCGGTTCGCCAGCCGCCATGCTGCTGGGCTTCAATGCCCTGCGTCCGGAAAAGTCGACCAACTTCTCGGCAGGCATCGTCCTGCGTCCGGCTCCCAAGCTCGCGATCACGATCGATGGCTATTATATCAAGATCAAGGATCGTATCTCGGCAACGGCTTCGCTGCCGGCCATTCAGGGCGGTCTGCCCGTCGCCGGTGCGGAAGACATTCTCGCGGCGATCGCGTCCACCGGCCTGGTGCTCGACACCGGTCTGCAGACGCTGGGCGTGGCGAGCTTCACCAACCTGATCGACACGGAAACCTATGGTGTCGACTTCTCGGCCAACTATGTCGTGCCGCTCGACTTCGGCAAGCTCAACCTGTCGCTGAACGCGAACTACAACAAGACCAAGATCACCGACAACAAGAACACCAGCCTGTTCAGCGCGCAGTCGGAAAGCTACATCGAAGACGCTTCGCCCGACTACAAGATCGTCGCCGGCATCAACTTCGCCAGCGGCCCCTTCTCGGCCAATCTGCGCCAGACCTTCTACGGCAAGACCAGCATCCTCGTCCGCTCGGCCCTTTCGGCAGCGGCGATGAACGGCCAGCCGCTTGAACGTGACGGCGTAGTCAAGGCGACCGGCATCACCGATCTGGAGCTGGGCTATGACTTCACCGATTATGTGAAGTTCTCGATCGGCGCGAACAACCTGTTCGACAAGCGCCCCGAAAAGCCCAAGCTGCTCAGCGGCGTGACCGTCCTCCCCGGCCAGTCGCCCTATGAGAACGGCTCCACCAGCTGGAACTCCTATTATGGTCACGGTGCCTATGGTTCGGCCGGTGGCTATTACTACGCCCGCGTAGACTTCAAGTTCTGATAGGCTAGAACTGAAGGGCCGGTCTCCCAGGAGACCGGCCCTTTTGCTTTGTCAGCGTCCTGAAGCCGGTCGGCACGACCGGCGGCTCGCAGGACGCGGCAACAATGATAGGGATGTGGATCGATGCCTCGATCCCCATCAGGGGGAAGCGAAAACCATGACCGACCGTCCGGACACTCTCAGCCGCCGCATGCTGATGCGCGGCGCCATGGGCGCGGCGGCAATAGCCGGCGCGGCACCCGCCCTCGCCCAGCGCGACCGCAAGGTGGCGATGAGCGATGATCCGGGGGCGATGGTCGCCACGCTGACCGACGGCATCTTCATCAACAGCAACGAAAACCCGCTCGGCCCCGCCCCCGCCGCGCTGCAGGCGCTGTCCGGGCTCGATCCGCTCGCCGGCCGCTATGGCATGGCCTTCGCCTCGAAGCTCGAAAGCCTGTTCGCCCGCCAGAACGGCCTGTCGCCCGATCAGGTTCAGGTCCATCCCGGCTCCTTCATGCCATTGCGCTCGGTCGCGCTGACCTATTCGTCCAAGACCCGCCCGATCGCCTATTTTGAGCCGACCTTCGACCAGGGGTTCCTGGGCAAGGGCAACCAGCCGGTCACCCGCGCCGTCGCCCTGCCGCTGGCCGGCGACTTCACCGCCGATGTCCGCAAGCTGCTCGCCGCCGCGCCGGACGCCGGCGTCTATTATCTCTGCAATCCCAACAACCCGACCGGCCTGCCGATCCCGCGCGCCGACATCGAATGGCTGCTCGCCAACAAGCCGGCCGGTTCCGTGCTGCTCGTCGACGAGGCCTATATCCATTATAGCGACGCGCAAAGCTGCCTCGATCTGGTAGCGAAGGGCGCGGACATCCTTGTGACCCGCACCTTCTCCAAAATCTACGGCCTGGCCGGCCTGCGCTGCGGCCTAATCGCCGGGCGCAAGGATCTGCTCGACGGCATGGCCGACTATGGCGTCAACATCACGCCGATGCCCGCCGTGGTCGCGGCCGAAGCCAGCCTGCTCGATCCCACGCTGCTGCCCCAGCGCAAGGCCTATAACAAGGCGGTGCGCGACGATCTCTTCGCCTGGCTCGACGCGCGCGGCCTCAAATATCTCCCCTCGCAGACCAGCTTCGCGATGATCCATGTCGGTCGCCCCGGCGCCGATGTCACCGCCGCGCTGGCAAAGGAAAAAATCTTCATCGGCGGCCCGCGCAAGCATATGGACGACTGGGTCCGCGTCTCCTTCGGCACGCCAACCGAGATGCAGGCATTCAAGACCGCGCTCGCCCGGATCATGGCATGAGCCTCAGCCGGCGCCAGGCGCTCGGTGCAGCACTTGCCGTGCCGCTGGCGGCACAGGCCGCCCGCGCCGTCGCCGCGCCACCGTCGCTCCCTGACAAGGCCAGATTCGCCGCCACCCCGCTCGCCTATTTCGACAGCGCCTCCACCCATCCGGTGAGCCTGGGCGCCAAAGCCGCCGCCGACACCTATCTCGCCGGCCGCACGCTCGATCCCGTCGCCGCCGCGCGCAAGCCGGTCGATCGCGCCGCGCTGATCGCCAAATTCGCTGCATTGATGGGGGCCGACGCGGACGAGATCACCTGGGTCCAGTCCACCACCATGGGCGAGCAGGCGGTGCTGCGCGCACTGGGCTTCCCGCATGCTGGCGGTCGCGTGGTCACCGACACGCTCCATTTCTACGCCGCCTTCCCCATGTATCAGGAAATGGCAAAACAAGGCGTCGACGTCGCCTGGGTGCAGGCGCGCGAGGGCCGCATCGCGCCCGAGGACATGGCCCGCGCCATCACGCCGGGGACGAAGCTGGTCAGCGTCTCGGCCGTCTCCACCTATAATGGCTTTCAGCATGACCTGAAGGCGATCAGCGCGATGGCGCACAAGGTCGGCGCGCTGGTCTATGCCGACATCATCCATGCCGCCGGCGCGGTGCCGATCGACCTGCATGACAGCGGCGTCGATTTCGCCGCCTGCGCCACCTATAAATGGCTGATGGGCGATTTTGGCCTGGGCTTCCTCTATGTCCGGCGCGGTGTCGCGGACCGGCTGCCGCGCACCGAATATGGCTATTATGGCTTTGCCGCGCCCGGTGCGCCGCCCGGCATCGGCCTCTCCCCGCCACAAACCCATGTCTTCCCGCTCGATCCGCCCGGCGATGCACCGACCAGCTATGTCGCCCGCCCCGGCGCGCTCGGCCATTTCGGCACCGGCACCTATGCCCAGGCGATCAGCGCCATGCTCGATCATTCGATCAGCTACATCTCGGCCCTCACCGTGCCGACGATCCAGGCCTATGCCCAGCAACTGATCGGCCAGTTGCGCGACGAGCTGCCGCGCAAGGGCTATCGCCTCATCACCCCGCCGGGCACGACCAGCCCGCTGCTGAGCGGCATCCTGCCCAATGCGAAGGGCCTGCTCACCGATCCGCTGGCGCGGGCCCAGGTCCGCATGTCGGTCCACGACAATTATTTCCGCATCTCGCCATCGGTCTTCAACGATGACAGGGATGTCGAACGGCTGATCGCCGCCCTGCCCCGCGTCTGATCCTTTTCGGAGCCCTATGATGAAAAAGCTGCTCGCCCCCGCCCTGCTCGTCGCATTGATGATCGCCGCCCCCGCCGCCGCGCAGAAGCCACTGCCGGCCAAGCTGCCCTTCTCGCCCGCGATCCGGGTCGGTGACATGCTCTACATGTCGGGCCAGATCGGCCAGGTGCCCGACGGCATGGATCCGCACAAGGAAGGGTTCGACGCCGCCGTCCGCAACGCGATGGATTCGATCGGCAAGATATTGAAGGATAATGGCCTCGACTTCGGCCATGTCGTCAAATGCACGGTGATGCTGGACGACATGGCCGACTGGCCGCGCTTCAACACCACCTATGTCAGCTATTTCGAGGGCAAGCGCCTGCCCACCCGCAGCGCCTTCGGTGCCGACGGCCTGGCGCTCGGCGCCCCGCTCGAAGTGGAATGCCTGGCCTCGTTCAAATAGGCCAGCCGGGCCTCGCCTGGACCGTCACGGACAGGCGAGCCTCCCACCTTTCCTACACGCGTTTTTCCTGATCTATCCTGACGGATGGACCAGCCCCTCCCCAATCCGCCCATCCCCGCACCCCGGCGCGCCCGCCGCCAATGGACGCCCGATCGCCAGCGCCGCTTCCTCGCCGCGCTGCTCGAAACCGGCAATATCAGCCATGCCGCGCAGATGGTGGGCATGTCCCGCTCCAGCGCGCACCGGCTGCGCGATCGGCTGGCCGGCACCGGCTTCGACCGCAGCTGGGCCAGCGCGCTGGCGCTTCACGCCGCCCGCCGGGCCGATCCGCTCGCGCCGATCCGCCCGTACAAGGGACCGATCGGCCGATAAATGTCGCGTCCCTGTCGCCTGGCTATCGCGTCGCTGTCGCTTCGGTGTCGCTTCGGCGTGACCTCAGCGTCGCTTCCGTGTCGCGTCACCGGCGCGTTGCAGGCGCGTTGCAGGCGCGTTTCCGCCAAAATCGCCCGGAAATCGCGACGCAGAACGGTGTGAACTTTCAACTGTCGCGTCGTTTCAGCCCCTTCCCTTCCCCCGCTTCGATCCCCATAGAGATCAGCCATGACCGACCAGCCTGCGCAAGCCGCCATCGAGATCCGCGACCTGACCAAGGTCTATAAGGGCGGCAAGCGCGCGCTCGACGGGATCAACCTCACCATCCCGCGCGGCCAGATCTATGGCCTGCTCGGCCCCAATGGCGCCGGCAAGTCGACCACGATCAACATCCTCGCCGGCCTCGTCAACAAGACCAGCGGTTCGGCCAGCATCTGGGGCTTCGACATCGACGCCAATCCGCGCAATGCCAAGAACAGCATCGGCATCGTGCCGCAGGAGATCGTCTTCGATCCCTTCTTCACGCCGTTCGAGACGCTGGAGAACCAGGCCGGCTATTATGGCGTGCCCAAGGACAGGCGCCGCTCGATGGAGCTGCTGCGCGCGGTCCATCTGGAGGACAAGGCCAATGCCTATGCCCGCACGCTCTCCGGGGGCATGAAGCGCCGGCTGCTGGTGGCCAAGGCGATGGTCCATTCGCCGCCGATCCTGGTGCTGGACGAACCCACCGCCGGCGTCGATGTACAACTGCGCCAGCAGCTCTGGGCCTATGTGAAGGAACTGAACGCCATGGGGGTGACGATCGTCCTCACCACCCATTATCTCGAAGAGGCCGAGGAGCTGTGCGACCGCATCGGCATCATCAACCATGGTCGGGTCATCACCGACAAGCCGACCCGCGAACTGATCGCGATGGCGCAGGAAAAGGTGGTGCAGGTGACGGTCGACCGCGACATCACCGCCCCGCCGAGCGACCCCAGCTTCGAGAAGGTCGAGCTGACCGACGAGCGCACCCTCACCATCACCTATATGAAGAACCGCGCCAATGCGGGCCAGGTGCTGAGCGCGGTGCAGGCCGGCGGCCTCGCCATCGTCGACGTGGTCACCCGCGACCCCGACCTGGAGGATGTCTTCCTCAACCTGACGGCGGCTGCCTGAAGAAACCCCGTTCGGTTCGAGCCTGTCGAGAACCAGTGCGCAGGGTTCTCGACAAGCTCGAACCGAACGGGATAGGGCAAAAGCCCGGAGAGTGAATATATATGCCCACCATCACCCATGACGTCGTCATCATCGGTTCCGGCGCGGCCGGACTGACAGCCGCCATCAACCTCGCGCAGGACCGCAAGGTGGTGGTGCTGGCCAAGGGCGCGCTGGATGGTGGATCGACCAACTGGGCGCAGGGCGGCATTGCCGCGGTACTCGACGCGGGTGACAGTTTTGCGGCCCATGTCCATGACACGATGGTCGCGGGCGCCGGCCTCAACGATCAGGACACGGTCGAGTTCGTCGTGTCCGAAGCCCCGGCCGCGATCGAGCGGCTGGCGGCACTGGGCGTGCCCTTCAATCCCAATGAAGAGGGGGATGGCGACGAGTTCGGCGAACGCTGGCACCTCACGCGCGAAGGCGGCCACAGCCATCGCCGCATCGTCCATGTCGACGATGCCACCGGCCACGCCGTTCAGGTCGCGCTGCTCAAGGCAGCACGCGCCAATCCCAACATCACCCTGATGGAGGATATGGTCGCGGTCGACCTCATCACCTCGCGCCATGGCGAGCGCTATTCGGGCGACGGCCATGTCTGGGGCGTCTATGCCTTCAACAAGCAGACCGGTCATGTCGACGCGATCCTCGGCCGCGCGACCATCCTCTGCACCGGCGGCGCGGGCCGCACCTATCTCTTCTCAACAGCGCCGCGCGGCGCGACCGGCGACGGCATCGCCATGGCCTGGCGCGCGGGCTGCCGCGTGTCGAACATGGAGATGAACCAGTTCCACCCGACCTGCCTCTATAATCTGGAGGTCAAGAATTTCCTGATTACTGAAGCCGTGCGCGGCGAAGGCGGCCACCTCAAGCTCCCCCCCGGCGTGCCGGGCGGCGGCGAGCGTTTCATGCCCCGGTTCGACGCCCGCGCCGAACTGGCGCCGCGCGACGTGGTGGCGCGCGCGATCGACCATGAGATCAAGCGCCTTGGCCTCGACTATGTCCATCTCGACATCAGTCACAAGCCGCCCGAGTTCGTGAAGCAACATTTCCCGACCATCTACGCCCGGCTGCTCGATCTCGATATCGACATCACCAAGGAGCCGATTCCGGTCGTCCCGGCGCAGCATTATACCTGCGGCGGCGTCATCATCGACCTGGATGGTCGCACCGACCTGCCCGGCCTCTACGCCGCGGGCGAAGTGACCGAAAGCGGCCTGCACGGCGCCAATCGCCTGGCCTCCAACTCGCTGCTCGAATGTTTCGTCTTCGGCGAGGCGGCGGCCAAGCATATCCGCGCCCATTGGGACGAACTGCCCGCCCCGCCGCCGATCCGGCCGTGGGATGAAAGCCGCGTCACCAATGGCGACGAAGAGGTCATCGTCCAGCATAACTGGAAGGAAATCCGCCGCTTCATGTGGGACTATGTCGGCATCGTCCGCACCACCAAGCGGCTGGAGCGCGCCCAGCATCGCATCGACCTGCTGTCGAAGGAAGTCGATGAATATTACGGCAATTTCCGAGTCACGCCGGACCTGATCGAACTGCGCAACCTGCTGGAGGTCGCCCGGCTGGTGGTCCGCTCGGCGCTCCATCGCAAGGAAAGCCGGGGCCTGCACTACACGCTCGACTATCCCGAGACGCTGGCGCAAGCCGTCGACACGGTGCTGGCGCCCTGACCCAAAAAAGAGGCGCGGCCGGGCAGCCGCGCCTTTGAAGGGAGGAGGAGCAAACGCCAGGGGCGTCGTCTCGCCGACCAAATTAGCGCCGACGCAGGCCGGCGCTTTGATCGAGGTCAAACGCCTTTGAGGAAATTGCCGAGCGCCGCATTGAACCGGGTCGGCTGGTCGGCCATCACGACATGGCCGCTCGGCCCGATCGGCATCAGCTTCGCGTCCTTCTTGGCCGCATAGGCAGCCCGGAAGCGCCGGGTGATCTCGACCGACTGGGCCTGGTCCGCGCCGACGGCGTAGACCACCGACATCGGCACCCCGATCCGGCCAAGCTGCGGGCCAAGATCGGTATTGGCCAGGTCACGCAGCGCGGTGGCGATCACCTCCGGATTGCTGCCCTCCGCCCCCGGCGCCTGCGCGACGATCTGGGCGAGGTAGCGGCGCCCGGCCGCCGTGCCGGTGAAATATTGGCTCAGCTGGTCGGCCAGATAGCCCATGCCATTGGCGGTGCCGCCAACCATCGCCGCCCCGGCGGGCAGCATGTCGACCACCATCACCCGGCTGGCGAGGCCTTTTAGGCCCTGCATCATCGCCAGCGTGCCGCCCATGCTGTGCCCGACCACCGCCGGCCGCCGCAATCCGGCGGCGGCAATATAGCGGGCAATCTCGTCCGCCACCGGCTGCACCACCGGCCCGCTGCCATTGGCGTCGGCAGCAAGGCCGGCAAAACCGCGGACATGGACCAGATGCCAGCGATAGCCCGGCATCTGCCCCGTCACGCCGTTCCAGATGCCCGGACCACTGGCAAGGCCGGGGATCAGCAGCACGTCCCGGCCGCTGCCGCGCACCGTCACCATGATCCGGCGCGAGGCAAAATCCGCCGCCAGTGCCGGCATCGCCCATCCCGCCGCCAGCGCTCCCGCGCCGCAGAGCAGGCCGCGTCGATCCATCAGTCCATCCGTCATCCGCTCCCTATTGCCGCCCCGCCGCTGAACCGCAACTGAGCGCCGTTCCGCCGTTCAGACTCCTTACATCGCAATTGTGGAATCATTCGTCGCATCGTCCTTGCCTACAATGCGGGTCGCCGCGCCTTGTAACGGCTTGAAGTGCGGGGTTAGTGATGAGTTCGAATGATAGCAGGCGCGTCTCGTCGCGCCTTGTGCTTGCGGTGGTTGCCTTGTCCGCCTGCGTCGGCGCGCCACCCCAGCCTGGTGCCCAGGCCAGCAGCGCGCGACCGAATAATCCGCCGCGCCAGACGGTGCAGCCCACGACCAACACCTGGCCGATCAAGCAGGTCGCCAATCCCCCCGCCCCCTACAAGGATATCGACCAGCGCGAGCAACCTTCGCCCGCACTCGTCAGCGTGATCCAGAATCTGGGTCAGAGCTTCCGCGGCAAGGTCGGCATCGCGGTGCGCCGGGTCGGGGCGGACTGGACCGTCGCCTATAATGGCAATGCCCTGTTTCCACAGCAGAGCGTGTCGAAACTGTGGGTATCGATGACCTTCCTGGACGCGGTCGATCGCGGCAAGATTCGTCTCGCCGATTCGACCACCATCACGAAGAAGGATCTGACCCTGTTCCACCAGCCGAGCGCGGCGATGGTGGGATCGGGCGGCTGGACCACCACCTATTCCGACCTGATGCGCCGCGCGATGACGCAGAGCGACAATACTGCCAACGACACGCTTCTGCGCGCGGTCGGCGGGCCGGACGCGGTGCGCGGCTATCTGGCACGCCGCCACATCGCCAATATCCGTTTTGGTCCGGGCGAACGGCTGCTGCAATCGACCACCGCCGGCCTCGACTGGCGGCAGGATTATTCGATCGGCCGCAATTTCTACGCCGCCCGCGCCGCGCTGCCCATGTCGGTGCGGCAGAAGGCGCTCGACAATTATCTCGCCAGCCCGCCCGATGGTGCCGCGCCGGCATCGATCGTGCAGGCGCTGGCCAAGCTCAAGGAAGGCGACATGCTGTCCTCCGCATCGGCCCGCGTGCTGATGAACTTCATGGAGGAAGCCAAGACCGGGCCGCAGCGGATCAAGGGCGGCGTCCCCCACAGCTGGACCTATATGCACAAGACCGGCACCGGGCAGGATCTGCCGCCGCGATCGACGGGCTATAATGATGTCGGCATCATGACCGCGCCCGACGGCACCAGCTATGCGGTTGCGGTGATGATCGGCAGCACCACCGTGTCGATCCCCGAACGCTGGCAGTTGATGCAGGCCGTCTCGCGCGCCGTGGTCGCCAATCACGAGAAGCGCTAGAACATTCTGAAGAAAATTAGAGCATCCTCCGTTTCACCCTAATCGGACGATGCTCTAAGGATCAGAAGCGCCTGACGATGCCGACATAGAGTTCGGCGTCGGGGCTGTCATGGTTGAGGCCCAGATTGGCGCCGGCATCGAACTGCATGTCGTCGCCCGCCTGCCAGCCCAGCGACAGGCCGGCCAGCGCCTGGGTGGCATGGCCGTTGGGATCATCGTCGCGCATCAGCGATGCCTCGATCGATCCGGACAGGTTGTCGCTGATGTCGAAGCCCAGCCCGACGACGCTGCCATAGGCGAGATGCCGGCCATCGCCATCCTCATCGACCGCCGCGTCGACTTCTGGCGTGGCCTGGAGCGTCAGGCCATGGCCCAGATCATAGCTGATCGGTACCAGCATCCCGGCGCCCCAGTCGCCCTCACCGATCGCATCGCCGCCGGTCGGCAGGCTGGCATAGGGCATGACCGCGATCGAGAAGCCCGAACCGTCCGGATTGCGCAGATTCTGCCGCAGCGCGACGCGCATGTCGCCGATGCCGCTCTCCTTCTCCACCGCGCCGGTCACCCGATCGCGCGTGCGCACATGGCCAAAGGCGGTCCAGCCCAGTTGCGCTTCCAGGCTGTCGGTCAGGCCGATGCGCAGCAGCGCATCACCAAAGTTCACAGTGTCGATGCGGTTCTCCGCATCCTGCTCGCGGGTCCAGTCGCCCAGCCCCAGTTCGACCTGAACCTTGCCCGGAGCCATGGTGCAGGGCGGGGTATCGAGCCCCGGCCGGTCGGCGCAAAACTCCCGATCATCCTGCGCCCAGGCCGCGCCACCCTGCGCCGCCATCGCCAGCAGCATCGCCGCGCCCCATGCCCGCATCACATGCCCTCCCCTTCCCAATCTGTTTCCAGCGCAACGAAACGGATAGGAAGCAGCAAATATCCCGCACTGGCCTTTACTGTCCCGCTGCGGCACTAAGTCCCTATGCCGCGCCCCTTTTCCTCGCTGCTCGACCGCGTGACGCCGCGCACCATCGATGAACTGGAATGTGCGCTGTCGGTGCTGGGCGCGATCCTGCTCGCCCATCTGCTCGGCGCCACCCATGTCTCCTGGGCCGCCTTTGCCGGCTATATGGTGATGCGCGGCCATGCCGCCGAAACATTGGCGCGCGGCGTGCTGCGGATCGTCGGCACGGTCGCGGGCGGGCTGATCGCGCTGGGCAGCGCGCCCTTCATCGTCGGCTACTGGCCCGCCGCCGCCGCGGCGCTGGCGCTGATGGGGACGATCAGCCTCTATGCCGCGATCACCTCGCGCCGTTCCTATGCCTGGCTGTTCTTCGGCCTGACCTATGCCATGGTCGTGCTCGACAAGATCGAGCATCCCGCGATCGCCCTGCCCGAATTCGTCCAGACCCGCGTGCTCGAAACGCTCGCCGGTATCGCCGCCAGCCTGATCGTCAGCCTCGCCTCCACCCTGACTCTGCGCCGCCGCTGGCCGGCCAAGCGCACGCCCGCCGCGACCGGCGCGGGCTGGCACGGGGATTCGCTGCGCCACGCGCTGCAAGCCGGCGTGGCGCTGGCGCTGCTGGTGGCGCTCAATGCCTGGATTCCTGTGCCCGCGCTGGCGCAGGGCGCGATCATGATCATGGCGGTGATGCTGCTGCCGGTCACGGGCATCGGGTCGAGCGGCCTCGCCCCGGTCAGCCAGCGCATATTGCAACGGATGATCGGCTGCATCGGCGGCGCCCTGTTCGCGGCCTTCTTCCTGGTCGCGGGTGCCGACAATATGGCGCTGCTGCTCGGCGCCACCGCGATCGGCGTGATGCTGGGCCGGCATCTGGAAAATGGCGATCCGACCCATCGCTATGTCGGCACCCAGTTCACCCTGGCGGTGCTGGTGATGCTGGTGCCCGACCGATATGACCAGCTGGTGCTGGAACCCGGCGTCGAGCGGCTGATGGCGATCTTCATCGGCATGGCCGTGCTGATGCCCGTGCTGCTGATTGGCCATATGCTGCGCGGCCGGCGCGCCGACGACGCGACCGCCCCGGCCGGCGGCGAGAGCGGCGGCGTATAAGCGTCGGGCACTGGAGCGGCGGGCCAATCCCCGCTATCCCCTGCCCCATGTCTCAGCAGAATCATCTCTATCTGGTCGACGGCAGCGGCTATATCTTCCGCGCCTATCACCAGCTTCCGCCGCTCACCAACCAGCATGGCCAGCCGGTCGGCGCGGTCTATGGCTATACCACCATGCTGTGGAAGCTGGCCGAGGAGCTGGGCAAGGCCGAGGGGCCGACCCATCTGGCCGTCGTGCTGGACAAGGGCAGCCACACCTTCCGCAACGACATGTATGATCAGTATAAGGCGAACCGGCCGCCCGCGCCCGAGGATCTGGTGCCCCAGTTCCCGATGATCCGCGACGCCACCCGCGCCTTCTCGCTCCCCTGCATCGAGGAAGCCGGGTATGAGGCGGACGACATCATCGCCAGCTACACCCAGGCCGCCGTGCGCGCCGGCTGGCATGTCACCATCGTCAGTTCCGACAAGGATCTGATGCAACTCATCCAGCCCGGCGTCGACATGTACGACACGATGAAGAATGAGCGGCGCGGCGCCGACTATGTCATGGGCAAGTTCGGCGTGTTGCCCGAGCAACTGGGCGACGTGCTGGCGCTGATGGGCGACAGCGTCGACAATGTGCCAGGCGTGCCGGGCATCGGCCCCAAAACCGCGGCCAAGCTGATCACCGAATATGGCACGCTGGAAGCGGCGCTGGACGCGGCCCCTTCGATGAAGAAGTCGAAGATGCAGGAAAACCTGATCGCCCATGCCGACATGGCGCGCCTGTCGCGCCGGCTGGTCGCGCTGCATGACAGCATGGACCTGCCCGAGCCGCTGGACGACCTGACCTTGAAGGGCATTCCCAAGGAGCCGTTGCAGGCCTTCCTGTCGCATCATGGCTTCAAGACCCTGCTCAACCGCCTCGGCGCGCCGGCCGCTACGGTTGCGGTCGCCAGCGCGGCCGCTGCGACCGGCAGCGCCGACGCGCCACCGTCGCCCCCGGTAATCGAGGTCGAGCATCCGCCGATCGACTGCGCCCTCTATGAAACCGTCACCACGGTCGAGGCGCTGCAGGTCTGGATCGACGAAGCCCGCGCGCTCGGCGTGGTCGCGGTCGATACCGAGACCGATGCGCTCGACAGCATGGAATCGGGCCTGGTCGGCATCAGCCTGTCCACTGGGCCGGGGCGCGCCTGCTACATCCCGCTCGCCCATCGCTCCGCCGACGACATGTTCGGCGAAGTGCCGCAGCAGATCGCGCTCGACGACGCGATCCGGCTCCTGAAGCCCCTGCTCGCCGACGATGCGGTGCTCAAGGTCGGCCATAATATCAAATATGACCTCAACGTCCTCGCCCGCGTCGGGCTGGAGGTGTCGCCGATCGACGATTCGATGGTGATGAGCTTCAACCTCGACGCCGGCAAGTCGCTGGGCGGCCATGGCATGGACGAGGCGGCGAGCGTCCACCTCAATCACACCTGCATCAGCTTCAAGGAAGTGACCGGCACCGGCAAGAAGGCGATCAGCTTCGCCCATGTCCCGCTCGACAAGGCGACCGCCTATGCCGCCGAGGATGCCGAAGTCACCTGGCGCCTGTGGCACAAGCTATCGGGCCGCCTGCCGGCCGAAGGCGCGACGCGGGTCTATCAGTTGGTGGACCGGCCGCTGATCCCGGTGGTCGCCGGCATGGAGCGGCAGGGTATCAAGGTCGACCGCGAAGCCCTGTCCCGTCTCTCGCGCAGCTTCTCCCAGTCGATCGCCGGCCTGGAGGCCGAGATATACGAACTGGCCGGCCATCCCTTCACCATCGGATCGCCGCAACAGCTGGGCGTCGTGCTGTTCGATGAAATGGGCCTCAAAGGGGGCAAGAAGGGCAAGAGCGGCACCTACTCCACCGACGTTACCGTGCTGGAAAAGCTCAAGGCCGAAGGGTCGGCCATTTGCGGGCTGGTGCTGGAATGGCGCCAGCTCTCCAAGCTCAAGTCGACCTATACCGACGCGCTGCAGCAGCAGATCAACCGCGACACCGGCCGGGTCCATACCAGCTATTCGCTGACCGGCGCCCAGACCGGCCGCCTGTCCTCGACCGATCCCAATCTGCAGAATATCCCGATCCGCACCGAGATCGGCCGGCAGATCCGCCATGCCTTCGTCGCCGAACCCGGCAATGTCATCCTGGCGGCGGACTATAGCCAGATCGAGCTGCGGCTGGCCGCGCACATGGCCGACGTGCCCGCGCTCAAGGACGCGTTCGAACAAGGTGAGGATATTCATAACCGCACGGCCATGGAATTGTTCGGCGAGGTCAATCGCGACACGCGCGGCCGCGCCAAGACGATCAACTTCGCGATCCTCTACGGCATTTCGCGCTGGGGCCTGGCCGGCCGGCTGGAAATCAGCGCCGACGAGGCGCAGGACATGATCAGCCGCTATTATGAGCGCTTCCCCGGCATCAGCGTCTATATCAACGAGACGCTGGAGAAGGCGCGCGCCAACGGCTTCACCGAAACCCTGTTCGGCCGCAAGACCTGGTTCCCGCGCATCAAGGCACCGGTCCAGCACGAACGACAGGGCGCCGAGCGCGCCGCGATCAATGCTCCGATCCAGGGCACCAGTGCCGACATCATCAAGCGGGCGATGGCACGCATGGGCCCGGCGCTCGAAGCCGCCGGCCTCCCGCGCGTGCGCATGCTACTGCAAGTGCATGACGAACTGGTGTTCGAACTGCCCGAAGGCGATGTCGAGGCGGCGAGCAAGGTGATCCGCAAGGTCATGGAAAGCGCGGCCGAACCGATGGTCAGCCTGTCCGTGCCGCTAGGCGTGGAAATCGGCACCGGCCCGAGTTGGGGCGCGGCGCATTAAGGCATGGGCATGATTACGTCTGAACTTGACCGCCTCGTTGATCTGATCGTGAACATTCTAAAGACGGAGCACGGCGTTCGAAGGGCAATCACGCCCAAATCTCAGTTATGCAATGACCTTGGTGTCTGTGACGATGACATCGATGATGTCATGCTCGATGCCCTTCGTCACATTAGCCGACGCCCCCTCATGGTCGGAGAGCCAGGCAGCGAAGACGTCGTATTCGACCCTCAATTGACCGTTGAAGGACTGGCGCAATTCATACTGGAAAAATGCCCGAAGGCATGAAGCAGACCGGCGGGAATATTTCGACGGTCGCTGAGAATATTTGATGTCAGCCTTCGCTGGCATGAGGGAAAAGGAGTGACTCTCCACGAAAAAGGCCGGCCCCATCGGGACCGGCCTTTTTCTCAATCGAACAGCTCTTCCAGAAAGCTCTTCCGGCGTTTCTTGGGATAGCCGCGCCCATCGTCACGATATTCACGGTCCGGGCGGTAGCTCATCTGTGGCGCGGCGGGGGCCGGAGCCGGCTGAGCCGAGCGCTCGATGATTTTGTCGAGTTCACCCCGGTCCAGCCAGACGCCGCGACATTGCGGGCAATAGTCGATCTCCACTCCCTGCCGGTCGCTCATGTGGAGCCCCACATGGCAGACCGGGCAGAGCATGGCCGACACGGTGGCCTGATCGCGCATGCTTATTCGCGCTCGCCGGTCAGGCTCAGCAGCATCTGGAACAGGTTGACGAAGTTGAGGTAGAGCGACAGCGCGCCCATCACCTGCATCTTCTGCGCCACCTCATGGCCGGCATAGTAGAAATATTCCGACTTGATGCGCTGCACGTCCCAGGCAGTGAGGCCGGTGAAGACCACCACGCCGATGATCGAGATCACTAGTCCCATGGCCGACGAGCCGATGAAGATGTTGATCAGGCTGGCGACCACGATGCCGATCAGGCCCATCATCAGGAAGCTGCCCATCTTGGTCAGGTCACGCTGGGTGGTATAGCCCCAGAGCGCCATGGCGAGGAACATCACCGCTGCCGAGAAGAAGGCCTGGGCAATGCTGCCGCCGGTGAAGACCAGGAAGACGCTGCCCAGCGACACGCCCATCACCGCCGCGAAGGCGTAGAAGGCGGTGCGTGCGCCGGCCGTCGTCATCTTGTCGATGCGGAAGCTGAAGAAGAAGACAAAGGCCAGCGGCGCGAAGATCGCGACCCACTTCAGCGGCGTGCCGAAGATGGCAGCGGCCAGCACGGGGGTATTGCCGACCAGGGCAGCGACCAGGCCGGTGATGACCAGGCCGATGCCCATGTTGCGGAAAACGCCGAGCATGTGCGCGCGCAGGCCAGCATCGGTCTGCGCCGTCTGGCTGGCACCATAGCCCGGCATGCGTACGGGATTGTTCACGGCTTCACTCACTCCATAAAAAAGATGGTTCGAGTGAGCCCGGTGCGGTCTCCTGCGGCAAAAAGAGGGGGGAATTGCCACAAAACCTGCACCGGGCGCACCCGATGCGGTCCGACATCGCGACCTGGATCAAGGGGGAAGAGATCCATGTCGCCAGAGGGGCCCGGTCCGCACAGCCAATATCGGGTCGCCCGGACGATCGCGCAAGGCGCCACCGCCCAAGCAACAATTTATTACATTTGCCGCCCCGCCCCGACGCTGCGGATGAAGTCCCACACGTCCGAGGCGAAGGGCGGCTGCCGTTCGTCCTTCCACTCGTCGACATGATCGTACATGCGCGTCACCCCCTCCATCATCGCCGGCGTGGCGATGGCGGTGAAGGGCGCGAGCAGCGCCTGCCATTCGTCATAAAACGCCCCTGCCGCCGCGCTCGCCGGATCGAGCGGCAGCGCCGCCTCGATCCGGGCGGTGAGGTCCGCCCATTGCGCGCTATAGGCCGCCTGATCGAAATCGGCCGGCATCCTGGGCATCGTCTCGGCAAAATCGGCCTCGGCCTGGGCGCTGATATAGCGGCCACTGACCGCCTTCCATTCTTCTTGCATGGTCATGCTTTCTCCACTGCGGATCAGCGAGCAAAGGGTCGCGGCATCGAGCGGCTCGCCACGGTCGATGCGGGACAAGGCGGTTTCCAGATGGCTGCGCGCCTGCGCCAGTTCCTGCGCCTGCGCGTCGATCGCTGCGATCTGCGCGCGCAGCAGCGCGCCAAGGTCGATCGGCCGGCCGTCGAACAACGTCTTGATCTGGGCAAGGCTCAGCCCTGCGCGCTTGAGCGCCAGCAATTCGTGCAGCCGCGCCAGCTCGGCCGGGCCGAACAGGCGCCGCCCCGACGCGGTGCGCAGCGGCGCAACCAGCCCGCGCGCCTCATAGAAACGCAGCGCCCGGCTGGTGAGGCCGGTGGCGCGGGCGACGGCGGCAATATCCAGAATCTCGGTCATGCCCCTTGCTACCGCTTGACCCAAGGTCAAGTTCAAGCGCTTTTTTGCGGTGCCCGCCCCGTTGACGATCGCGCCGTCTCGCGACATGGCTGGCGCCATGAGCCAAGACCAGCATAGCGACGCGCCCCTGCGCCTGTTCAACAGCCTGACCCGGTCGATCGAGCCGTTCGCGCCGATCGAGCCCAACCATGCGCGCGTCTATAGCTGCGGCCCGACCGTCTATAATTATGCCCATATCGGCAATCTGCGCGCCTATGTGTTCGTCGACACGCTGCGCCGGACCCTGCTGTGGAAGGGGCTGGACGTCACCCAGATCATCAACATCACCGATGTCGGCCATCTGACGTCGGATGCCGACGCCGGCGACGACAAGATGGAGGCCGCCGCCCGTGCCAGCGCCAAGAGCATCTGGGACATCGCGGCCCATTATACCGAAGCCTTCAAGGCCAATATCGCCGACCTCAACATCATGGCGCCCAGCGAATGGACGGTCGCGACCGACTATGTGCCGCAGATGATCGAATTTGCGCAGAAAATCGCCGACGCGCATTGCTACGAACTGGAGAGCGGCCTCTATTTCGACAGCAGCACCGTGCCCAATTATGGCGCGCTGGCCGGCGGTCGCGACGATGCCGCCCATGCCCGCATCGACCCGGTGGCGGGCAAGCGCAATCCCAGCGACTTCGCCATCTGGCGCAAGTCGCCGCCGGGCGAGCAGCGCCAGATGGAATGGGACAGCCCCTGGGGCAAGGGCGCGCCGGGCTGGCACTTGGAATGCTCGGTCATGAGCCAAGCCCGCCTCGGCCAGCCGTTCGACATCCATACCGGCGGCATCGACCATCGCGAGATCCATCATCCCAATGAGATCGCCCAGAACCAGGCCTATTGCGGCTGCACCGATGCAGAGCCGGACTTCACCGGCGCGCGCTGGTGGATGCACAATAATTTCCTGGTCGACCGGCAGGGGAAGATGTCGAAGTCGAAGGGCGGCTTCACCACCCTGTTCAGCCTGGTCGATGCCGGCGTGCATCCGATCGCCTATCGCCTGCTGTGCCTGGGCGCCCATTATCGCAGCGAACTGGAGTTCAGCGCCGACAATCTGGCCGCCGCACTGACCCGCCTCAAGCGGCTGGTCATGGGTGTCGAGGGGCTGAAAAGCCGGGCCGAGGGGATCACCTGGCAGTCGGTGACGCTCGATTATCTGCGTGCCAATCTTCACCCCAAGCTGGTGCCGCTACTGGAGCAGTTCGATGCGGCGATCGCCGACGACCTGATGACGCCGCGCGCGCTACCGCTGCTGGAGGAAGCGATCAGCATGAAAAAGGTGCCGGTCGACGAGAAGCTGTGCCTGATCGCCGCGTTCGACCAGGCGCTGGGCCTGCGCCTGCTGGACCTGACCCGCGCCGAGTTGCGGGTGCAGCCCAAGGATGCGCAGATCACGCCCGAGGAGATCGAGGCCGAATTGGAACGGCGCACCACCGCCCGCGCCGAAAAGGATTTCGCCCTGTCGGACGAGATACGCGACGCGCTGATCGCGCGCGGGGTCGAAGTGATGGACGGCGATCCGCTGCGCTGGGACTGGCGCCTGACACTGGCCTGATGACTTGACGCCGTCCTGGGTTCGACCCAAGACGGTATCGGGTCGAGAAAAGTGGGGCGCATCATGCTGTTTTCCGCGCGCGCGGGCGCGTTTCTGCTGGCCTTGGCCGGCCCCGCGCTGCTGCCCGCTGCCGCCGCCCCGTCGCCCGCCTTCCGCACTGATGATCCGCACTATGCCCGGCTCTACGCGCTGGAGGACAAGGCCGACGCGCTGTTCGAGAGCGACGATTATGCCCTGTCCATGTCGCAGAAGACACGCGACGCCTGGACAGCGCTCGAAACGGCGGCATCCCACAGCAAGGTGCAGGGCCAGGCCCATCCGCTGGCGGGGGTCGCGCTCATCAACCTGTCGTCGATGGACCAGATCGACGGCCGCAACCCCGACGCGCTCGCTCATGCGGACCGCGGCCTTGCCCTGCTGTCGCCCTTCCGCGACGCCTATCCGATCTACTGGATGCAGGGCCTGTCGATCAAAGGCTATGTCCAGGTCACTCTGAACCAGATCGGCGCCGGGGTCGAGACGCTGGCCGAAGCGAGCCGCTATATCGACGGCTATTTCGCCCGCACCGATCCCAAGGCGCTGGATGAATCGGCGATGATGCTGAAGTCCAACATCGCCTTTGCCCATGCCCAGGCGCTGTCCCGTCTCGGCCGCAACAGCGAGGCGGTCGAGGCGCAACGCCGCAGCATGGAGGCGCGGGTCGCCGCCAGCGGCCAGAACAGCGCGGACGCGGTCGGCGCCTATTATATGTATGCGCAGATGCTCTCGCGCGCGGATCGCGATGCCGAGGCGGAAATCTATGCCCGTCTGGCGGTGGATACCGCGACCGACCATGTCGATCGCAAGCATCCCAATTATGCCCGCGCGCTCGAAGCGCTCGGCCTGCTGCTCTCGCGCACCGGGCGGCGCAACGAAAGCCTCGCCTATCTGGAACGATCGATCGCGATCAAGCGCGAGACCAGCGGCACGAAGAGCCTGGCCTTTGACTTCGCGCTGCAGAATCTCGGCAATCTGCTGCTGCCGCTGGAACGCTATGACGAGGCCGAACCGCTGTTTCTGGAGGCCGAGCGCGGCTTTCGCGACATCGAAGGTGACACCAGTCCGCAGTCCGCACGCGCGCTGGCCTTTGCCGGCGTCGCCGCTTTCGCCCAGGGACGCAGAGAAGAAGCGATCAGCCGGCTACAGACCGCGCTGGCGCGCGGCCGCACCGGCAGCGCCGAGGATCGCGACATGGGGCAGCGCGTCTATCCCTTTCTGATCCCCGCGCTGATCCAGGCCGGCCGGATGGACGAGGCGCGCGCTGCAGCCGCCGATTTCGACCGCGAGACCCGCCAACTCGACAATCTGCCCGGCTTCGCCATCGCCAATGCCGGCATGCTGTCGGCCTGGGCCAATGGCGGCGACAGCGTCGATGCGGCCTGCCGGCTGATCGCGCTGCTGCGCACCAGTCTCAGCCTGCAGGAGGACGGCGCCCTGACCGAGGATCAGCGCGCCGCGCTGGACAGCGTGCTGGCGATCGCGACACAGGCGCGCGACGCCGGGCTGGCGATGGACGCGATGGCCCTGCTTGCCGGATCGGGCATCGTCCAGGCCAATCATCTGGTCGCGCAGCGGATGGTGGACGACCCCGCACTGGGCAACCGGGTCCGCGCGCTGCAGGACCGGACCCGCGCGCTACAGTCCGCCGACAGCCTGTTGCTGCAGGCGCTCGCCCGCGACGAAGGGGTCGCGGCTGCACGCGCCAATCGCGCGACCCTGGCAAAAGAGGTCAATGCCGACCGCGCCGCGATCGCCCATGATTTTCCCCGATGGCTGGAGGCGCGTGGCGGCGCCCTGCCCGACCTGGCATCGCTGCGCGCCAATCTGGCGGCGGACGAGGCGCTGCTGGCGGTGACGCCTGCCTTCGACGGCGTCTATATCCTGGCCGTCAGCCGCGAACGGACCGCCATCATCCGGGCGCAGGAGACGCGCGCCAATCTGGTCGGCCGGATCGCGCGACTGCGCGCATCGCTGAGCGCCACCGGCTTCGATCAGGAAGGCGCCCATATCCTCTACACCCAGATCTTCACGCCCGATGTCCAGGCCGCGCTGGGCAAGGCGCCGCGCCTGCGGGTCGTGCCGACTGGCGCGTTCGCCGCCCTGCCCTTTGCCATGCTGCCGCAAAAGCCGGTGCAGCATGTCGACCGCAACACACCCTGGCTGATCCGGCGCTATGCGCTGCGGATCGACAGCGGCTTCCGCCCCGTCGTGCCGCAAAAGCTGGCGGCCCAGGATGACCGGATGCTGGGCATCGGCGCGCCCCTGCCCTTTTCGCGGGAGACGCAGGCGATCGCCCTCAGGCAACGCGGCGGCGGCGCGGCCACGCTGGCGCAATTGCCGCCCCTGCCCGGATCGGCCGAGGAATTGCGATCGGTTGCGCGCTATTTCGGCCCCGATCATGCCCGGCTGCTGATCGGCGCGAACGCCAGCGAGGCGATCCTGCGCACCAGCGACCTGCGCCCCTATTCGGTCATGCTGTTCGCCACCCACGGGCTGGTCGGCGGCCAGATGGAGGGACTGGACGAGCCGGCCCTGCTGCTTTCGCCCCCCGGCACGGATTCCGGCAATGACGGGATACTGACGGCATCGGAAGTGGCGCAGATGCGGATCGGCGCCGACTGGGTGATCCTGTCCGCGTGCAACACCGCCGCCGGCAGCAGCGCCCAGGCCCAGACCTATTCCGGCCTGGCCCAAGCATTCCGCTATGCCGGCGCCGGCGCCCTGCTGGTGTCGCACTGGCCGGTGCGGGACGATGCCGGCACCTTCATCACGGTCGAGACGGTCAAGGCCAACCGGCGCGGCGCCTATCGCGGGGTGGCGTTGCAACGGGCGATGCTGAAGCTGATCCGGTCCGGCAAACCCGACGCGGTGCAGCCCTATGTCTGGGCGCCGTTCATCCTCGTGGGGCAATAGCCGCTTGCGGATCGACCCGGTTGGCGAGCGGACGACCGGCGGCGAAATCGCTGATATTGGTCATCGTCGTCTCGGCGATGCTCGCCAGCGCCTCTTCGGTCAGAAAGGCCTGATGCCCGGTGACCAGCACATTGGGGAAGGTCAGCAGCCGCTGGAACAGATCATCCTCGATGATCTCGTTGGACAGATCCTCGAAGAACAGGTCCGCCTCCTGCTCATAGACGTCGAGCGCGACGCCGCCGATCTTGCGCGACTTGAGCCCCGCCACCAGCGCCTGCGTATCGATCAGCGCGCCGCGGCTGGTATTGACGATCACCAGTCCATCGCGCGCCCGACCGATCGCGTCGGCATTGATGATATGGCGTGTATCGGGCGTCAGCGGGCAATGGAGCGAGACGATATCGACCTGTTCCAGCAGGTCACGTGGCGGCACGTAGCGCACGCCCATCGCCAGCAGTTCGGGATCCTCGGCCACATCGCTCGCCAGCACCTCGCATCCAAAGCCCAGCTTCAGCGTGCGGGCGACCAGCGCGCCGATCCGCCCGGTGCCGATCACGCCCGCCACCCGGCCATGGAGGTTGCGGCCGATCAGCCCGTCGAGCGCGAAATTATTTTCCCGCACCCGCGCCCAGGCGCGATGAATGCGCCGGTCGAGCGCCATCAGCAGCGCGACGGTGAATTCCGCAACCGCGTGCGGCGAATAGGCCGGCACCCGCACAACCGTCAGCCCCAGGTCCGCCGCTGCGACCAGATCGACATTATTATAACCGGCACAGCGCAGCGCGATCAGCCGCGTGCCGCCGGCCGCCAGTTTGGCCAGCACGGTCGCGTCCAGTCGGTCGTTGACGAACACGCAAACCGCCTCGAACCCTTCGCCCAGGCTCGCGGTGTCCGCGTCCAGACGGGGTTCCAGGAAATGCAGTTCATGTCCCTGATTGGCGGCCGACAGGAAATGCCGGTCATAGCCCTTGGTGCCGAAGATCGCGATGCGCATGGCGCCATAGTGCCCGCCCGCCCGCCATCGTCAAGCCGCGGCATATACTGAGCCAGTCCGTTTCACATGTCGGCCAGTCCGGTTGGACAGGCTATCGCAAAGACGGCACTTTGCGTCGCATCCTCAACGATCCGATATGAGTGCCCCGCCCCCATGTTTGCGCTTCTGCTGGCGATCGCCGCCGCGTCATCGAGCAAGGTTCCGCCGCCACCGCCCGCATCGGACCAAGGCGGCATCTACATGTTCGAGACCGGCACCAGCCTGCTCGCCAAATGCCGCAACAAGGCGCCGGAATATAAGCTGGCTTGCACCGCATACATCGCCGGGGCGACCGACGGCATCCGCAAGGAGATGTTCCTGGGCCGCGCCCGCACCGTCTGCTGGCCCAAGCGGATGGCGGCCGAGGATGTGAAAAGCACCGTCGTCGCCTATCTGGAGCGCTACCCCGACCAGCGCGGCGCGGCGGCGTCGGCGCTGGTCAGCATCGCCCTCAACGATCGCTATCCCTGCCAGAAATAAAGCCGCTCGATCAGTCTGATCGATAGTATCCTTGCGCAAAGAGGCGCCGCAACCGCTATAAACTTGCCCTGCCGGGCGGTTGCGCGTAGATGCGGCCCCTATTTTTTTGACGTGAAGGAGACTCGACGTGGCGGCGAAGTGGACGCCGGAAAGCTGGCGGGAGCATAAGGGCATCCAGATGCCCTTTTATCGGGACCAGGAGGCGCTTGCCTCGGTAGAGGCCCAGCTTGGCCAGTTTCCGCCCCTCGTCTTTGCGGGCGAGGCACGGAATCTGAAGGCCGATCTTGGCCGCGTCGCGAACGGCGAAGCCTTCCTGCTGCAGGGCGGCGACTGCGCCGAGAGCTTTGCCGAGTTCCATCCGAACAATATCCGCGACACGTTCCGCGTGCTGCTGCAGATGGCGGTCGTCCTGACCTTCGCCTCGAAGCTGCCGGTGGTGAAGGTCGGCCGCATGGCGGGCCAGTTCGCAAAGCCCCGCTCGGCCGATACCGAGACGATCGGCGGCGTGGAACTGCCCAGCTATCGCGGCGACAATGTCAACGACATCGCCTTCACCCCCGAAGCGCGCGAGCCCGATCCGCAGCGGATGATCCGCGCCTATAACCAGTCGGCGGCGACGCTGAACCTGGTGCGTGCCTTCTCGACCGGCGGCTATGCCAGCCTCGACCGGGTGCATGGCTGGATGCTCGATTTCATGGGTCGCAGCCCCTGGGCCGCGAAGTTCGAGGCGATGGCGGACCAGATCGGCCAGGCGCTCGACTTCATGCGTGCCTGTGGCCTGGACGCGGACAGCGTGCCCCAGCTTGGCGGCACCAGCTTCTACACCAGCCATGAAGCGCTGCTGCTGCCGTTCGAACAGGCGCTGACCCGTCAGGACAGCCTGACCGGCGACTGGTATGACACCTCGGCGCACATGCTGTGGATCGGCGACCGCACCCGCTTCGAAGGGTCGTCGCATGTCGAATATCTGCGCGGCATCGGCAACCCGATCGGCATGAAGTGCGGTCCGACGCTGGAGCCGGACGAACTGCTGCGCCTGCTCGATCTGTTGAACCCGAAGCGGGAAGCCGGGCGCATCACGCTCATCACCCGCTATGGCCATGACAAGATCGAGGCCGGCCTGCCCAAGCTGGTGCGCGCGGTGAAGCGCGAGGGTCATTCGGTGGTCTGGTCCTGCGACCCGATGCACGGCAATGTCATCAAGGCAGCCAATGGCTACAAGACGCGGCCGTTCGACCGCATCCTGGCCGAAGTGCGCGGCTTCTTTGCCGTGCATCGCGCCGAAGGGACGTTCGGCGGCGGCATCCATGCCGAAATGACCGGCCAGAATGTCACCGAATGCACCGGCGGTGCGATCGCAATCACCGACGAAGGCCTGGCTGATCGCTATCACACCCATTGCGATCCGCGCCTCAATGCGGCGCAGAGCCTGGAACTGGCTTTCCTGCTGGCAGAAATGCTGAACGAGGAACTGAAGGAACGCCGCGCCGCGGCCTGACGAAAAAGGAACCGGCCCCTCCGAATCGCAAGGAGGGGCCGGTTCATCCCGCCTCTGCCCCTTGTTCAGCCGGGATCCGCGATCGGATCGAACTCCAGATGCAGGTGCCGCAGCGCCCGCAATATATAGGTGGGCTCATAGTCGAAGCGCAGCGCCTCACCCGCCCCATGATGGGCCGGGGACAGGCGGATATTGCCCATCCGCGCCAATAGCCGTTCGATGCTGACCGCCACCTCGCGCCGGGCCAGCGGCGCGCCGATGCAGGTATGCGCCCCCCGGCCAAAGGCCAGATGCTCCTTGGCGCGCGGCCGATCCATGTCGAACTGCGCTGGATTGTCGAAGCGGCGCGGATCGCGATTGGCGGCCATGTGCGACATCAGGATCGTCGTTCCCGCCTTGATCTCGACCCCGCCCAGCTCCGTCGTCCGCGTGCAGATGCGCCCGCCGCTCTTCACCGACCCGTCATAGCGCAGCACCTCCTCAAGGAAATTGGGGATGCGCTTGGGGTCGGCGCGCAACTGCGCCTGGATATCCGGCCGGATGGCGATGATGCGGAAGGCGTTGGCCAGCAGCCGGTTGGTCGTGTCCTGCCCCGCACCGAACAGGAAGGCCGCCATTGCCGTCAGGTCAACCAGGGTCGGGCTCGTCCCATCCGGAAACTTCGCCAGCGCCAGCGTCGTCAATATGTCCTTCTTCTCCGTGTCCGCGCCCAGCAGCCGGCGCACCGGCAGCACCGCCGGATGGTTCAGGAAGCGGCGCCAGGCGATGTAGCGGAACATATGCTTGCCAAGGCCGACCAGCGGATTGTGCTTCAGATCCTCGGGCGATCCGTCGATCTGGGCCGGCACCGCCCCTTCCAGCAGGACGCGGAAGGCCGCGCGCCCCTTGGCCGGGATGCCCAGCAGGTCCGCGATCACCAGCGTCGCATAGGGGCCGCCATATTGGCGCACCAGATCGACCTTGCCGTCGGCGGCAAACTCGTCGATCAGGCTGTCGGCGGTCGCATAGAGGGATGGCTCCAGCGCCTTCAAGCGGCTGGGGGTGAACAGGCTGCCGATCACCGATCGCAGCTTGGCATGGCGGGTTCCGCTTTCCGTCACGATCTGGTCGGCAAAGGCGATCTTGGGTCGCGCCGCCTCCAGTTCCGCCGCGATATCGTCGCCCTGCGGCGTGAACGGCAGGTCGGTCATTGGCCCGGTCACGGCGTTGATGCTCGAAAAATGCTCGGTATCGAGCATCACCTGGACCGTTTCCTCATAGCCCGTCACCGCCACCACATTGCGATGGGGCAGCCGCGTCACCGGCCCCTGGGCACGCAGAAAGTCGAAATAGGCATGGGGATCATCGACCAGATCCACATCCTTGTAGAAGTCCGCCGTGGCGTAATCGCGCATGATCCTCACCCATTTATGATATACATTGGATCATATCACCCGCAATGCCGCTGTCAACGACGGCAAAATGGTAAAGCAAATCGCAGGGCTTTCGCGCTAGGACAGCGCCATGCATGGGTCGGGAGCACAGGAAAGCAGCATGATCGGGGCGGGTCTCTATCGCCGCGACATTGACGGGCTGCGCGCCGTCGCCATCCTGCCGGTGCTGTTCTTCCATGCCCATGTGCCCGGCTTTTCCGGCGGCTATGTCGGCGTCGACATCTTCTTCGTGATCTCCGGCTTCCTCATCACCGGCATCATCGCGCGCGAGGTGGATGAGCAGCGCTTCTCGCTCGTCCATTTCTACGAACGCCGCTTCCGCCGGATCATGCCGGCGCTCAGCCTGATGATCCTGGCCGTGCTGGCGGCGGCCTGCTGGCTCTATCTGCCCGGCGATATCGAAGGCGTGCCGAAATCCGCGCTCGCCGCCACGCTGTTCGCCTCCAACCTCTGGTTCTTCACCGACACCGGCTATTTCGCCGGCGGCGCCGACGTAAAGCCCCTGCTCCACACTTGGTCGCTGGCCGTGGAAGAGCAATTCTACATCGGCTTCCCGATCCTGCTGATGCTGGTCGCGCGCTGTGCCGCCCGCTGGCGCGGCCTGATCGTCGGCGCGATCGCCGCGCTGTCGCTGGCACTGGCGATCACGCTTCAGCGCGACACCAGCGGCTTCACCTTCTACCTGCTGCCCACCCGCGCCTGGGAATTGTTCGCCGGAGCGCTGCTGGCGCTCGGCGCCATCCCGGCGACACGGGCGCGCTGGCTGCGGGAGGCGCTTGCGTGGAGTGGCCTTCTATCTGTCGCCTTCGCTGTCATCTTCTACACGCGCGAGACCGTCTTCCCCGGCATCACCGCCCTGCCCCCGGTACTGGGCGCGGCGCTGCTGCTGCACAGTGCGCCGGGCACCAGCGTCGGGCGCCTGCTCAGCCTGCGCCCTTTCGTCGGCGTGGGTCTCATCTCCTACTCGCTCTATCTGTGGCACTGGCCGCTGATCGTCTTCACCGAATATGCGACCGATGCGGCCCTGACCGGATCGACGGCCATCGCGGTCGTGACAGCTTCCTTCATCGCCGCCATCCTCTCTTGGCGTTTCGTCGAGCGTCCCTTCCGCGATGCCCGCCACATCCCCGCCCGGCGCATCTTCCAGTTCACCGGCGGCGCCATGTCGCTACTCTGCCTCCTGTCGCTGGCCCTGCTGGCGATGGGCGGCTGGCCGCAGCGCTTTGCGCCCCAGGTGCTGCAACTCGCCGCCGGCCGCACCGACATCAGTCCGGCGCGCAAGGCCTGCCACGACACGTTCGCCCGCGGTGCCCAGCCCTGCATTCTCGGTGCCAAGGTCCGGCCCGACGCCCTGCTCTGGGGCGACAGCCATGGCGTGGAAATGGCCTATGCCCTGTCGCTCAAGGCCAGGGCGGAAGGCCGCGCCCTGATCGAGCGGACCACGTCCAGTTGCCCGCCGGTGCTGGGCTATGATGCGCCCAAGGATGCCCGCTGCGCCCGCGCCAACCAGGCCGCCTTTGCCGCGATCCGTGCCGATCCGGGCATCCGCCGCGTCTATCTCGCCGCCTTCTGGGCCAATGGTGAATTTGATGATCCCGCCTTCGTCGCGAAACTCGACGCCACCATCCATGCGCTGCGCGCCGAAGGACGGCAGGTCATCCTGATCGGACCGGTGCCACCCCAGCCTTTCGACGTGCCGCGCCATCTGGCCCACCTCGCCCGCGCCGGCGATCTTGCGCAGGCGCAGGGTGTGGACCGCGCCACGATCGAGGCCCGCACCCATAATCTGCGCGCGCTGTTTGCCCGTTGGCAGGCACGGGGCGTGACGCCGATCGATCCGATGGCGCGGCTATGCGATGCCCGCCGCTGCGCCATCATCCATAACGGCAAGCCGCTCTATTTCGATTCCCATCATCTGAGCGTCGCCGGCGCGCGGCTGGTGATCGGCCAATAGGCTATTCCGCCGCCATCGCGTAGCTGCGCGGCAGTTCGTTCGCCAGCGCCTCGGCCATCGCCGCCACCACGCCCTGCATCCGCGTCAGCCCCGGCCCCGGCCGATCGAGCGTGACGTCGAGATAGAGGGCACGGTCCACCTCCAGCTGCAGCGCATGGAAATCGCGCTCCGGCCGGCCATGCCGCTCGATCAGATGGTCGCCGGCATAGGGATGGTTCTGCGAGGTCAGCACGCCATGCCCGGCCGCGACATCGGCCGCCAGCATCATCAGCCGTGTCGCGGCGCTGCGGCCGAAGCGATCGCCCAGCACCAGCGCCGGGGCAGCCTGTCCGGCAGCCGGCGGCGGCAGCGGCGGCATCGAATGCAGGTCGATCAGGATGGCATGGCCATGCCGTTCCCGCGCCGCCGTCATCATCTGTGCCAGCCGGGCATGATAGGGCCGATGCACCGTCTCGATCCGCCGCCGCGCTTCCTCCCAGGGGATGGGCCGCTGCCACAATTCCAGGGCGCCGGGCAGGCGACGGGGAATGAGGCCCAGCCCGCCGCGCAGTTTGGCGCTGCTCTGCAGCGGCTGGTCGCGGGGCAGACCGGTCACCATCACCGGATCCAGCTCCCGCTCATGCCGGTTGAGGTCGATCATCGCGCGCGGCGCGCGGGCGACCAGCACGCTATAGCCCCGCGCGACCAGCGGCCCCGCCAGCATGTCGGCCCCGCGATCCTCCAGCCGGCGCAGCACCTCCGGCCGCACCCGCGCCAGAGCGAGCAATTCAGGGGAATAGTCGCGCCCGGCATGGGGCACGGACACAATCAGCGGACCATTGGGAAGAGCAGGACCATGAAGATCATAGGCCGCCGTCGATTCGGTTGGCGGACGCGTACCAAAATGATCCAACGCCATTCCTTTCACCGGCCGGGGAAAAATTTGGTCGGCTGGATAATCTTTAATCCTTGTCGCATATATCCAAACGGCTTGCCAGTCTGTGGGCAAGGCAAGGGGCGCCGCGGAAGACGGCTTACAGGAAATTTGGGGTCAATGGTTCGAATCCTGCTGGCGGAAGATGATGACAGCATGCGCGCCTATCTGGCGCGGGCGCTGGAAAAGTCGGGTTATGAGGTGGTGGCGGTCGCCACCGGCACCCAGGCCGTGCCGCATATCGAATCGGATCGGTTCGACCTGCTGCTGACCGACATCGTCATGCCCGAGATGGACGGCATCGAACTGGCGCAGCACACCGCCAATGTCGCGCCCCAGACCCGCATCATGTTCATCACCGGCTTTGCCGCCGTGACGCTGAAAGCCGGCAAGGCGGTGCCGCAGGCGAAGGTGCTGTCAAAGCCCTTCCACCTGCGCGACCTGGTGCTGGAAGTCGAACGGATGTTCGGCAGCGAGACGCTGACCGGCCTTAGCTGAGCGCTTCGGCCTCGTCCGCGCCCTGCCCCAGCGGCGGCAGCGGCTTGCCCGCCATGGCCGCCGCAAAGCGCTCGCGATCCAGACCCTTTTCCCAGACCGACACCACCACCGTCGCCACCGCATTGCCCACGAAGTTGGTGAGGCTGCGGCATTCGCTCATGAAACGATCGACGCCCAGGATCAGGGTCATGCCCGCGACCGGCACCGACGGCACGATCGACAGGGTGGCGGCCAGGGTGATGAAGCCTGCGCCGGTCACGCCCGCTGCGCCCTTGGAAGACAGCATCGCCACCAGCAACAGCAATATCTGTTCCTCCAGGCTCAGATGCACGTTGGTCGCCTGCGCGATGAACAGCGCCGCCAGCGTCATGTAGATATTGGTGCCGTCGAGGTTGAAGCTGTAGCCGGTCGGCACGACCAGCCCGACCACCGACTTGCGGCACCCCGCCTGTTCCATCTTCTCGATCAGGCTGGGCAGCGCCGCTTCCGACGAGGATGTGCCCAGCACCAGCAGCAGTTCGGCGCGCAGATAGCGGATCAGGTGCAGGATATTGAAGCCCGCGAACCAGGCGACCGTCCCCAGCACGACGAGCACGAACAGCAGCGAGGTGAGGTAGAAGGTCGCGACCAGCCCGGCGAGGTTGGCGAGCGTCCCGACGCCATATTTGGCGACGGTGAAGGCCATCGCGCCGAATGCACCAAAGGGCGCCGCCTTCATCAGGAAGGACACCAGCTTGAAGATGGCGAGGCTGGCCGATTCCAGCACCGTCATCAGCGGCTCGGCCTTTTCCCCGATCATGCTGAGCGCGATGCCGAACAGGATCGCGACGAACAGCACCTGCAGGATATTATGCCCGTCGGCCACCGCCGACACCAGGGTCGCGGGAATGACGTTCAGGAGGAAGGCGACCAGCGTGCGATCATGCGCCTGCTGCGCATAATCGGCGATCTTGCTGGCATCGAGGGTCGCCGGATCGATGTTGAGCCCGGCGCCAGGCTGCACGACATTGGCGATGATCAGGCCGACGATCAGCGCCAGGGTGGAGAAGGTCAGGAAATAGGCAAAGGCCTTGGCCGCGACCCGGCCGATCGCGCCCAGTTCCTTCATGCCGGCAATGCCGGTGACGATCGTCAGGAAGATGACCGGCGCGATGATCATCCGCACCAGCGCGATGAAGGCATCGCCCAGTGGCTTCATCGCTTCGCCCGTCGCCGGGAAATAATGGCCGAGCAGCACGCCCAGCGCGATCGCCACCAGCACCTGGAAATAGAGATGGCGATAGAAGGGGAGCGGCCGAACCGGTTCCGTCGGCGTCGATGGCGTAGGCAACATGATGTTTTTGCGTCCCCCCTTATTTGCACCGCAGCATATGGCCTCCCCACCCCCTGTCCAGCGGGTTGGAAAAGTTTCTACAAAAAAGTGTCATTTAGCGCTTGCGCGAGTCACCGACCCCCGTTATTGGCCCCCTCCACGGCGGGCGTGTAGCTCAGTGGTAGAGCACTGTGTTGACATCGCAGGGGTCGCAAGTTCAATCCTTGCCACGCCCACCATGATAAGGCCTTGGAAGTCTCCGGATTTCCGAGGCCTTATTTTTTACCCTTTTCCGGCTATGACGCGCAGCAGCGAGACGGAGACCAGCAGATGACGGCAACATGTGTGGTGATGGGCGGACGGCGGGTGCTGTTCGTGATGGCGATCGACGCCGAATATGGCCCACATCTGCAAGCCCGGATCACCCCGCTGATGACCGGCGTCGGCCCGGTCGAGGCGGCACTGGCCATGGCCGTGACGCTCGACCGGATGGCGCAGGCGGACACCCTGCCCGATCTGGTGGTGTCACTCGGCTCCGCCGGATCGCGGGTGGGCATGCTGGGCGAGGTCTATCAGGTCGCCAGCGTCTCCTGGCGCGACATGGATGCCTCGCGCCTCGGCTTTACCAAGGGGGTGACGCCGCTGATCGATCATCCGGTCGACATTCCGCTGGTCACGCCGCTCGAAATCCGCGCCCTGCGCCTGTCGACCGGTGCCAATGTCGTGGGCGGCGAGGAATATGCCGCGATCGACGCCGACATGGTCGACATGGAGACTTTTGCGATCGCCCGCGCCTGCCAGCGTTTCGGCGTGCCGCTGATGGGGTTGCGCGGCATTTCCGATGGGCCGGGCGAGTTGAACGACATGCTCGGCTGGACGCAGTTGCTCTCACTGATCGACGAAAAGCTGGCGGTGGCCGTCGACGCCCTGGGAGAAGCGCTTTAACAGCCGCCCGGCTGGCGCGCGGCGCCGCGCGGCCAGGACAGTTCATAGGTAACAAGGAAGCCGTCATGGTCGGACAGTTCCGGCCCGCTCGGTCCACCATCGAACATCGCCTCCACCCGGATCGGGCGAACCGAGACCCGGTCGCCCGGCCAGAAAAATTGCAGATCCTGCGTGTCCATCCAGGGCTCGTCGCCATCCCAGGACATGCGTACATCGCAGCCTGACGCGGCATCGGCGCAGACGCGATGGACCAAGTTGAGCGCCTGATAGCGAGAGAAATTCTCCCAGCGCGGTTCGGAATGGCGCATGTTGAAATCGCCACCAAAGATCAGCGGATAGGCGTCGTCATGGCTGGCATCGATGAAGGCCGAGGCCTCGAGCGCCTGCCGTTCATGCGCGGCGAGATTGCGCGGTCCGGGCGCGCGGGACGCCCCGCGCGAGTTCATGTGCGTGTCATAGATGTCGATCGGCGTCGGCACGCCGGGCATGGCGATGCGGGCCAGCACGATTCCCTTGTTCGACAGGCAATCGAGGCCCGCACAGGATTTGCGGCCATAGGCGCGCCGCTGCGTCAGGAGAATCGGATAGCGCGAGGCGACCGCCAGGCCGCTGCCGGAAAAATGAATGCCGATCTCGCCCCGGTCGATATGCGACTTGCCCGGCAGCTTGTCCTTGGTCGACCCACGCGCGCGGGTCGTGCGATGCGGGCCGGCGGCGATCGCCGGATAGCCGGTATCGGCCACCGCCTGCTTCGCCGATCCGCTGAACATTTCCTGGAACAGCACCACGTCGGGCGCCGTCCCCGCCGCGCGCATGGCGGCCAGTCGCTCCGCTATCTGGTCAAGGGACGGCCCACGCCCGCTGCGCGCCGGCCAGCCCAGCCCCTCGATATTATAGGTCAGCACCGACAGGGTGGTGGTGATCCGCTGCGCATCCGGTGCGGCGAGCGCAGGCGCGACTGCCGCGCTACAGGACAATTCCCGATAGGGGGCCGGCGTCGCACAGGCCGACAGCAGCAGCGGCGCCACACAGGCGCCGAACCGGTGGAGGAAGCGGGAAGTAGCAGCCATATGCTCCTCGTCATCGGATCGGCGCATCATGACGCGAAAGAGCGCCGGCGACAACCGGCGCCTGGACCGGATCAGTCGCCCTCGAACAACAGGATCGCGCGCGAGGGGACACCGTCCTGCTCCAGCGCGGCAAGCCCGCCCAGATCCGGCAGGTCGATCGCGAACAGCGCCATCAGCACCTGCGCGCCCTGCTCGCGCAGCAACCGCGCCGCCGCCTGCGCCGTCCCGCCGGTGGCGATCAGGTCGTCGACCAGCAGCACGCGCGCGCCCTGCGGCACCTGTCCTTCATGCAGTTCCAGCCGGTCGGTGCCATATTCCAGCACATAGTCGATGCCGACCGTCTTGCCCGGCAGCTTGCCCTTCTTGCGGACGGGCACGAAACCCTTGCCCAGCTTCAGCGCCAGCGCCGCGCCCAGGATGAAGCCCCGCGCCTCCACGCCGACGATCAGGTCGGGGTCGAGCGGTCCCGCCACCTTCGCCATCTGGTCGATCAGTTCGGCCAGACCCGGCCCGTCGGCCAGCAGGGTCGTGATGTCGCGGAACTGGATGCCCGGCTTGGGGAAGTCGGGGATGGTGCGGACCAGCGCGGTCAGACTGTCGATGCTCATGGTTGAAGCCCCATAAGGAAAGGGCGCGCTCCCGACAAGGAACGCGCCCCATTCTTTCATGCCATCAGGCGGAGGTGCGGTCAGGCCGCCTTCTTCTTGTCCGCCCAGATATTCTGATAGGCCATATAGGCAAGGCCCGTGGCGATCAGCAGGAAGAGGATCGTCGCCACGCCCGCGCGCCGGCGATTTTCCAGCTTCGGCTCGGCCGTCCAGGTAAGGAAGGCGGCCACGTCCTGCGACATCTGATCGATGGTCGGCTTGGTGCCGTCGCCATAGGTCACCTGGCCATCGGCCGACAGCGGCGGCGCCATGGCAAGGTTCAGGTTGGCGAAATAGGGGTTGAAGTGCAGCCCCTCGGGCGTCTTGGCATCCGGGAAATGCTTGAGCAGTTCAGCCGGCTGTTCCTGGAAGCCCGTCAGCAGCGAATAGACATAGGCCGAGCCATGATGGCGCGCCTTGGTCATCAGCGACAGATCCGGCGGGATCGCATTATTGTTCGCCGCCGCCGCCGCGACATTGTTCGCGAAGGGGGACGGGAAATAATCGGCCGGAATGCCATCGCGGGTCGAGGCCTCGCCCGTCGCCGGATCGACGCTGGGGGTCTTGATCGCCCAGTTCTTGGCGATCGCCTTGATCTCCGCCTCGTTATAGCCAATGCCGGCGAGGTCGCGGAAGGCGACGAACTTCAGGCTGTGGCAGGCCGAGCAGACCTCCTTGAACACCTGGAAGCCGCGCTGGAGCTGCTGATTGTCATAGCGGCCCAGCGGACCGTCGAACGAGAAGGAGACATGCTTGGGGGGCAGGTGGAACTCATGCTCCACCGTCTTGGCCGGAGGCTCCACCACGTAGGAATAGGCACCCACGAGGAAGGAGATGAGCAGCCAGCCGGCGAAGAAGAGGCCGACAAGGAATGCGCCGATGCGTACCATGCTTGTCTTCCCCCTTATTCGGCCGGGACTGCGGCGGTTTCGCCGTCAGCCTTGGCATATTTGGCCAGTACCGCTTCGGTGATCGAATTGGGCAGCGGCAGCGGCTTTTCGAAACGCGCGATCATCGGCAGGATGATCAGGAAATGCGCGAAATAATAGGCCGCGGCGACCTGGCTGATCATCACATAGGGCTCTTCCGCCGGCGCACCGCCGCAATAGCCCAGGATCAGCACGTCGAGCACCAGGATCCAGAAGAACGTCTTGAAGGTCGGGCGATAGCTGCCCGAGCGCACCGGCGAGGTGTCGAGCCAGGGCAGGAAGAAGAGCAGCAGGATCGATGCGAACATCGCCAGCACGCCCAGCAGCTTGGCCGGCACGAAGAAGAAGTCGACGGTGAAGGCGCGCAGGATCGCGTAGAAGGGCCAGAAATACCATTCGGGCACGATATGCGCCGGGGTCGAGAGCGGGTTCGCCTCGATATAATTGTCCGGGTGGCCCAGATAATTGGGCGCGAAGAACAGCAGGATCGCGAACAGGATCAGGAAGACGCCCGCCCCGAAACCGTCCTTCGCCGTATAATAGGGATGGAAGGGCACGGTATCCTGGGGGCCCTTCACCTCGACACCGGTCGGGTTGGAGGAACCGGGAATATGCAGCGCCCAGATATGCAGGATCACCACGGCCGCGATCACGAAAGGCAGCAGGAAGTGGAGCGAGAAGAAGCGGTTCAGCGAGGCATTGCCGGGAGCAAAACCGCCCAGCAGCCAGGTCTGAATCGGCTCGCCCACCACCGGGATCGCGCCGAACAGGCCGGTAATGACCTTGGCGCCCCAATAGCTCATCTGCCCCCAGGGCAGGACATAGCCCATGAAGGCGGTCGCCATCATCAGCAGGAAGATGACGAGGCCGAGCAGCCAGACCATCTCGCGCGGCGCCTTGTAGCTACCGAAATAGAGACCGCGGAAAATGTGCAGATAGACGACGATGAAGAAGAAGCTGGCGCCGTTGGCATGGGCATAGCGCATCAGCCAGCCCGCATTCACGTCACGCATCGTCTGTTCGACGGTGCCGAAGGCGACCAGCGTGTTGGCGCCATAATGCATCGCCATGACCACGCCGGTGACGATCTGGATCACCAGCGCCAGCCCGGCAAGCACACCGAAATTCCAGAAATAATTGAGGTTGCGCGGCACCGGATAGCCGGCACCGACAGCATTGTAGACGAGGCGCGGCAGCGGTAGCTTCTCGTCGACCCACTGCATCAGCGGATGCTTGGGGGTATAATGTTCAGCCCATGGAAAGCTCATGACGGTCCCCCTCAACCCACAAGAATGGCAGTGTCGGAAGTGAAGCTATACTTCGGCACTTCCAGATTCTTGGGGGCAGGCCCCTTACGGATGCGGGCGGCCGTGTCATAGGACGAACCGTGGCAAGGGCAGAAATAACCGCCGAATTCGCCGCGATTTTCGCCCTCGCCCGCGCCCAGCGGCACGCAGCCCAGATGGGTGCAGACGCCCATGGTGATCAGCCACTGCTTCTTGCCGTCGACGGTGCGTTCCGCCAGCGTCTGCGGATCGCGCAGCGTGGACGGGTCGACCTTGTCGGCCTCGGCAATTTCCTTGTCGGTGAGCTGGCGAACGAACAGCGGCTGCGACCGGAAGGTCGTCTTGATCGCCTGGCCCGGCTGGATCGCGGAAAGATCGACCTCGGTCGATGCGAGCGCCAATACGTCGGCGCTGGGGTTCATCTGATCGATGAGCGGGAGAATGACGCCAACGGCGCCCACCCCTGCGAAGCTCACCGCAGCGATATTGATGAAATCGCGGCGACGCACTCCGTCTTCGCCGGATAGACCCTGCCCGTCAACTTGTTCTGAGTTCGCCATGCACCTCTACCCTTGCAAGACTTCCCTATTCACGCCGGAATGCCTTGAGTGATCCTGATTATCAAGGGAGTTAGGGTATACCCCGCCTCCCCCCGGCGTGGGTCAAAGGTCTGATAACCGGACTGTCAGGGCTTTGCCAACCGCAAAGTCATCCAGACTATGACAAATCGCCGCGCTGCATTATGCGACAGCCATGCGTATCGCTCTCTACCAGCCCGAAATCGCCGGCAATGTCGGCGCCATCCTGCGCCTCGCCGCCTGTTTTGCCGTGCCCGTCGACATCATCATGCCGACCGGATTCGCCTTTTCCGACGCCCGGCTGAAGCGCGCGGCAATGGATTATGGCGCAGCGGCCGAAGTCGTGCGCCACGCCAATTTCGAGGCATTTGATGCCGAAAGACGGGCCGCCGGCCGCCGTTTGCTGCTGATGAGCAGCCACGCGTCGGAACGGCTGCCCGACGTGACATTTCGCAGTGACGATGTCTTGCTGATGGGATCGGAAAGCGCGGGCGTGCCCGATCATGTCCGCGATCTGGCCGATATTCGCGTGCGCATTCCGATGGCGCCGGGCTTCCGCTCGCTCAACATCGCCGTTTCCACCGGCATCGCCGTTGCCGAGGCCCTTCGCCAGACCGGGAGCTTCCCCGCATGACGCCTGACATACGCTTCACCCTGAACCCGCAGCAGCAGGCGGCCCGTACCTGGTTCGAATCGCTGCGCGACCGGATCTGCGCAGAGTTCGAGGCGATCGAGCGCGAAGCCGGCAGCGACGCCAGCTTCGCCTACACCCCCTGGGACCGCGAGGCCGACGGCGTGGCGCCGGGCGAAGGCGGTGGCGGCGTGCGCGGGGTGATGAAGGGCAAGGTCTTCGAGAAGGTGGGCGTCAATGTCTCGACGGTGACCGGCGATCTTGCCCCCGGCTTTGCCCAGACCATCCATGGCGCGGCCGACAATCCGGCCTTTTTCGCCACCGGCATCAGCCTGGTCGCGCATATGGCGAACCCGCATGTGCCGGCCGTCCACATGAACACCCGCTTCCTCAACACCAGCAAGACCTGGTTCGGCGGCGGCGCAGACCTCAATCCGCCCCTGCCGCGCGACGAGGATACGGCGGATTTCCATGCGGTGTTGCAGGCCGCCTGCGACGCCCATGATCCGGCCTTTTATCCGCGCTTCAAGGCCTGGGCGGACGACTATTTCTTCATCCCCCATCGCGGCGTGCACCGCGGCGTCGGCGGCATCTTCTACGATCATCTCGAATGCGCGGACGATGCGGCATTCGACGCCAATTTCGCCTTCACCCGCGATGTCGGCGACGCTTTCCTGGAGGCCTTCCCGCCGATCGTGCGGCGGCGGATGAATGAGGTGTGGAGCGAGGAAGAGTATCGCACCATGCTGGAATGGCGCGGCCGCTATGCCGAATTCAACCTGGTACATGACCGCGGCACCCTGTTCGGACTCAAGACCGGCGGCAATATCGACGCGATCCTGATGAGCCTGCCGCCGATGGCGAGCTGGAGCTGACCCGATGGCACTGACCCCGGTCGATCCGCGCGAGATCGCGACCATCGTCACCCATCTGGAAATGCGCGAGCGGCCGAAACCCGCGCCGATCCCGCCCGCGCCGCTGCGGCTCGTGCCGTGGAAGACGCCGGACCTTGCCGCCTATCGCGCCCTGTTCCGCCGCGTGGGCGAGCCGTGGCTGTGGTTCTCGCGGCTGGTAATGCCGGACGATCAGCTCGCAGCCATCCTGCATGATCCCTTGGTCGAGGTTTATGCCGTCACCGATCCGCGCGGCGTCGAGGTCGGCCTGCTGGAACTGGATTTCCGCAGCCCGTCACAATGCGAGCTGGCCTTTTTCGGGCTGGTGCCCTCGCTCAACGGCAAGGGGCTGGGCAAATGGCTGATGGCGCAGGCCAAGTCGCTCGCCTGGCGCAAGGGGGTGGAGCGCTTCTGGGTCCATACCTGCACGCTCGACAGTCCGGCGGCGCTCGGCTTCTACATCAAGTCGGGATTCACGCCCTATGGCCGGGAGATCGAAACCTTCGCCGATCCGCGCCTGCTGGGCCTGCTGCCGCCCGAAGCGGCGCCGCAGATCCCGATGTTCGGTCAGCCCGCCGACGCCTGACGATAGATACGGGCCAGCATCACCAGCATATAGACCTGGATCACCGTCGATACCGCCGCCGACGCGACGCCGCCCACCAACCGGGCGGCCTCCGGCCCAGCGGCAAGGCCGGCGAGCGCACCGAAGATCGTCTGCGCCGCCATGCTGGCAATGCCCGACAGCAGGGTGATCAGGATGATGAAGCCCAGCAGCCGCCAGAAACAGCCCCGCGTCAGCGCCCAGGCTTGGCGCAGCGAGGACACCACCCCCTGATTGCCGTCGATCACCGCCGGATTGAGCAGCATCAGCCGGACGCTGGCGAAGATGGTGGCGCCGCCGACAAAGGCGCCGAGGATGGCGCCGATGCTGGTGCCCACAGACTCCGAGACCAGGCTGGCCAGAACGGCGACCAGAATCGCGGCCAGCATCAGCCCGCCGATCAGGAACATGGCGAGCAAGGCGGTGCCCAGCAGCACCGGCAGTCGCGCGAAGCCCAGGCGCAACGCCTCCCCAACGCTGATGCCCGGCCGCAGCGCCAGCGCAAACAGCGTCAGCGATCCGAACCAGATGATGATGACGCCCAGCAGCGTCGCCAGTGCAAAGCCCGGCGGTATGTCAGGCAGGCCGGTGCGCTGGGGATTGGCCATCCATTCGGCCAGTTGCGGCGGCGTCATTTCCTGCAGGATCAGCCCCGGCAGGGCCAGGAACAGCAGCGCGACGGGGAAGAGCAGCGACGCTTCGCGGGCGACGAAGGCAACCGCCTCCTCCCACGCCTTGCCGATCGAGACTGCCGCCATATCTAATGCCTACCCCTGTCCTGCGAAATGCGGCCCGAGACTTGATCGCTCGCCCCGCTCAAGTCAAGGAAGCGCCATGACCGATCCCCTGCCCTTTCCCGACGTCGAGTGGCGCAGCGATGCCGCCCCCGTCGACTATCCCACCGCCCTTGCCGATATGGAGGCGCGGGCCGCCGCCATTTATGAAGAGGAAGCGCGCGAGCGCGTCTGGCTGCTGGAGCATCCGCCGCTCTATACCGCGGGCACCAGCGCCGATCCGGCCGAACTGATCGATCCGCGTTTTCCCGTCCATGATGCCGGGCGCGGCGGCCGCTACACCTATCATGGGCCGGGTCAGCGCATCGGCTATCTCAACATCGACCTGCGCGAGCGCGGCAAGGATGTGCGCAATTTCGTCCATCATCTCGAAGGCTGGATGATCGACGCGCTCGCCGATCTGGGCATTACCGCCCGCCGCGCCGAAGGGCGCATCGGCATCTGGACCGACGACCGGCAAGGACGCGAAGCGAAGATCGGTGCGCTGGGCATCCGCGTCCGCCGCTGGGTGACGCTGCACGGCTTTTCGATCAACGTCGATCCCGACCTGTCCCATTTTGGCGGCATCGTGCCGTGCGGGATCAGCGAGTTTCCGGTGACCAGCATCGCCGCACTGGGCGGCAATGCCTCGATGGAAGCCCTTGATGCCGCGCTCAAGGCGCATTTCCCCGCCTTTCTCGGCCGGCTGCGGCGCTGCGGATCGGGCGACGGCACGGGACTTGAGCAATGCGGGACCGCCCGCTAGGGTCCGCCACTTCGCCAGGTGGGGGGCCGCCGGGCATGTTGAGCCATGTTATGGAGACCCGGATGCGCCTTGACGCAAGGATGATGACTGCCGCCCTGTTGATCGGCTGCATGCCGCTGGCAGGCTGCGGCGGTGGCGGCGAAAAGAGCGGCAACACGGTGCAGATGAAGGATATGGAAGTGGTCGATGGCACCGCCACCGACGCCATGACCGATCTGGACGGCGTGCAGAGCGAGGGCACCAGCTTGGCCCTGCCGGAAAACCGCACCGAACCCAAGGCCGCTGCTCCGGTCAAGGCGGACAATGCGACCGCACCCGCCAATGATGAGGAAGTCGTGTCGGATCAGTGAGGCTTTTGCCGTTCACTTCCGATACAGCCGCGCTATAGTCGATGCCGTTATGGGGGAATTGGGCGTTCGCGCCGTCAAGACCCCGGCTGAGAGGGTTTATTCAATGACGTTCCGTTTTCGCTCGCGCCAGGCCTTTGCCGCCCTGACGATCGCTGCCGCGTCGCTCGCCGCCGCGCAGCCGGCCGCCGCGCAATTCTTCTGGTCGCCGCCCGACATGTCGGCCCCTGCCCTGACCGACGAGGCCGCCGCCACCGCGCTGGGCCTGCCCGGCGCCACCGCGGACGAGATCAAGGCCGGCCTCACCTGGAACCTGCGTGCCGCGATCAACGTCGCCGCGCTGCAGTGCCAGTTCGAACCGACCCTGCTGTCGGTCAGCAACTACAACGCCATGATCGCCCATCATGACGCCGAACTTGACGCGGCGCAGGCGACGCTGCTCGGCTATTTCCAGCGCACCAAGGGCAAGGGCAAGCCCGGCCAGTCCGCGTCCGACATGTATAATACCCGCATCTATTCGGGCTATTCGACGGTCCAGGCGCAGCGCGGCTTCTGCCAGGCGGCGGCGGCGGTCGGTCGCCAGGCGATCTTCGCTGATCGCGGCCAGCTCAACGTCGTCGCGCGCCAGGGCCTGGCCTCGATCAAGAAGTCGCTCGTCCATGCCGGCGAGCAATATTATGGCGATCCGGGCTGGAACTATCAGCTCGCCCTGCCCTCGCTCGACGCCAAATGCTGGAAGAAGGGCGTATTGCTGCCCGAATGCCACCAGCAGTGGAACCAGAAGGCGGGCGTCCAGCCCTGATCTGACGGAGACTTAACGCAGGCCCAGATATTTATGGGCCTGCACCGTCAACCGCCAGCGCGGCCGGGCCATCACCAGATCGATGGCCGCGCGGGCATTGTCCACGGCATGGGCATCGTCGAGCGGCTGGACCAGCAGATGGTCGAAGCCCCAGCCCTCCATCGCCTCGACATCGGCCAGGCTGTGGCCGCCATCGGGCTGCGGCCAGACCAGCTTCAGCTCATTGCCCTTCACTTGGACCACGTCGCTGCCCGCCTTGGGGCTGATGCAGACCCAGTCGATGCCCGGATGCGCCGGCAAGGTGCCGTTGCTTTCGATCGCGATGGTGAAGCCACGGGCATGGAGCGCGTCGATCAGCGCATCGTCGACCTGCAACATCGGCTCGCCACCGGTCAGGACGATATAGGGGCCTTCCCCCTCGCCCCAGAAGGCGAATGCCGCATCGGCGAGCGCGTCGGCGGTCGCGAACTTGCCGCCGCCATCACCGTCGGTGCCGACGAAATCGGTATCGCAGAAGCGGCATACGGCATCGCGCCGGTCCTGCTCGCGCCCGCTCCACAGGTTGCAGCCGGCAAATCGCAGGAAGACCGCGCGCCGCCCCGCCTGCACCCCTTCGCCCTGCAGGGTCAGGAACATTTCCTTGACCGCATAGGTCATGTGTCAGGCCTTTCCGGGACGCGTCGCATAGACGGTGGGATCGGGCAGCCCTGCTTCCTCGAAGCCCTTCGAGCGCAGGCGGCAACTGTCGCACAGGCCGCAATGCTTGTTGTCGGGCGTCGGATCATAGCAGGACCAACTGAGCCCGGCATCCAGGCCCAGGCGATGCGCCTCGCGCACGATGTCCGCCTTGGTCATGAACTGCAGCGGCGTATTGATGCGGATCGGATGGCCCTCGACCCCCGCCTTGGTCGCCAGCGTCGCCATTTTCTGGAACGCGTCGATAAATTCGGGACGGCAGTCGGGATAGCCCGAATAGTCGAGTGCATTGACGCCGATATAGATGTCGCTGGCCGAAGCGACTTCGGCCAGGCCCAGCGTCAGCGACAGGAAGATGGTGTTGCGCGCCGGCACATAGGTGACGGGGATTTCGTCGCCCACGCCGCCCTTGGGCACTTCGATGTCGGCGGTCAGCGCCGACCCGCCAAAGGCCGTGAGGTCGAGCGGCAGCACGATGTGCGACATGGCATTGAGCGCCGTCGCGACCTTGGCCGCGGCGCGCAGTTCGACGCGATGCCGCTGATTATAATCGATCGTCAGCGCCAGGACGCGATAGCCCGCTTCACGCGCGAGCCCGCCCGCGACCATTGAATCCAGCCCGCCCGAAAGCAGGACGACGGCGAATTTTCCATTCTGTGCGACCATGATGCTGCGCTAGACCTCGTTATGTTGCAGTGCAAGGGGGCCACCGGTCAGCGGCATGCCCCGACATGGCGCCCTTCGACCATGTTGGAAAAGGGCGCGCCGTCGCTGATCCCCTGCGATCGTATCTGGATGAGGCGCGGCGTTTCGACGCGCAGGTCGGTGCGCGCATTGCCGGCCGCCCCGCAATCGAAGGTCACGGTGGCGGCAGCAGGCGCGTCGCTGACCACGAACGGCTTGCAGCCGGGGCCGGCATTGGCCGGCTCCAGCAACTGATGCGGCATCGTCACGCACAGGCGGCGGGGCGGCGCGGTGGGGTCATCGCGCAGGCGCAATTCCCATTCACCCGTTTCCAGCTTGGCGAGCGCGGCCAGTTGCGGAGCATTCGCCGCCCCGGCCCAGCTTGCCATCATCATTGCCGCCGCGGCGCCCAGCGCCTGCAGCCCCAGCCTTGCCATCTTGCGTCCAGACCTTGTCATCGGCGCCGGGGAGCGGCGCCATGCTTCATCCTTTTGTGCCGCGCAATTGCGGCAATTTGATAGCGCGGGGCGAACGGCCCTGCCGCAATTGCCCCGCGCCAGCTTTCAATGGGTGACGAAACTGTCCAGCGCCAACGGGAACAACCGCGAGCAGAAGGCGCAATCGACGCCGATAATGCCCTTCTCGTCCGCCATCGCCACCCGTTCGTCGGCCGGGAAGCGGCCGATCACATCGCGAATATGGGCAAGGTCACAGCGACAGCCCTTGGCAAGCGCCGTCGTTTCGGTGACGCGCACCTCTTCCTCCTCATGGAACAGGCGCCAGGCGATGTCGGTCAGCGGCAGGTCGAGATCGGTCAGTTCCTCGTCGCGCAGCGTGCCGGCCAGCGCCTGCACATGTTCCCATTCGGGATGGTCATGGCGCACATGCAGGCGCTCGCGCCCCACTTCGCCCTCGGGCAGATGCTGGAGCAGCAGGCCCGCCGCGACGCAGCCTTCGCCCGGCTCATGCCGGGTCGCGATCTGGACGATGCTGGGGATCTGTTCGGACTGGAAGAAATAATGCTCCGCCGCCTCGGCCAGCGACGATCCGTCCAGCGGCACGATGCCCTGATAGCGCTCGCCGGTCGCCGCCTGGTCGAAGGTGATCGCCAGATAGCCCTTGCCGAACAGGCCGAACAGGGTCGGATCGCTGCCGATTTCCGCCAGCCGTTCGGCATCGAACTTGGCATAGCCGCGCAGTTCGCCGCCCTTGTAATCGGCCACCAGCAGGCTGACGACGCCATTTTCGGTCTGCGCCTGCAGGGTCAACTGGCCGCCGGCATCCTTGAGCAGGCTACCGAGCAGCGCGCCCAGCACCAGCGAGGACGCCAGCACCCGCTCGATCGCCGGGGGATAGGCATGGGCAGACAGCACCTGGTCCAGCACCGGCCCCAGCCGAACGAAACGGCCACGCACATGGCGCGAGGGGATGGTGAAGCCAAGGGCCTGATCGACATTGCTACTGGTCACGATATTTCCTTCCGATCCACCCGCCCCGAAAGCCGCGAGGGCCCGTCCTCCGCTTCCCAGCGCAGGACAGGCCCCGTCATCTTTCAGGGCGAACGGAAAATTTCGCCCGAATATAGGGTGAGCTTACAGCTTTCCAAGCGCCCAGAGCAGAACCGACTTCTGGGCATGGATGCGGTTCTCCGCCTCGTCCCAGATCAGCGACTGCGGACCGTCGATCACCGCCTCGACCACTTCCTCGCCGCGATGGGCGGGCAGGCAGTGGAGGAATTTGGCGTCGGCCTTGGCGCCCGCCATCAGCTCCGGCGTCACCTGATAGGGCATCATCGCCGCCAGCTTTGCCTCGGCATGGGCCTGGCCCATGGAGATCCAGGTGTCGGTGACCACGACGTCGGCACCGGCCACCGCCTGCGCCGCATCGCGGGTCAGGGTGATGGTCGAACCCGCTGCCTGCGCTGCCGCGGCAAAGGACGGATCGGGATCATAGCCCTCAGGGATGCCCATGCGCACGTCGAACTTCATCAGGCCGGCGGCCTCGACGATCGAGTGGAGGACGTTGTTGCCGTCGCCCAGCCACGCCCATTGGCTGCCGGGCAGCGCCAGGCCATGCTCGACCACGGTCAGCAGGTCGGCAACGATCTGGCAGGGATGCGACAGGTCCGTGAGGCCATTGATGACCGGGACGCTGGCATATTCGGCCATTTCCTCGATCTTGGCATGGTCATCGGTGCGGATCATGATCGCGTCGGCCATGCGGCTGAGCACGCGGGCCGTGTCGGCGACGGTCTCGCCGCGTCCCAACTGACTGGTCGCGCCGTCCAGGATCAGCGAATTGCCGCCGAGCTGGCGGATCGCCATGTCAAAGCTGACGCGGGTGCGCGTGCTGTTTTTCTCGAAGATCATCGCCAGCGTGTGGCCGGCGAGCGGCGCATCGGCGTCGACCCAGCCCTTGGGCTTGCCTGCCCGTGCCGCCTTGCGATCGATGGCATCAGCGATCATCGCGGCGATCGCGTCGCCGCCCGCATCGGTGAGATTCAGGAAATGCTTGGTCATTGGAAACAACCTCTAACCCGTTCAGGCTGAGCGAAGTCGAAGCCCCCGCCTGAACGAAGTGAAGGCACCTCGCTTTGCTCGGCGATACCCTTCGACTTCGCTCAGGGCGAACGGAAACTAAATGGTCAGGCCGCCTTGGCGTCCGCGAAGCTCCGCGCACCGGCGGAAATCTTCTCGATGCACTCGGCGATATGGCTTTCGTCGATGACGAGCGGCGGCAGGATGCGCAGCACATTCTGGCCCGCCGATACCGACAGGAAACCATGATGGTCGCGCAGATGGCCGACGAAGGCGCGCGCATCATAGGCGTCCTTCATCTTGACGCCCAGCATCAGCCCCATGCCGCGCACATCCTCGAACATGTCGTCATGGTTTGGGATCATCTGCTCCAGCGCGGAGCGCAGACGCGCGCCCATCGCCGTCACCTGCTCCAGGAAGCCGTCCGCCAGCACCTCTTCCAGCACCGCGATGCCCACCGCCATGGCGAGCGGGTTGCCGCCATAGGTGGAACCATGGGTGCCGAACACCATGCCCTTGGCCGCTTCCTCGGTGGCGAGACAGGCGCCGAGCGGGAAGCCCGCGCCGATGCCCTTGGCCACCGCCATGATGTCCGGCGTCACGCCATATTGCTCATGGGCGAAGAAGGTGCCGGTGCGGGCATAGCCGCACTGCACTTCGTCCAGGATCAGCAGCAGGCCATGCTCGTCGCACGCCTTGCGCAGGCCGGTCAGGAATGCCTGGGTTGCCGGGGTCACGCCACCTTCACCCTGCACCGGTTCCAGCAGGAAACCGGCGGTATTGTCATCGATCGCGGCCAGTGCCGCGTCGAGATCGTTGAAGGGCACGACCTGGAAACTGGGCAGCAGCGGCTCGAAACCATCGCGCATCTTGGGCTGGCTGGTCGCCGAAATGGTGCCCAGCGTGCGGCCGTGAAAGGCGTTGTCGAAGCTGATGATCTTGTGCCGGTGCGCTTGCCCATTGGCATAATGATAGCGGCGCGCGGTCTTGATCGCGCACTCGACCGCTTCGGCACCCGAATTGGTGAAGAAGACGGTGTCCGCGAAACTATTATCAACCAGCTTCTGCGCAAATTCCTCCCCCAGCGGCGAACCGTAGAGGTTGGAGATATGCATCAGCGTCGCAGCCTGATCGGCAATGGTCTTCACCAGCTTGGGGTGGCCATGGCCCAGCAGATTGACGGCGATGCCGCTGGCGAAGTCGAGATAGCGCTCGCCGCGCTCCCCGATCAGGTAGCAGCCCTCGCCTCGGACCGGACGCACATCGCACCGGGGGTAAACGGGCATGAGCGGCGTAATCGACATGTGCCTTCCCTTTCTGGGTTGATGCTGCGCGTCCGTGCGCATTGGATATAACGCAAAAAGGCGGCCCCCGCCGGGCCGCCCTTGTGCGAGTGCCGCCTATACAGGCCACCGGAAGGGGGTGCAACCCCGCAACCGGGCCAGTCGACAGCCTATGGACTGATCGCGCCGTGAGCGATCAGGGCTGGCCGATCTGGCTCCAGGCATCGGCAATCTCGCCGACCATGGCGCGGGCCTGCTCGACCGGCGCGGCATCATGCTCCTTGGCGCTGACCAGCAGCAGGCGGCGGGCCTCGCGATAGATGCGCGCCAGGCCGGTGGCAATGTCGCCGCCCTTGTCGAAGTCGAGGCTCGCTTCCAGCGCGAACAGAATCGACATGGCGCGCGCCTGCTTGTCGGACACCTTCAGCCGGTCGCCATTGCGTTCGGCCAGCGCCGTGGCATCGAGCGCGATCAGCAGTTCGTCGAACAGGATCTTGACCAGCGCGTGGGGCGTGGCGCCCTCGATCCGGCTGCCCGAATGCACCGCCGCATAGCGCCGTGCCGCTGCCGTACCCGCAAAGCTGTGATTATAGAACATGTTTCAAAGTCCCCGATTAACTGTCGCTCTTGTTCCAGGCATCGATCTGCTGCTGGAGATAGCTTTGGGTTGCGTTGAGCGCAGACAGCTTGGTCTGCATTGCCGAATAGATGGAAGTCAGGCGCGTCTCATAGTCGGCCATGTCCTCGTCCAGCTTTTCGAGCTGTTCGGTCAGGCTGTCGGCCAGCTTCTCATAACGGTCCTGCGCCGCCCTGATCGGGCCGTTGTCCAGCTCGATATTGTCGCGCACGCTGTCCATCAGGCCCGACAGGCCCAGATTATCGGCGGTCGACTTGGCGGGATTGAGCATCTTGGTGATGCCCGCCGGATCGGCGGCCAGCGCCTTGTCCAGCGTATCGGTGTTGAGTGTCAGCGTGCCGTCGCGGTTGGTCGCGATGCCGATATCGGCCAGCGTCTTGTAGCTGCCGGTCGAGGCCAGCTGGGTCGATGTGATCTTCGACAGCTGCGACTTCATGTCGCGCACTGCCGACACACCGTTGAGGACGCCCGCGGTCGACGAATCCGTGCCGGTCGAGGTCGACGTGTTCAGCGCCTTCATCAGCGTATTATAGGCGTCGACAAATTCCTGCAGCAGATCCTTCATCGTCGCGGTCGGCTGCGTCATGGTCAGGTTGACCGTGCTGTTGACGTCCGCCGCGGTCAGTTCGATCCGCAGATAGGGGATCGCATCGTCGATGGTGTTGCTGGCATATTCATAGTCGGTGCCGTCGAGCGTGATCTTCGCATTGGCCGGGTCCGACGTCGAGGTCATCGCGCTGCTGTTGAGGCCGGCGAGAACGCTGGTCGAGCTGTCAGCCGAGCTGGTGATGGTGAAATCATTGGCCGCGCCGGTTTCGCCCTTGAACACTAGCCGCGTGCCCTGTGCATCGGTGACGACGCTCGCGGTCACGCCGATGTCGGCGGCGTTGATCGCCGAAGCCAGGCCGGAGAAACTGTTATTGCTCGAATCGACGGTGATCGTGGCGGTCTTGCCGCCCGCCGTCGTGATGGTGAGCGAGCCAGTGCCGACCGCCGTGCTGCTGGTGGCGCCGCTGGTCGCGGCCGAGGCGAAGATGCGGGCGGTCGCCAGCGACTTCACCACCAGCTGTGCCGGCATGCCCGTCGGCGTGCCGCCGCTCAGCAGGCTGACCGACGCGATGTTGGTGTTGGTCGAATTGGGCGTGCCGGTATATTCGGCTCCCGACAGGACGCTGGTGAGCGCATCGGCGAAGGTGTCGAGCGAACTGATGGCCGACGCCAGCGCCGAGATGCGGGCATTGTTGGTCGTCTGCTGGGTGGTGATCGCGGACTGGCGCGGGTCGCGGGTCGCGCTGACCAGGCTGGTGACGAGCGCGCTCGTGTCGATGCCCGAATTGGCACCCAGCGCCGACAGGATGCTGCTCCCTACCGATGTCGTCGTCGTTGCCATGGGCCGTCCTTTCAAATGAGAGAACGGCCGTAGCGCGAAGATGTTTAGGAATGATTTTCAAGCTGATGGCAAAGCCCGCAAAAAAGCGGGCATGGCCGCGATCAGATCGCCGATGCGGACAGGATCTGGTCGACGGTTCCGCGCGCAACATGCGCCTGAGCCGCATAGGCATAGCTGGCCTGCTGGGCGATCCGCTTGGCCAGATCGGCGGCCTGCTCCACCGCCTCGCGCGTGGCGGGCGGCAGCGGAATGTAGATGAAGGGCTGCGGCATCATCGCCTGGACGGCGGCCGATGCGCCATCGACCGACACATCCCCTTGGCCGGCGCGCATATCGGCCAGGATATCGGCGATCCGGGCATGGATGCGCGCATATTCGGCGGCGCCGGCGGCATCTTCGTCGACCGCAACGATATCAACTGCAAAACTCTCCTGCCTGCGCGCATCGCTGGCAGACATGTTGCCCTGCTCGGTCGAAGATTCCGTCGCTGAAACCGGCTGAACGGCCGCAGCCGGCACCGGCGCGCGAACGACGCTCCGATCCACTGGCGAAATCTCGCTACGCGAAAAATACTCGTTCATGACGCACCATCCTAATGCGTCCCCGTAAACAGAATACGGACAAGCGTGGCTAAACTTTAATTCACCATCGCCCTATTTCTTCGATCAACTGCCAAGTATCAGCAAATTCTCTACAATTTCTTTCCATCCGGATCGAAACGCAGATCTTCGGGCACGGTAATGAACGGACGGTCCATTTCCGTCGCCATCCCGTTCTCGACCCGGAAGACGAAGGCCAGCACCGTCGCCACCGCCATGTAGAGGCCTTCATTGACGATCTCGCCAGCGCGCGAGGTGAAGTAGATGGCGCGCGCCAGCTCGGGATATTGCAGCACCGACACGCCATGATCCTCGGCCAGTTCGCGGATCGAGGCCGCGATCGCGTCACAGCCGCGCGCGACCACGACCGGCGCGGCATCCACGCCGGGCCGATAGCGCAGCGCCACCGCGAAATGGGTCGGGTTGGTGATGATGACGCTGGCCTCTGCCACCGCCTGGCGGGTCGATCCGTTCAGCACCTCGAACTGGCGCCGGCGGATCTGGCCCTTGAGTTCGGGCGAGCCTTCGCTTTCCTTATGCTCGTCCTTGATGTCCTGCTTGCTCATGCCCAGCCGCTTGCCGCGCTGGAAAATCTGCATCGGCACGTCGATGCCGGCGATCACGAACAGCCCGCCTGCCATCACCAGGCAGACCAGGATGAACATGTTGCCAAGGTCGCTGATCGCATTGCCGACCCCCGCCTTGCCCAGGCCGATGATCGCGGTCAGCCGGTCCCAGATCATCCAGAAGCCGACCGCGCCCAGCAGCCCCACCTTGGCGATCGACTTGACCAGTTCGATCAGCCCCTGTGCGCCGAACATGCGCTTGAGGCCAGAAGCCGGGTTCATCTTCGACGCCTTGGGCGCGAAGGCGCCGGGACGAAAGCCCAGCGAACCGAGCAGCGCCGGCGCCGCGATCGCGGCAAAGAAGGTCGCGAGCAATACGCCGCCCACCGGCAGCGCGATGTCCGCCAGCAAGCCGGTGCCGCGCGTTACCGGCGAGAAGTTCACGATATCCTCGCGCCCGAAGCGCAGCGCGCGGGTCAGCATGCCAGACAGCGCATCGATCAGGCCCGGCCCCGCGACCGCCAGCCAGCCGATGCCGGCCATCACCACCAGGGCCGTCCCCAGTTCGCGGGACTGGAGGATATCGCCTTCCTTGGCGGCATCCTGCAATTTCTTCTGTGTCGGTTTTTCGGTCTTTTCGCCGCCCTCGGATCCGCCCGCCATGGCTCAGCGTCCTTCCGAGATGGCGCGGGCCTGTTCCAGCCCCGACTTGAGCGCGATGGTAATCCCCTCGCCCATCACCGGCACCGCCATCGCCAGCAGCACCAGTCCCGCCATCACCGCCATCGGCATGCCCACGGCGAACAGGTTGAGCGCGGGCGCGGTGCGCGCCAGCATGCCCATGACGATCTGTACCAGCACCAGCGCAAAGCCGACCGGCAGCGCGATCGTAACCCCGGCGCCCAGCAGCGAGCCGCCAAACTGGATCATGTGCCAGACCGCATCATTGCTGAGCATCGCCGCGCCCGGCGGCAGCGCCTTGTAGCTCTGCACCACGAAGCTGACGAGCAGCAGATGGCCGTCCATCGCCAGCAGCAGGAAGGTCGAGAGGATCGACAGGAACTGGCCGACCGCCTGCGTCCCCTGCCCCGATCCCGGATCGACCATCGCGGCAAAGCCCAGCCCCATGGTGTTGGCAATCGCCTCACCAGCGACGAAGGCGGCGGAATAGCCGATCTGCACGGCGAAACCCATCGCAAGGCCCGTCAGCACTTCGCCGGCGACCAGCATTACGCCTTCGAAACTGGCGACGCCGTCATGCGGCAACTGGATGGTGACGCTGTTGAGCGCCGCCATGCCAAGCGCGAGCGAGAGGATCAGGCGCAACTGAAGCGGCATCGCGGGCGCACCGAAGACGGGCGCGGCCAGAAAGGCCGCACCAGGGCGGATCATGGCGATCAGCCAGATCCACAATTGCGTCTCGACGCCTGCGAAGCCGGGTGCGATCATTGCAGCAGGTCCGGTATCCGCTCGAATATCTCGCGCGTGAAGTCAGCGATCAGCACCATGATCGATCCGCCGAACAGGGTCAGCATCGCACCCACGACCAGAATCTTGGGAATGAAGCTGAGCGTCTGTTCGTTGATCGACGTCGCGGCCTGGACCATGCCGATCAGCACGCCCGCGACCAGCGCCGGAATCAGGATCGGCGCCGTCGCCAGCGCCGTGATCCACAGCGCATGCTGTGCCAAGCCCATGAAGAAATCCGCATTCTCCATTGCCGCCCTCCTATGTCGCGAAGGAGCCGGCGAGCGACCCCATCGTCAGCGCCCAGCCATCGACCAGCACGAACAGCAACAGCTTGAAGGGCATGGAGATGATCGTGGGCGACAGCATCATCATGCCCAGTGCCATCAGGGTCGATGCGACGACCAGGTCGATGATGAGGAAGGGCAGGAAGATCATGAAGCCGATCTGGAACGCGGTCTTCAACTCGCTGGTGACGAAGGCCGGCAGCAGGATCGTGAAGGGAATGTCGTCGGGCGTGCGGAAGGCCGGAGCCTCGGCCATGTTGGCGAACAGCTTGAGGTCGCTCTCGCGCGTCTGCTTGGCCATGAAGCCGTGCAGCACCTTGCCCGAACGGCCAACCGCTTCCTCGATCGAAATCTGGCCCTTGCCATAGGGATCATAGGCCTGGCCGTTGATCTGGTCGATCACCGGTCGCATCACGAACAGCGACAGGAACAGGGCAAGCCCCACCAGCACCTGGTTGGGCGGCGTCTGTTGCAGGCCCAGCGCCTGGCGCAGCAGCGAGAGGACGATGATGATCCGGGTGAAGCTGGTCATCATGAGGATCAGCGACGGCAGGACCGACAGCAGGCTCATGAGGACGAGGATCTGCAGCGACAGCGACAGCGAGCGGCCGTCGCCCGAAATCTGTCCCATCGCGCGGGTCAGCGCGCCGCCATTGTCGACCGGCGCCGGCGCGACCGGCACCGCCTGCGCCAGCGCAGGATCGACCAGCATCAGCCCGGCGGTCAGCAGGATGCCGCCGACCAGCCAGTGACTAGCGCGCACGATAGGGGTCGCCTTCCGCGATCTTCTCGATCCGGCCACGGGTGACCGACAGCAGGATCTTCTTGCCCTCGAACTCGACCACGGCCAGCTTGCCGAACGTGCCCATCGGCAGCGCTTCCAGCAGCTTCAGCGACCGGTCATTCTGGCCGACCATCATGCCGGGCTGATATTTGCGCCACAGCCACAAGGCACCAAAGGCCATGCCGCCAACAAGCGGCAGCAGGATCAGCAATTTGACGAAATACCAGAACATGCACGCGCCCCGCGTTTAGGTTAATGCGTCATCCGATCCGCAAGAATGGGCCGCAAGGCAAGCGCAAAAGCACGGCCCTGCGATCAGCCGCGCCGTTCGACCCCGGCCATGCGGGTTTCGGTGGCGGCGATATCGACGATGCGGATGCCATAGCGGCCATTCACCGTCACGACCTCGCCCTTGGCGATCAGCGCGCCATTGACCATGATGTCGAGCAGTTCGTCGGCCTGGCGATCCAGTTCCACGATGCTGCCTTCGGCCAGGTCCATGACTTCGGCCAGGCGCAGCGAGGTCGATCCGACCTCCACCGACATGCGCACCGGAATATCGGCCAGCAGCTTGAACTGGCGGTTCGCCGCCATGCGGCTGGCGCTGTCTTCCCCACGGGGATCCATCATCGGGGCGTCGCTCATATCACTCATTGTTCCGGTCCCTGTGCAATCTTTTCAATCTGGAAGGCGGCACGGCCATCCTGTTCGCCGATCGTGCCGTGCGCGACGATCCTGTCGCCGACGATCAGCGGCAGGCTGCGGCCGATCGTCACGGGTATGATGTCGCCAGCCTTGAGCTGCATCAGCTCCGCCAGCGAGAGATTGGGGCGGGCCAGCACGGTGCGGGCCGGCAGGCGGATGTCGCGCATGCGGCGCGCCACGCGGGCCTGCCACACCGGATCGACATGCTCGTCATCGCTTGCGACCTTGCTGCCCATCAGCGCCTCGACGCCGCGCAGCGCCGCCAGCGGGAAGACCATGTCGATCGACCATTCGCGATCCCGGTCTAGGCCGACGCGGAAGCGCTGCACCACCATCTGGTCGGCGGGCTGGGCAGCGGCGGCAAAGCCGATGCCGGTTTCACGCAGCAGCAGGCCGGGTTCCAGGGGCAGGACTTCGGACCAGCATTCGACCATGCGGGCCATGATGGTTTCCGACAGGCGGGCGATCAGCCGGTCTTCGGTCGGGGTAAATTCGCCGCGCGCGGGCAGCGCCCGGTTGCCAAGGCCGCCATAGAAGCAGTCGACCAGGGTCGAGATCATGGTGGTGTCCATGCACAGCAGCATCTGCCCCTTCAGGGGCAGCAGGCGATAGATGGACAGGCTGCAGAAATTGGGCGCGCCGGCCGACCAGGCGCCGAACTCCACGACCCGCGCATCCTCGGCCGCGACGTGCGGGCGGATGCCGGAAATGGGTTCGATCAGCGCACGGATACGCCGGCCGAGCTTTTCACCCAGCCGGTCGAGGCCCGACAGCATTACCGGAGCTTGCGCGTCTCCCCGCCCGAAGGCGAAGGATTGAACGTGATTCATGTCTGTCCCCTGCCCTCGGCCAGGGGACTTCCCAGCGTTCAGGCAGCGCTATTGAATAACGAAATTGGTAAAATAAACGTTATCGACACCGCCATAGCCGGTCTTCTGCTTGAGTACATCGTTGATGATGCCCCGGATTTTTCCTTGCAGCATGCGCTTGCCGTCGGGCGTGACCAGCTGCTCCTCGGGCTGTTCGGCGAGCATCATCAGCACCTGACTGCGAATCGCCATCTCGTGCATCTTGATCGCGGCGATCACGCGATAGTCATAATAGGTCGACACCGCGACGGTGATCTGGGCGAAGGCGTCGGTGTCCGTCATGTTCGACGTGAAGGGCGCCTGGAGCTGGAAATAGGTGGCCTGATAGGCAGTCGGATTGCTTGGTGCCGGCAGGTCGATGCCCTTGCCCGGCGCATGGGCGGCGGACGGGGCATGCCCCTCGCCACCGGCGCTCGCATGGCCACCGCCTTCGCCACCACCGCCGCCGCCTTCACCGGCCCAGCCATGGGCGGTGGCGACAGCCTGCGCATCCTCGCCCGCCAGGACGAGCACGGGCTTGTTGGGATCTTCCTTGGGGCCTTCGGCCTTGGGGCTGAAGAAGCCGGCGGCGTACAGCCCGCCCGCAGCGCCGGCACCGCCCACCACCATGGCGACGGCGACCAGCAGGATGAGCTTCATCCCCCCACCCTTCTTCTTCTTCGCCTTGGGTTCATCGCTCATCGTTCACGTCCCCTGGAATATCCCGTCCCGGCCGTCAGGCGTAGCGCGCGCGGCGGACGTCACCGGCGCTATCGCCGGTGTCACCATGGTTAAGAACGGCCGGATCGCTCCCGGCTTTATGGCCAAGGCCATTATTTTCGTGCCCCTGCCAGCGGCCCTGCGACGAGGATTGGCCCATCGACTGGCCCGCCATCTGGCCAGCACCTTGCCAGGCGCCCTGCTGCTGAGAGGCATTGCCCTGCTGGCCGTTCGACTGGCTGCCGGTCTGGCCATTGGCATCGGCCTTGGCCGCTTCGGCGACATGCGGCGCGCGTTCGATCTTCACTTCGTGGATGCGCACGGCGGCAAGGCCCGCGTCCAGCTTCAGCCGGTCGCTATCCTGGCGCAGCGCCATTTCCGCCGCCTCGCTGGCGACGGTCAGGCTGACCGCCGCGCCATCGCCATCCTGGCGGATATCGACCTGGATCGGGCCAAGCTGGTCGGCATTGATCTGGAACCGGCCCTGCGCGCCATTGGCCGACAGGCCGGCAATGTCGCGGGCCAGCCCGTCAATCCACTGTCCCGACACGCCCATATCGACGACCTGCTGGCCAAGGCTGGCCGACAGGTCGACGGTCGGCATCGCCGCCGGGGTGAGCGAAGGGGTCTGGGGCGTGGCGGCCTGGGGCACGGAGACTTCCGAGCCATGATGGGGCGCGGCCGGAGTGGCAGCAACCAGCGGATCGACGGCCGCGGCCGCCTTGTCCGGCGTGGGATCGCTGACCGGCGTTGCCGCATCGGCGCTGTCGCGCACCGGCGTCGCCCGGCGGTTCATATGGTCGCGCACCAGTTGCAGCAGCGACAGGGCTTCCGCCTTGGCCGGCTTGGCGGCCACGGGCGCGGCCGGGACGTCGGTGCCAGCGGATGCGATCTCGACATCTCCCTCATCCGGGCTGCTGGTCGCAACCACCGGTGCGGTCTTCTCGGTCGGCTTGGCGCTCGCCACGACCATTTCCACCGGCATGTCGGCGTCCGTCACCGGCCCTGCCGCGACGGCGGGCATGACCTGCTCGACCGGGCGCGGTGCAATCGCGGGCTGCGGGGCGGCCTGGACCGGGGCCTGCACGACATTCGGTGTCGCGTTGGCGACTGGCACAGGCTGGGCCGGGATCATCGCAGCGACCAGTTCGGGCGTCACTGCAGGCGCCGTCACGGGCGCTGCAACGATCTGCTCATCCTGCCCATCCGCGCCGACCACCGGGGCCGTCACCGCTTCCTGTCCCACGGCCGGTTTCGAAGGGGCCTGGGTTTGGGACGATGAAGGTGACAGCGAAGGAGACACGCTCAAAGGCATCTCCCGGGTCGGCGCGGATGGAGCCGAAGATGCGGGGGCATCGATCGGCGCCTGCGGCAAGGGGGGGAGTGCAGCAGGCAAGGAATGGGCAATCGGATCGGCGACAACTGGCGCGTCGCTGTCGACGGGCGCATCGGCCGTCACTATGTCAGCTTCGCTGTCACCATCGGCGATGTCGTCGGCCTCGGGCGCGACCATCGCAGCCGGCAGAGGCTGCGGCGCGTGCGTCGGCACGGTCTTGATCGGCGCGTCGGCAAGGGCGAGCGCGATCGGGCCTTCGGGGTCGGCCGGCAGCGGCAGGGCCACATCAGCGGTCGGAACCGGCGCCGGCGTCCGGATATCGGCAGGCGCAGGCGCGACCGCCGGGATCGGCAGAGGCAGCGGGAGGGCTTCGGCGTCAGCCTCGCCTTCGGGCAGGACGATCGGGGCGGGCTCGGCCGATACGGGCGCGACGGCCGCCTGATCCTGAACCGGCGCAGCGATGGGCAGGACCGGTTCGGCAACCGGCAAGGCGGCCGCAACGACCGGCAGCGCCGGTTCTGCGACCGGCTGGACCGGCATGGCCCGCTGGGTCAGAAATTCGGCGGTGTCCGGCACAACCGGCGCCTCGATTGCTTCGGGCGTCACGACCGGCGCATCGCCCTTGATCGTCCCTTCCACCGGCAAGGCGGCCGCGCCCACGGTCGTGGCAGGCGCAGCCGGCTGCGACGCGCCATCGACATCGCCCAGCAGTGCAGCGAAGTCGGCCGCACCCTCGGCAACCGCCGAAGCAGCGGCCGTCGTCGCACCGGCCAGCGGCGTCGAGGAGAAGAGCAGCGATTTGAGGCTGGCGAGCATGGTCATGTCAATTGTCCCCCGTGCGCTGCATGCGGCGATAGCGCGGCAACGCGGCAAGCTTGTTCTCGCGCCATTCTTCCAGCGCGACGCGGGCCCGATCCTTCAGGCGCGCGGCAATTTCCTTCTCGCGGTTGGCCGCGATGCTGAGCCCTTCCTTCGCCTCCACCTTGCGGCGAGCGTCGTAGAGCGCGCCGTCGAGCTGGCGACCGGCCTGCTCCAGACGGCTGGCCAGTTCCTGCATCGAGGCGAAGGAGGCGCCGGTGGCGCCGCCCTGGACACCGAACAGCTCGCCCCGCACCCGGCGCAGACGTTCCAGGTTGGTGGCGATCCCCTCCGCCTCGTCACGGGCGCGCGCGGTCTCGGCCATGGCCATGGCATGCTGGACATGGCGCACGCGCAGCACGCGATGGCGGCGGAACACCAGCCCCTTCACGCGCCGAACTCCGCGATCAGCGCGTTGGCGCTGGTATCAAGGTCGATCCGGCTCTTCTGGTCCTGGCGGATGAAATTCAGAATTTCCTGGCGACGCTGCACCGCCTCGTCGATCACCGGATCATTACCGGGACGATAGGCGCCCATCAGGATGAGGTCGCGATTTTCCTCATAGGCGGCCCAGAGGCGGCGATAGGCGGCAGCGGCCTGGCGATGCTCGTCGGGCACGACGTCGGCCATGACGCGCGACAGGGACTTGCCGATGTCGATCGCCGGGAAGATTGCCTGTTCCGACAGGCTGCGCGACAGGACGAAATGGCCGTCGACAATCGCGCGGGCGGCGTCGACGATTGGATCGTCGGTGTCGTCGCCATCAGCGAGAACGGTGTAGAGCGCAGTGATCGAGCCGCCAGTGCGGGCGTCGACGCCGGCCCGTTCGACCAGGCGCGGGATCAGCGCCAGCGCCGAAGGCGGATAGCCCTTCATCGCCGGCGGTTCGCCGAGCGCCAGGCCGATCTCGCGCTGGGCATGGGCGCAGCGCGTGAGGCTGTCGATCAGCAGCAGCACCTTCTTGCCGCGAGCGCGGAAATATTCGGCGATGGCGGTGGCGCGCGCGGCGGCGCGCAGGCGCAGCACCGGCGGATGATCGGCCGGCACGGCAACCACGATGCTCTTGTGCATCGCATGCTTGAGCTTGGTTTCGAGGAAGTCGCTGACCTCGCGACCACGCTCGCCGATCAGGCCGGTGACGACGATATCGGCTTCCGCGCCGGCGATCATCTGGCCCATCAGCACCGACTTGCCGACACCCGAGCCGGCGATGATGGCGATGCGCTGACCGCGCCCGGCGGTCAGCAGCGCGTTGACGGCGCGCACGCCAAGGTCGAACGGCTCGGTCACGCGGCCGCGATCGAGGACATTGCCCTTCACCCCGTTGAGCGGCCAGACGCCGCCGGCGATGATCGGCCCCTTGCGGTCGAGCGGCTGGCCCATGGCGTCGATGACGCGGCCGATCAGTCCCTCGCCCACCTGCACCATATTGGCCTGGCTGTCGGGTTCGACACGAATGCCGTTTTCCAGCGGCGCGTCAGCGTCGAGCGGCACCAGCAAAGTGCGCTCACCACGAAAGCCGACGACTTCGGCGCGACAGACCGACCCGTCGCTGGCCAGGACGCGGGCGCCCGAACCAATCGGACGGCGGAAGCCGGTGACTTCCAGCATGCCGGCATCATGGCTGACCAGACGGCCGACATGGCGCGGCTGGCGATTCTGGACCTGAAGATGCTCGAACAGGGTTTCGGCCTGCGCCAGCTCGGCGCGGATCATGCCTTACCCTCCATGTCATCCATCAGGGCGCGCAGGCGCGCCAGACGAACGTCCGGGCCATCCTCGACCCAGCCGTCGGCGGTTTCGAGGCGCACGCAGCCGCGCTGCATGCTCTTGTCCGACACCAGCGGCACGCCGATCTGCTCGCCTTCGAGCAGGGCTACGTCGTCAGGATGCAGATGCAGCGCGCTCTTGTCGCTGCTGTCATCGATGAAGGCGGCGACCGCTTCGCAGCGCTGGGTCAGCCGGTCGAGATCGATCTGCACTTCGCCGACAATCTGTTCGACCAGGCGGACGACCGTGGCCGACAACATGGTCGACAGGCTGCCGCTGGGTGCCGGCGCCAGCATTTCAAGCGCGGCGGTCAGGCGGTTGCGCGCCTCGATCTCGTTCGCCTGATCCTCACCGGCGGCGCGATAGCCTTCCTCGAACCCCTGCGAGAAGCCCGCCATATGGGCTTCGTCGATCGGATCGGTTTCCGGTTCGGCATGGATCGGCGCGCGGGCGGGCGCCGCGATGACGTCGCCGGGCAGCGCCGAATAAAGGCTGCGGAAGCCGTTGCTGGCCACCTGGCCAACGCCGATCATCGGCACGCTCGATACGTCATGGCTGGCTTCGGCGGCCCAGATCTTAGACAAAGTCGTTCCCCTTGCCACCCAGCATGATGGTGCCGGCATCCGCCATGCGGCGGGCGGTGGCGATGATCAGCTTCTGCGCGTCGATGACTTCGGCCAGGCGGATCGGGCCGCGTTCCTCGATCTCGTCGGCGATCGCCTGTGCGGCGCGGGCCGACATGCAGCTGAAGATCTTCGCCTTGAGCATGTCGTTCGCACCCTTGAGCGCCACGACCAGCACCTGGCTGTCGACGGTGCGCATCAGCGTGCCCAGATTCTTGTCATCCATGTCGATCAGGTTATCGAAGACGAACATTTCCTCTTCGATGGTCTGGGCGATCATCTTGTCGCGCTTGGCGACGGCCTTCATGATGCGCTGTTCATTGTCCTTGCGGACATTGTTCATGATCGCGGCCGCTTCGACCGTGCCGCCGCGCTGCGACGCCGCGCCCTGCTTGTTGACCGGACCACGCAGCAGCAACTGCTCCAGATCGTCCAGCGCCTCGTTCGACACCGGGCCGAGCGTGGCGATGCGATAGACGATCTCTTCCTGATATTCGGTCGGCAGCAATTGCAGCACGTCGGCGGCAACCGGCGCTTCCAGATGCGCCAGCACGATCGCCATGATCTGCGGATGCTCCATCTCGATCAGGATGGCGATTTCCTTGGCGTCCATCCACTTCAGCATTTCCAGCTGGGTGGAGCGGGTCGGCGGGGTGATGCGGGCCAGGATGGTTTCGGCCCGTTCCTCGCCCAGCGCCTTGGTCATCGCGCCGCGGATATGGCGGGTCGCGCCATAGCCGATGGTGGTGCGCTTCTTGGCCTTGGTGACGAAATGGTCGAGCGCCTCGTTCACTTCCTCGGGATCGACATCCTGCACGTCATACATGGCATAGCCGAGCTGACGGACTTCTTCGGGCTCCAGGCGCGACAGGATCTGGGCGGCTTCATCCTCATCGAACAGCATCAACAGGACGGCGGCGGCGGCGCTGCCCTTGAGCGCCTCGGGACGGCCGGGGACGATCTCAGGCATTTTCCTTCTTCCCTTCCTTCAGAAGGTCGCGGACCACCAGGGCGGCGCGATCGGGATCCTGCTTCACGAAGTTGCGGATCAGGTCGGCGCGCTGGGCATAGTCATAGGTGGACGAGATCATGTCGAGCGTCACCGGACGGCTGGGATCGGGATTTTCGGTCGCCTGCTTGGTCAGTTCGCCCGAAATTTCGCGACCCAGGCGCTGCCCGGCTTCGGCGGTCTCCACGACCTTCGCTTCCTGTGCGGCGGCACGGCGCTTAAGCAGCGGGCGACCGATGCCGAAGATCACCAGCAGCGCGACCAGCAGGGCCGAGACATTGCGGATCAGCGGCGACATCCAGTCGGCCTCATACCAGGGCGCCTTGACCTCTTCGGCCTTGGCGAAGCTGCGCGCCGACAGGGCAACGACGTCGCCACGGGCCTGGTCGAAGCCGACGGCCCCCTTCACCAGAGCTTCCAGCGCGGCAATTTCCTGGGCCGAGCGCGGCTTGCCATCAGCGCCGGTGTCGAGCGCGACGGCGACCGACAGGCGCTTGACGGTGCCGACAGCATCCTTCGTGACCGACACTTCACGGCCCAGCTCGAAGCTGCGGTTGAAGGTTTCCTCGGTCTTCATCGGCGGCAGGCCCGGCGTGGCCGGCTGCTGCTGTTCGGCCGTCTGCCCCTGCGTCACGGCCTGGCCGTTCGGGTTGGTCTGGGTCACGGTCGGGTTGACCGGCGCCTGGTTGCTGAGCGCGCCGGGAATGCCCGATGCCTCGCCAGCCTTCTGGCCCCGCTCGTCCGACGACCAGCTGCCCTGCTCGGCACGCAGGCGCGCCTCGTCCTGGGGGAAGCTTTCGCGGGTCGCCTGGCGTTCGGCGAAGTTCAGTTCGGCATGGACTTCGGCCGAAAATTTGCCGTCGCCCAGGATCGGGGTCAGCAGCGCGACCACCGACTGGCGATAGCGATCCTCGATCCGGGTCTGGATGGCGAGCTGGCGATCGTCGGCGGCATTGCCGTCATTATTGCTGAGCAGGCGGCCATTCTGGTCGACGACCGAAATATCTTCCGGGTTCAGTTCCGGGATCGACGAGGCGACGAGATGGACGATGGCGCTGACCTGCGCGTCGGTGAGCGTGCGGCCCTGCGACAGGCGCAGCATCACGGAAGCCGAGGGCTTGGTACGTTCGCGCAGGAAGACGCTGGGCGCTTCGACCGCAAGATGGACCTTGGCGCTCTCGACACTGTCGATCGCCTCGATCGTGCGGGCGAGATCGGTCTCGCGGGCGCCGCGCAGCTTCTCATTTTCGACCGCGCGGCTGGCGCCCATCGGCAGGCTGTCGATCATGCTGTTGCCGTCGGGCGCGCTCTTGGGCAGGCCCTGGGCGGCGAGCATCATCTTCGCCTTGAAATAATCGCCTTCGCCAACGGTCATGCCACCGGCATTGTCGAAGTCGTACTTGATGCCATTCTGGTCGAGCACCTGGGCGACGGCAGATTTGTCGCCATCGGGCAGGCCGCGGAACAGGTCGCGCTGCGGCGGTTCGCGCAGGGCCAGCCAGGCCGCGCCGGCCACCGCAACGGTGCCGAGCAGGCCGAGCAGCGGCAGGCTCTTGGCCACGGCCGGCTGCTTGATGAAGCCCGCGAAGCGCGCCTTGAGCGCGTCCACGCCCTTGGCATTGCCGAAGCTGGCACCGGTGACGGCCGGGAGGGCCGGGGCAGCGGCCGAGCCGCCATCGATGGTGAGTGCGTTCTCGCTCATGGGTTAGACCGGCATGCTCATGATGTCCTTGTAGGCGGACAGGAGTTTGTTGCGGACCTGGAGGGTCGCCTCGAAGCTGACCGATGCCTGCTGCTTGGCCAGCATGACCGCAGCGATATCGGTGGTTTCGCCCCGTTCGAACGCCGAGGCGGCATCGCCGGCCTGGGTCTGCAGGCCGTTGACCTGCTGGAGCGCATTGTTGAGCGCGTCGGTGAAGCCGCCGGGTGCGGTGCCCTGCGTTGCGCCCGCGCCGCCAGCCGAACCGACATTGCCGGTCGAGGCGACGTCGCGCAGCGCGGCGTTCTTCTGCAGGATGGCATTGCGCATCGCCATCACGCTGTCGGTGGGAGAGATACCGGTCATGCCCTAACCCTCCTTAAGCCGCAGCCAGCTCACGCATCTCGGCGAGCCGATAGCGCAGCGTGCGTTCGGAAATGCCCAGCTTGCGGGCGGCGGCGGCGCGATGGCCATCGGTCTCGCGCAGGGCGGTGCGGATCGCTTCCAGCTTGGAATGATGGGCGACGTCGCGCAGGCGGATCGGTTCGGCCGGTGCGGCAGCGACTGCGGCAACCGGCGCGGCCGAAACGATACGCAGCGGCTGCGGCGCACCGGCGACATGCAGGTCGTCGGCCTCGATGCGCTCGCCGTCGCGCAGCACCAGCGCGCGCTGCAGCACATTGCCCAGCTCGCGGGCATTGCCCTGCCAGCGATGAGCGGCCAGCTTGTCGAGCGCGGCGGCGGTTGGCCAGACAAAGCCGTCCTTGCCGGCATCCTGGTGGCGCAGCAGCATGGCGGCGGCGATCGCGGCGATGTCGCCGGGACGTTCGGCCAGCGGGCGCAGTTCCAGCGCCATGACATTGAGGCGCCAGTAAAGGTCTTCGCGGAAGCGACCGGCAGCGACTTCGTCGGCCAGGTTGCGGTTGCAGGCGGCGACGATGCGGACATTGACCGGCACCGGATGGGTGGCGCCGACCGGCAGCACTTCGCCTTCCTGGAGGGCACGCAGCAGCTTGGCCTGGAGCGCGAGGGGCAGCTCGGCGATTTCGTCGAGGAACAGAGTGCCGCCGTCCGCGGCCAGGAACAGGCCGTCCGAGGCATTGGATGCGCCGGTGAAGCTGCCCTTCTTGTGGCCGAACAGCATGGCTTCCATCATGGTTTCGGGCAGCGCGGCGCAGTTGACGGCGATGAAGTCATGGGTGACGCGGCCGGACTGGGTATGAAGGAAGCGCGCCATGCCTTCCTTGCCGGTGCCGGTATCGCCCTGGATCAGGACGGTGGCATCGCTGCGGGCCACGCGGCCGGCGAGCGTCATCAGGCGGGCACTGGCGGCATCGCCAACCGCCGGGACCGAAGCCGGGCGGGCCAGTTCGGCGATCAGCGCGAAGGCAAAGCCCATGTCTTCGAGGCCAAAGGCGACGCGTGCGGGCAGGCCATTGGCCGCCGGCACCAGCGACGGCTTGCCATCGACCAGGTTGATGAGGATATCGCGATGGGTGGCATGGCCGATCTCGGTCGCGAGAAGGACGCGGCGGCTATCCCGCTCACGCGGGCTCTGCGCATCCACGATCCGCACCGTGTACAAGGCATTTTCGAGCCAGTGCTGCAAGCCCGGAACGAGCGCGCAGACCCCACGGCTCACGTCAAGCGATGACATGAACTGTCCCCAGTGTCTTGGCAGGTTTGTGCCCCCGCACGCCCCTACCCCCTTCGATGACTTAAATTTACGCCAGCGTGGTTATTAGATGGTTAACGCGGCCATTAACTTGCCGGTGACCGGCAATTTTTTTCCGCTCCGCCGGCAGAAAAATCGCACTCTATATATACGCGCACGCGTAGAGGGCTGTTTTTCCGTCTTTTTCCAGAAAAATCGCATCATCCCCTAAAAGCTTTTCGCGGCCCGCCGTTATCCCCTTTCGAGGCCGCAAGCGTCAGACGACAGCGACCTGATGAACGGAAAGGGAATATCATGACTGTTATCGGAACCAACTCGTCGGCGCTGCGGGCCACCAATGCTTCGGCCGCCTCCAGCAAGGCTCTGTCCACCGCCATGGAGCGCCTGTCGACCGGCAAGCGCATCAACTCGGCCAAGGACGACGCCGCTGGCCTGGCCATCGCTTCGTCGATGACCTCGCAGATCAAGGGCATGACCCAGGGCATCCGCAACGCCAATGACGGCATCAGCCTGGCGCAGACCGCAGAAGGCGCACTGGGCGAAGTCACCAACATGCTGCAGCGCATGCGTGAACTGACCGTCCAGGCCGGCAACGACACCAACGACGACACCGCCAAGGGCAACATCAAGTCGGAAATCGACCAGCTCGCCACCCAGATCGGCAAGGTTCTGTCGGACACCAGCTTCAACGGCATCAAGCTGTTCGACGGTTCGGCCGGCCCCAACACTGACGGCAAGATCAACATCCAGGCTGGTGCCAACTCCAGCGACGCGATCGAAATCGACCTGGGCAATGTCGAAGACGACACCGATGTCGCCGCAGTGGTGACCGGCGGTGCGACCACCGCTGCCCTCGATGTCACGGCCGGCACCTTCGATGTCGGCGCCGCTCTGGATCTGTATGACGACGCCCTGAAGGCGATCGACACCTCGCGCGCCAATCTCGGTGCGGTGCAGAACCGCCTGGAATCGACCGTCAACACGCTGACCGCGAACGTCACCAACCTGACCGACGCCAAGAGCCGCATCGAAGACGCCGATTTCTCGACCGAAACCACCGCGCTCGCCAAGGCCCAGATCCTGAGCCAGGCATCGACCGCGATGCTGGCTCAGGCCAACCAGAGCCAGCAGAACGTCATGAAGCTGATCCAGTAATCCGGATCGGACACCGAAAATGACGGGTTGAGGTATTGGTCACCGGCAACCCGCCATGTCACCCCCGGCACATCAACAGTCCCCACCGTGCCGGGGGTAACACCTTCGATCAAACGGCCAAATTCGAAGCCTCCGTCCCCCCGGACGGGGGCTTCATCGCGTTTGATTACAGGCCCATCTTGCAATGGCGCGATCAGCACCCATGATGGACGCATGACCATGATCGACCGGCGCGCCTTGATCGCTGCTTCGGGCGCAGCGCTGCTGCTCCCTCGCCCCGCCCTCTCCCAAGCCCGAAACGACCGTTTCTCGTGGGATGGCATCATCGCCATGGCGCAGAAGCTGGCGCGCACGCCCTTTGCCGAAACCCCGCCCAATCCGGTCGCCGCCAAGGTCGGCTATGACCAGATGCACCAGGCCCGGTTCCGCGACGAGAAGACGATCTGGGGCGACCTGCCCGGCGACACCGGCGTCCGCCTGTTCCCGCTGAGCGGCACGGCCCAGCAGCCGGTGCAGATCGCGTTGGTGGACAAGGGCGTGGCGACGCCGCTGCGTTATGATCCCGCCATGTTCGAAACGCCCGACGGCAATGCCGTCGCGGATCTTGGCCCGGACGCTGGCTATGCCGGTTTCCGCATCATGAATGCCAGGCGCGATGGCGACTGGCTGTCCTTCCTGGGTGCCAGCTATTTCCGCGCGCCCGGCCCGACCAAGCAGTTCGGCCTGTCCGCCCGCGCGATCGCGATCAACACCAGCATTCCGGGCAAGGAGGAATTTCCCCGCTTCACCCATTTCTGGCTGGAGCGGACCGGCGACAGCAGCGTCACCGTCTATGCCCTGCTGGACGGGGCATCGATCACCGGCGCCTTCCGCTTCGTCAACCGGCTTGGCGCCAAGGGGGTGACACAGGACGTGACCGCTGCCCTCTTCCCGCGCCGGCCGATCCCCGAACTGGGGCTGATGGCGATGACCAGCATGTTCTGGTACGACGAGGCGCACCGGACCAAGGGCACCGACTGGCGCCCGGAAATCCATGATTCCGACCTGCTCTCCATCGCCAGCGCCGATGGCAGCGCGCAGGCCCGGCCGCTGGTGAACCCGTCCGTCCCGCGCGTCGATGGCTTTGCCGAAACCAGCCCCAAGGGCTTTGGCCTGTTGCAGCGCGACCGCAATTTCGACCATTATCAGGATGACGGCGTCTATTATGACCGCCGCCCCTCGCTATGGGCGACGCCGTCTGCGCCGCTCGGTGCAGGACAGGTGCGGCTCTACACCTTCCCGACCGACAGCGAATATACCGACAATGTCTGCGCCTATTGGACGCCGGCCAAGGCCGCGCGTCCCGGCAGCCGGATCGATGCCGCCTATCGCCTCGATTGGACGGCGGACCGGGCACCCGCCGGCAGCAATCTGGCGATCGTGCAGGCGGTATGGCGCGGCCGTGGTGACGAAGCCGGGGTCGAACGACTGGTGATCGACTTTGCCGGCCTGCCCGCCGACGCGAAGCCTGACCTGTGGACCGATATCGGCAACGGCACCATCGTCAAGAAGGGCGGATATCCGGTGCTGGGCCAGGCGGGATTGTATCGCGTGGCGATCGACATCCGCAAATCGGGCGACAGGGCGGCGGATATCCGGGTCCAACTTCGCTCTGGCAATCGCGCGTTCAGTGAATATGTGCATTATCCGATAGGCGCATGAAGGGAACCACGCGGGTAGCGAAAGGTTCTAGCGCTCGGGTTAACCAGGAATGGGTCTGACATGACATCGACAGGAGGCACGAACGTGGCCGATGGGGCCACGGGGTCGCAAGCGCTTGTCCGGGCGTTCGAAAGCGTGCCGGCAGAGGCGCCGCTTGCCATGCCGGTGCAGGATTTCGCGACCGCGCCGGGTCGGATCCATCGCCCCCTGAACATCGACCTGTGGGCCCGCCGGCTGCTGGTCGTGCTGCTGGCACTGCTGCCCGCCGCGCTTGCCGCGCACGAGATGCGCCGGTCGATCGGCCTGGACGGTATTTCCTTCTGGGAAGGCGTCTATCTTGCCCTGTTCATCCCGCTCTTCGCCTGGATCGCCTTCGGCTTTGCCACCGCCGCGATCGGCTTCCTGCTGCTGACGGTCGGCAAGGGCAAGGGTGTGCGCCCCTATATCCCGCGCGATCGCACGCCGCTCAAGGCGCGCACCGCCATCCTGCTGCCGGTCTGCAACGAGGATTTCCTGGGCGTGCTCGGCCGCCTGTCGATCATGGAACGATCGCTGTCGCAGGTGATGGGCGGCGAGCGCTTCGAATTCTTCATCCTGTCGGATTCCAACCCGGAAAATGGCGAGACCGAGCGCAAGGCCTATCTGGAAATGCGCAAGGCCTTTTCGCGCCCGGTCCATTATCGCCGCCGCGCCCGCAATATCGGTCGCAAGCCGGGCAATATCGAGGAGTGGGTGACCCGTTTCGGCGGCGCATATGACCATATGATCGTGCTGGATGCCGACAGCGTGATGAGCGGCCAGACCATGGCACGCCTGTCGGTCGACATGGAACGCCACCCGCATCTGGGCCTCATTCAGACCGTCCCGACGGTGATGGGCGCGGCCACGCTGTTCGCCCGCTGGCAGCAATTTGCCAGCCGCCTGTTCGGGCCGATCTCGGCCGCCGGCATGATTTGGTGGGCCGGGTCCGAAGGCATGTTCTGGGGCCATAATGCGATCGTCCGGGTGCGCGCCTTCGCCGAAAGCTGCGGCCTGCCCGAACTGCCGGGCCGGGCGCCCTTTGGCGGCCATATATTGAGCCATGACATGCTGGAAGCAGCGCTGCTGCGGCGGCGCGGCTGGGACGTCCACATGGTCACCGCCGACGACAGTTTCGAGGAATTTCCGCCGGCCATGCCCGACCTGTTCACCCGCGATCGTCGCTGGTGCCAGGGCAATATCCAGCATGTCCCGCTGCTGGCGAAGATCAAGGGGTTGCACCCGGTCAGCCGGTTCCAGCTGTTCGTCGGCGCCTCGGCCTATTGCACCTCGCCGCTATGGCTGGCGATGATGCTGGTGGTTCTGGGCGGCGTCGCCACCGGCGTCTGGCCGCCGGCCGCCGTGCTGCCGTCCAGCACGCTGCTGACGGTAACTGCGGTGCTGCTGTTCGGTCCCAAGATATTGGCGATCGGCTGGGCCATGGCCGACCCGTCGCGGCGGATCGGCTTTGGCGGCGCGGTGCGGATGACGCGCGGTGTGATCGCCGACATCCTCCTGTCGATCCTGATGGCGCCGGTCGCGATGCTGACCCAGACGATCAACCTGTTTTCCATCCTGATGGGCCGCAAGGCGAGCTGGAACGGCCAGACCCGCGATCGCGACGGCATGGCGATCCTGGGCGCGATCTGGCTGTTTAAATGGCATATCTTGTTGGGCGTCGGCCTTACGGTGCTGGCGGTGCGCGCCAATGCGATCGGCTGGATGAGCCCGGTGCTGGCCGGCCTGTTCGCCGCGCCCATCCTGGCCGCGCTGACCGCGCGCAAGGATCTGGGCCAGCGGGCGGAAAATAGCGGTCTGTTCCAGGTGCCCGAACCGTGGTGGCGGACACAGAATTACCGGCCGCTGCGTTTCCGCTGGCCGGTTCCGGGTCGCAAGGCATCGGTATCGCGCCCCGCCAACGACGGTTGACGGGCGCGCGGGCCGGTCAGTTCCAGTCGCTGAGCTTGCCGCGCAGCTTGTCGAGCGCCGACTTCTTGATCTGGCACACGCGCGCGGCACCAATGTCCAGCGTCTGGCCGATTTCCTCCAGATTGAGTTCCTCGACGAAATAGAGTTGCAGCACCAGCGCCTCGCGCTCGGGCAGTTCGCCGATGCATTTGGCGAGCGCGCCCTTGAGCGATTCGCGCTCCATGATGTCGTCGGCACGATCCTCGACATCGGCGAACCACATGGACTGGTCGGAATAGACCTCATCCATGCTGGTGTGCTGGACCATCTCGGCGCCATCGGCCGCCTCGCGATAGTCGGCGGCATCCATGCCCAGTTCAGCGGCCATTTCCGCTTCCAGCGGCGCCCGGCCCAATTTCTGTTCCAGCTTCGCACGGGTGGCGGCCAGCTTCTTGCGGGTCGCCATGGCAGAGCGGCACAGGGTCGAATGGCGCCGCAGATGATCGATCATCGCGCCGCGCACGCGCAGCTGCGCATAGGAGGCAAAGCCCAGGCCTCGATCCTCGAAGCTGTTGGCAGACTCCACCAGCGCAACCATGCCGATCTGCAGCAGATCCTCCACCTCGATCGCGCTGGAGACGCGGCCATGGACATGCCAGGCGATCTTGCGCACCAGCGGCATGTAGCGGCGCGCCAGCTGTTCGGGGGAATTGGCAAGCCCTGCCCGTCCATAGGTAAGGACATCCGAGCCTGCAGCGACCTTATTCATATACATTGGTCAGTCTCCTCAGGCGACGCGTTCACGCGGCAGCGGATCGTGCCGGGGCGTGGGACGCTGCTCGCCACCGACGACGGCGACAACCTCGACACCCTTGCCGTCCGGGATTTCCAGGAAGGACAGCACCGGGGTCTCGGGCAGATGGGGTTTGAACAGCCGGGCGAGCGCGCGGCGCGCGACCGGCGAGGTGACGATGGCGAAATTGCGCGCCTGGCCCAGCATCGGCCGGGCGGCATGCACGACCGATTCGACGATGCGGTTGCCCAGGCTCGGCTCGATCGGATGCTTGGCGTCGCCGGCGACACGCATCGCCTGCGCCAGCATCGCTTCCAGATCGCCGTCGAGGGTGATGACCGGCAGCGGCATCTTCACCGGGACGAGGCCCTGGATGATGAGCGCGCCGATGCGCTGGCGCACCGCTTCGACAAGCTGTTCGTGGTCCATGTCCGGGCGGGCCGCGTCGACCATCGCCTCGCAGATACGGCGGAAGTCCTTGAGCGCGATCCCTTCCGACAGCAGCGCGCGGCACAGCGCGGAAATCTGCGTCAGGCTGAGCGTGCCGGGGGTCAGGCCATCGACCAGCTGCGGCGCGACATCCTTGAGATTGTCGAGCAGCTTGCGGGCTTCGTCCAGACCGAACATCTCGGCCGCGTTCATCGCGATCAGCTGGTTGAGATGGGTGGCGACCACCGTCGGCGGATCGACCACGGTGTAGCCGGCGACCACCGCCTCGCTGCGCTTGGCCGGCGAAATCCAGACGGCGTCGAGGCCGAAGGTCGGATCCTTGGCCGGGCGACCAGCGACCGTGCCTTCCAGCATGCCGCTGTCCAGCGCCAGCAGATCGTCGGGCCAGATATCATCCTCGCCCACGACGACGCCGGCGATGGTGATGCGATACTGATTGGGTTCGAGCGCCAGATTGTCCTTCACGCGGACCATCGGCACGACAAAGCCCAGTTCCTTCGACAACTGGCGACGAATGCCGGTGATGCGGGCCATCAGCGGCGCGCCCTTGCGCTCATCAACCAGGCCGATGAGGCCATAGCCGATCTCCAGACCCAGGATCGCGCCATCGGACACGTCGTTCCATTCGATGATGGCTGGGTTGGGCGGCGGCGCGACCGGTTCGGGTTCGGCGGCCTTGCGCTGGCCCGCCTTGCGCAGCTGCCAGGCGATACCGCCGGCGATGGCAGCGGCCGTCAGGATGATGAGGTGCGGCATGCCCGGCAGGATGCCGAGGAAGCCGAGGATCGCGGCGACTGGCACCCAGGCCTTACCGGTGCCGAACTGGCCGGCGACCTGCGCCGAAAGATCCTGTTCGGACTTGACGCGGGTCACGATCGAGGCGGCGGCGATCGACAGCAGCAGCGCCGGGATCTGCGCAACCAGCGCGTCACCGATGGCGAGCAGGATATAGGTCTGGGCCGCATCGCCCATCGCCAGGCCATGGCTGACCACGCCCAGGATGATGCCGCCGATGATGTTGATCGCCAGGATCAGGATGCCGGCGATCGCGTCGCCCTTCACGAACTTGGACGCACCGTCCATCGAACCATAGAAATCCGCTTCGGTCGCGACTTCGGCGCGGCGCAGCTTGGCTTCCTCGGGCGTCATCAGGCCAGCGTTGAGATCGGCGTCGATCGCCATCTGCTTGCCCGGCAGGGCGTCCAGGGTGAAACGCGCCGACACTTCCGACACGCGGCCCGCGCCCTTGGTGATGACCACCAGGTTGATGATCATCAGGATCGCGAAGACGAAGATGCCGACGACATAGTCGCCGCCGATCAGGAAGTGGCCGAACGCTTCGATCACCTGGCCGGCGGCGTCCGATCCCTCATGCCCCGACACCAGCACGACGCGGGTCGAGGCGACGTTGAGCGCCAGGCGCAGCAGGGTCGCGAACAGCAGCACCGTCGGGAAGCTGGAAAAGTCGAGCGGCTTGGCGGCGTTCAGCGCCACCATCAGCACGGCAAGGCTGATCATGATGTTGGTGATGAAGCCGATGTCCAGCATCACCGCCGGCACCGGCACCATCATGAACAGCACGACCATCAGCGTGGCGAACGGCAACACCGCCCCCTTCGCGGCGCTCATCCAGATCTTCGCTTTGACTTGGGTGGGAGTCATGAGAGGCCGTTACCTTCCGAGGGTGGCGAGCATGAGATAGGCGAGACGTGCGGTCTGCGGTTCCGGGCGGACGGTGACGTCGGCCTGGGTCGCAAGGCGCTGGGTTTCGATCCGCACATAATCGGCGGGGGCGACGGTCTTCGCGCCGCTGGGCAGCCCAGTTGCGCCAGATGCGTCGGCATATTGGACGTTGCCGGTGCCGATCGAATCGACACCCTTTTGCAGCTTGCTGGCGAAGCGATCGCGAATATCGGCGAAGCTGCGGGCATTGCCCTGCTTGTCATAGAAGATCGAGCGATTGGCGCGGGCCGCCGCCGGGAAGATCGAGGCGGCGGTTGCACCAGGCGCGCGATCATTCATCGACAGGAATTTGGAGGCACCACCCACGCCCAGGAAATGGGCGAGGTAGAGATCGACCGGCTCGGCCTCACGGCCCAGGCGGCTTTCCAGATAGGCCTTGTTGTCGGCGGCATGTTCCGCCGCCATGACCGAGGCGGTCTCGGGATGCTTGCGCAGGTCTAGGATCTGCTGGCGCAGATCAGGGTCCGACACATAATAGCGGCCATTGCTGCCCTTGCTGATCGCGTCAGCCGCCCAGCCCAGCCCATATTCGGCGCCATGCTTGTCGACGACGGCGAGCCAGCTCTGGTCGACGAACTGATAGAGGCCGGTGGCGGAAGAGGTGGCGGCACGGGCGCTGGGGTTCAGGCTGGATTCGATCTTGGCCTGACCAAGCAGGTAGGAGAAGTCCACGCCGGTACGACGGCTCGCCATCGCAATCGCGTTGGTGACGCGATTACCGGCCGAAGCTCCCGTTGCTGAAATGTCTGCAAGTGCCGACACTGACCCACAATCCCCATTTGGTACCGTGGGCTATTAGAGCAATGCTTGTGCCAAGATTTGGTTAACGCGGTTAAACAAGATTCTGCGTAAAACGAAAAACGGCGCCGATTGGCGCCGCTTTAGCCCGAAAGCAAAATTTATTTTTGTCAGCGCCGACCATAGGTGAGCGGCGCATTGCGAGCGCCGTTGGAGGTCAGGATCGCGAGTCGCTGGCTGGTATAGTCCGCCAGCACATTGGTGCGCACGCGCGCCGCTTCGATCAGCGGCAGGAGCCGGTTGAGCCGTTCGACCACATCGGGTTCGGAACGCCAGGCGCCGATCGCACGGGCGGCCGCCGCCGCCATGCTGACCTTGGTGCTGGCAGCTTCGATCGCGGCCGCATCATTGCCGTCCAGCGCAGCGCGCAGGTCGTCAAATGCGGCGAAGAGACCATCCAGTGCAGCAAGGCCGAGGGGCATGAAGGAATGTCCTGTTTAGGCGGGAAGATCGAGCGCCATCATCCGGTCGGCGATCACCGACGGGTTGACGGGGTAATTGCCCGAAGCGATCGCAGCCTTGATGGCGGCGATGCGGTCCATGTCGACAGGCGCGCCTTCGGCCGCCATGCGCGCCGCCGGGCTGGCCGACGTCGATGCCGACGCGGTGGTGCCGGTCGATCCGGTTGCCGATGCGGCGCGGGTCTTGCCCCCTTCGCGCAAGCGGTTTGCCTCGATTGCCGAACTGATGCTCTGGCCGACTGAGTTGATCATTGGTTCATTCCTTCACTCGTCCCTTGAACGCTATAACGGACAAGTTCAAAAATTATTAAATCCCGGAATGCGCACTACGCCCATGTCCACGATCTGGGCAAGTACAGGCGATGACTTCTTGTCTTCGCGCACGCGAATCGTCTCGCCAATTGCGCCATCTTCATCGGCGATCATCATGCGCGAGACGCTGAAACTGGCATTGCCGGCCATGAGCTGAACCGGATCGCCGCGTTTGACGACCGATTCCTTGACGACCGGCCGCGCGGCCGGGGCATAGCGACCGACCGGGCCGGAGGCAGCTGCGGCGGCGCCCGCGACCAGCGGCACGCGGATACGCCAGCCTAGTGCATCGCACTTGACCATGGCGGCACCAAAGATCGGCCCCTCGACGCTGGGCGTGGTCGGGCAGGCTGCGAGGCGGAGGCGACGATCGACCGGCGCCAGCGGACCACCGGGTTCGCCCATATTCGCGCCGACGGTCATCGCGACCAGGCTGTCGATGCGATCCAGATTCTCGAACTTCTGCTGCGCCAGCGCGGGCTGCGCAGCGGCGCAGGCCAGGGCGATGGCGAGGAACTGAACGGGTCTGGTCACGGCGCTTCTCCGAAAATGCGGACTTTCGCCATGGTTAAAAGCAACAAACGTGCCAGTTGAGGCTCAGGGCTTCACGGTCTCGCCCGGCGCGATGCGGATCACCTGCCCCTGCCCGTCGGCGCTGTCCGCCTGATCCAGGCCGCGGATGAGCAGGCGATCGCCCCCTATGCCCTGCGCCTTGAGCGCGCGCGCCACGGCGCCAAGCCGCGCTGCCGCCAGATCCCAATCGTCGAAACGCTGTCGCGCCCGGTCCTGCCCCTGGCTGCGCAGTTCGATGATGCGATCATCCTGCATATAGGGCCGCACCGCCGCGCGCAGGCGTATCTGCCCCTGCGGCGTCAGCATCGCTTCGCCCGGCGCAAACAGCTCTGCCGCGCGCAGTTCGATCGCGGTGCGGGCGGGACGGCCGCCAAATTGGCGACTGACCTCGGCCAGCATCGCATCGCGGCGCTGGCTGCCGGTCGCCTGGAGCAGCACGAAGAAGCCGAGCAACAGCATCAGCAGATCGGCAAAGCTGACGGCCCAGCGATTGCGCCGGGCCGCCGTTGCTGCCGATGGGATTGCAGGCGCGGTCATGCGACTTCGCGGATCGATGCGCGGCGCAGCGGCGCATTTTCGCGCCGCGCAATCGCCAGCATGCGCGCCACCGCCTCCTGCTGCCAGGCGAGCTCCTGTTCGGACAGGGTCGCCAGGCGCGCCGCAACCGGCGCGGCGAGCAGATTGGCGATGACCACGCCATAAAGGGTTGTGAGCAGCGCAAGCGCCATGGAAGGACCAAGCGCGGACGGATCATCCATCGCCGCGAACATGCCGACCAGCCCGATGATCGTGCCGGCCATGCCCAGCGCCGGGGCCGCATCGGCGACCGACAGCCAGACATTGCGCACGCTGGCGTGGCGCTGGGCGCGATCGGCCAGCGCCTGCGACGCCCAGGTTTCGAATTGTTCGACGCGATCGCAATTGGCAAGGCGACGCGCGGCATCGACCATGAAGCCGCTGTCGCTCTTCACCCGGTCGATGCACATCAGGCCGCGCAACTGGGCCACCTGGTCGATCTGGAGCAGGGCCGTGCGCGCCGCATCCCGGTCGCGCAGCGGATCGGCGCGCAGCAAAGGCCGCAACGCCACGCAGGCCCGACCGACCGCCTGGACGCCATTTTGCGCCAGCGCCACGACCGCGACGCCACCCAGCATCGCGGCGAGCGTGAGCGGATCGAACAGATGCGCCAAAATCCCGATCATGCCACCTTCCGTTCCGCCATGCTGACCGGGCGGCAAAAGATTGCCGCCACCCGGCAAATTTTTGCCGCCCTTGCCGCCCGATGCCGCGAAAGCCCGAATTTCCCGCAGTTTGCCGCGCCATCCTGCGTCACCCACGCAAATTGGCACGGTCCTTGCGTATATCCGGCTGGATCGCTCGCATCGAACGCCATCAGGCAGGAGAACGGCGGGACGATCGAAAGCTTTAGGCCCGAAAGGGCAAAAAGGGACTGACGGGAAATGTCGCTGGAAGACGGTTTGTTCGGGATCCACGGAAAGGCGCTGGCGCTTCGCTCGCAGCGCCTGTCCCTGCTCGCGTCGAACATCGCGAACGCTTCGACCCCCAACTACAAGGCGCGCGACATCGATTTCGATGCCGCGCTCAAGGAAGCGACCGCCCAGAGCGACCGCGGCCCGGCCGATGTCGGCCAGGCAGTGGACGATGCCATGGGCTATCGTGTGCCGTTGCAGCCCAGCCTTGACGGCAACACCGTCGAACTGAGCACCGAACAGACCCTGTTTGCGGAAAATGCGGTGAAATATCGCACCACCCTCTCCTTCCTGGAGGGCCGCATCAACACCATCAACCGCGCGCTGAAGGGAGAATGAGCATGAGCGGTTCAGGCCCCATGAATGTGTTCGACATCGCCGGCCGCGCCATGAGCGCGCAGCTGGTGCGTCTGAACGCCACCGCATCGAACATGGCCAATGCCGGCAATGTCACCGGCAGCGCCGCCGAAGCCTATCGCGCGATCAAGCCGGTTTTCCAGTCGGTTACCGACAGCCCCGGCGTGTCGACGGTCAAGGTCGCCAATGTCGTGACCACCAATGCGGAACCGACCAAGCGCCACGACCCCAATCATCCGCTGGCGGATGCCAATGGCGATGTCTGGGAATCTGCGGTCGATAGCAATGCGGAGATGGTCGACATGATCGAGACCGCCCGCATGTACCAGAATAATGTGCAGGTGCTCAACACCGCCAAATCCCTGATGCTCGAAACCATAAGGATCGGCAAATGACGACGACGTCTACCGTCACCGATAGCGCAGGCCTTTCGGTCTACAACCCGAATGCCAATGTCGGCACGGGCAGCGCAACCATGGATCAGTCGAGCTTCCTGACGTTGCTGACCGCGCAGATGCAGTATCAGGATCCGTTCGAACCGGTCGACAATACCGAGATGGTGTCGCAGATGGCGACCATCACCCAGTCGACCGGCATCGCCGAAATGAACCAGTCGCTCAAGTCACTGGCTTCGGAACTGAGTGGCACGCGGCTTGGCGATGCAGCCAGCTGGATCGGCAAGTCGATGCTGGTCCAGAGCAATGTCGCAGTGCCCGATTCCAGCGGCTATTATGCCGGCCAGATTACGCTGAGCGGCTCGAGCGATGCCGTCAGCGTCGACCTGGTCGATGGAGACGGCAATGTCGTCAAGTCGATCGACCTGGGCGCGCAAAGCGCCGGCGAAGTCGCCTTCTACTGGGACGGCAAGGATGATGCGGGCGAAACCGTTTCCTCCTCCGCCCTGCAGGTCAAGGTCAATGGCGGCACCACCAGCCAGGTCGCGACCTGGGCCACCATCGCCGCCGTCCAGTCACCCGCTGACGGTTCCTCCTCCAAACTGATCACGGCGCTCGGCAGCTTCGCCCCGACCGACGCGATCAGCCTGATGTAATTTCACCCATCCTTTTCACCCAAGGAGCTACGCCATGTCCTTCTATGTTTCGCTTTCCGGCCTCAAGGGCGCACAGGCCGACCTGTCCGCCGTCTCGAACAATGTCGCCAACGTGAACTCGACCGCCTTCAAGAAGAGCAAGGCCCAGTTCGGCGACATCTTCGCCGCTGCGCCGATGCAGACCACCCACCAGGTCGCCGGCCAGGGCGTGCGTGTGCAGGGCATCACCCAGCAGTTCACCCAGGGCACGATCGAAACCACCGACAAGACGCTGGATATGGCGATCTCGGGCGAAGGCTTCTTCACCGTGAAGGGCGAAGACGGCACGATCAGCTATACCCGCAACGGTGCCTTCTCGGTCGACAATGACCGCTATGCCGTCGACACCACCGGGTCGCGCATCCAGGTATTCGCGGTCGATCCCGACACCGGCGAGATCACGACGCCGCCGACCAATTCGACGACGCCCAACGACCTGACCGACCTGCAGATCCCGACCACCTATAAGGGCGAAGCCGATGGCGCGCAGCTGACCAGCGTGGGCGTGGGCAAGGACGGCCTGGTGTCGGCCATCTATGCCGACGGTTCGACCGTCTATCTGGGCCAGGTCGCCATGGCGTCGTTCAACAGCCTGGAAGGCCTGCGCCAGCAGGGCGACGCGCACTGGACCTCGACCGTGGAAAGCGGCAACGCGATTATCGGTACGCCCAACCAGGGCATGTTCGGCGCCGTCAACTCGGGCTCGCTGGAACGTTCCAACGTCGACATCACCGACGAACTGGTCCAGCTGATCGCGGCCCAGCGCAACTTCCAGGCGAACTCGAAGGCGATCGAGGCGGCCAACACGCTGACCACCACCATCGTCAACATCCGTAGCTAAGGCTTAGGGTAGAAGGGGTAGCCCATGGACCGGCTCGTCAACACGGCACTGACCGCGATGCGCGGTGCGATGGCCCGCCAGGCGTCGATCGCGAACAATCTCGCGAACGCCAACACGGTCGGCTTTCGTGCCGAAATCGCCAATGCCGAGACGCGCTGGATCAAGGGCGACACCTTCGATACCCGAGCCCAGGCCTCCGAACAGGTGATCGCCGCCGACATGGCGCAGGGGGCGGTCACCGAAACCGGCAATCCGCTGGACGTGGCAATGAACGGCGACGCACTGCTCGCCGTTCAGGCCCCGGACGGACAGGAAGCCTATACGCGCCGTGGCGACCTGAAGGTCAATGACAGCGGCCTGCTGACCACCGGCGACGGCCTGGCCGTGCTGGGCCAGGGCGGCCCGATCACCCTGCCCCAGATGGACAGCGTGTCGATCGCCCAGGATGGCAGCATCTGGGGCGTGCCCCAGGGCGGCGATCCGGCCAATCCGCAGCAGGTCGACAAGCTGAAGCTGGTCAATGCCGCCGGCTCCAGCATCGCCAAGGGCACCGACGGGCTGTTCCGCGAAGTGAATGGCGGCGCCCTGCCCGAAGATCCGATCGCGACCGTCACATCGGGATCGCTGGAAGGATCGAACGTCAACGCCACCGCCGCGCTGGTCCAGATGATCGAAGCCAGCCGCGCCTGGGAAACCCAGATCAAGATGATCGACACCGCCAAGCAGATGGACGACGGCGGCGCATCACTCATGAAACTGGATGGTTAATTTTGGCACGCATCTTGCTGTGAACGACGCATGAGCATCCCTTCGGGGAGCCGCATGGAGATTGAACGATGACCAACGCCGCCCTTCATGTCGCCCGCACCGGCCTTGACGCGCAGAACACGAAGATGCGCGTGATCGCCAACAACCTGGCGAACGTCAACACGACCGGCTTCAAGAAGGACCGGGCCGACTTCGAGACGCTGGCCTATCAGCAGATCGTCGCCGCCGGCGCCAACAGCGACAGCCAGAACAAGTTCGCCACCGGCCTCAATCTGGGTTCGGGCGTCTCGTTGCAGGGCACCAGCAAGATCAACACGCAGGGCACGTTGCAGGAAACCGGCAATGCGCTGGACATGGCGATCGAGGGATCGGGCTATTTCCAGGTGCAGCAGGCCGACGGTTCGACCGCCTATACCCGTGCCGGCAATTTCAGCGTCACCGCCGAAGGCACCGTCGTCACCAGCGACGGCCTGCCACTGATCCCGCAGATCACCGTGCCGCAGGGCGCGACGTCGGTCACCGTCGGCAATGACGGCACCGTGTCGGCGACGCTGCAGGGGGAAAGCGAACCGACCCAGCTGGGCCAGATCGAACTGGCGAGCTTCATGAACCCGGCAGGGCTTCAGTCGATCGGCGGCAACCTGCTGGTCGAAACCGCCGCCAGCGGCACGCCGCAGGTCGGCACTGCTGGCCTGGAAGGCCGCGGCCTCATCCGCTCGGGCAATCTGGAAACCTCGAACGTCAACATCGTCGAGGAACTGGTCGACATGATCGAGACCCAGCGCGCCTATGAGGTCAATTCCAAGATGATCAAGGCGACGGACGAAATGCTCCAGTACGCCAACCAGAATATGTGAGCTGACTGATGCGCGCGCTCTCCACTTCGCTCGTCGCCCTCGCCATGGTCTCCATGGCCGCGTCGCCCGCCTTCGCTGCAAAGAAGAAGCGCGAGGTCGAGCGCGAATATTATGCGCCGACCGTCATCGCCCAGCCGCAGGCCCCGCAGGCCAATGGCTCGATCTTCCAGGTCTCGACCGGCTACACGCCGCTGACCAGCGGCGCGCGCGCCGGCAATGTCGGCGACATCATCACCATCGTGCTGGTCGAACGGACCCAGGCAACCAAGAGCAACAGCGCGGACACCAACCGCAGCGGCTCGATCGGCCTCAACCCGCCGACCACCGGTCCGCTGTCCAAGCTCTTCTCGTCCAGCGACATCGCGATGGGCGGCAACAATACCTTCACCGGCAAGGGCGCGGCGACTCAGTCGAACGCGCTGAACGGCGAGATCACCGTGACGGTCGCGGCCGCCTATCCCAACGGCACCATGTTGGTGAAGGGCGAGAAGGCGCTGACGCTCAATCGCGGCGACGAGTTCATCCAGATCAGCGGCCTCGTCCGCCAGGCCGATATCGGCCCGGACAACCGCATCCTGTCGACCCGCGTGGCCGACGCCAAGATCATCTATACCGGCAAGGGCGAGATCGCCCGCGCCAGCCGCCAGGGCTGGCTGCAGCGCTTCTTCTCGATGATCAGCCCCTTCTGATGGAGACCCGGACCGCCATGACACGCCTGTTCCGCTTCCTCCTGCCGCTGCTGGCGCTGATCGCCGCGCCGGCCCATGCCGAACGCGTCAAGGATCTGGGCACCTTCCAGGGCGTCCGTCCCAACCAGCTGACCGGCTATGGCATCGTCGTGGGCCTGGCTGGCACCGGCGACGACAGCATCGAATATACGGTGCAGGGCATGAAGGGCGTGGTCTCGCGCTTTGGCCTGACCCTGCCCGCCGGCGTCAACCCGGCGCTCAAGAACGCCGCCGCCGTGCTGGTGACGGCCGACCTGCCCGCCTTTTCCAAGCCCGGCCAGCGGCTGGACGTCACCGTGTCGGCGATGGGCAAGGCCAAGTCGCTGCGTGGCGGCACGCTGATCATGACGCCGCTGCGCGGCGCCGATAACGAAATCTATGCGATGGCGCAGGGCAATCTGGCCGTTGGCGGCCTGGGCGTGTCCGGTGCCGATGGCAGCCAGGTGTCGGTGAACATCCCGTCGGCTGGCCGCATCCCCGAGGGTGCGACGGTCGAGCGTGCGGTTGCCACCGGCTTCGACACCGCGCCGACCCTGACCTTCAACCTGTCCGAAGCCGACCTGACCACCGCGTTGCGCGTGGCCGACGGCATCAACAAGACCTTCGGTGATCGCCGCGCCCGTGCCATGGATGCCGTGTCGGTCGCGATCGACGCGACGCCAGGTGCCGAGGAACGCATCCTGATGATGGGCATGATCGAGAATATCGAGATCACGCCCGCCGATGCCCCTGCCCGCGTGATCGTCAACGCGCGCACCGGCACCGTCGTCATCAACGGCGCGGTGAAGATCCATCCGGCCGCCGTCGCCCATGGCAAATTGACCGTCAGCGTCAATGAAAGCCCGCGCGTGGTTCAGCCCGCGCCCTTCAGCCAGGGCCAGACCGCCGTCGAGCAATCGTCGAACATCAGCATCGACGAACAGAAAAAACCGATGGTCAATTTTAAAGGTGGGGCGTCGCTGGCCGATATAGTCAAGGCGGTCAACGCCATCGGGGCCTCCCCGGCGGACATGGTCGCGATCCTTGAGGCGCTGAAACAGGCGGGCGCGATGAAAGCGGAACTGGTGGTGTTGTGATGCAGGTATCGAACGCAACCGCGGCGAGCGGCACGTCCAACCCCTTCGAGACCAAGGCTGCGCTGCAGAAGGCGGCGCAGCAGTTCGAAGCGGTATTCCTGCGCCAGATGATCGGCGCGATGCGATCGGCCAGCCTGGCCGAGGGCATCACCGATTCGAGCGCGACCCAGCAATTCCAGGACATGGCCGACGCGCGCACCGCCGACGCCATGTCGACCAAGGGCGCGATGGGCATCGCCGAACTGCTGATGCACCAGTTCGGTGCCCGCGTGAAGGACGACAGCCCGGCCGCGACCGGCACGGCAACCACGGCTGAGGGCGCATGAGCGACCTGTTCATCATCGGTGCGTCGGGCACCAAGGCCTATCGCACGGCGATGGCCGCCATTTCCGAGAATATCGCCAATGCCAGCACCGACGGCTATGCCCGCCGGTCGGTGACGACGGTGGAATCGGGATCATCGACCGCGACCATGGCGACCTATGTCGCCAAGGCGAATTTCGGCGGCACCCAGGTCGCCAGCATCAATCGCGGCACCGACCCCTATCTGGATGCGTCGGTGCGCATCACCGCCATGGCGCTGGGCAGCGCGAACGCGCGCGTACGCTGGCAGACCGACATCGAAACCGCGCTCAATGACACCGCCACCGGCGTCGGCCAGCTGATGACGACGATGTACCAAAATCTGGACAAGCTGGCGGCGAGCCCCAGCGACACGTCGTTGCGCGTCACCACGCTGGACAGCATCGGCCGCGTCGCCGAATCCTTCCGCCAGACCGCCGCGGATCTGGAAACCATATCGACCGGCATCAATACCGAGGCGCAGGCATCGGCCCAGACGATCAACCAGCAATTGTCGTCGCTGGCCGCGATCAACAACAGCCTGCTGCGCGCGCAGCCGGGCACGTCGGCCTATGCCCAGTTGCTCGACAGCCGCGATTCGGCGCTGCAGACGCTGTCTTCTAATCTGAATGTGACGATCAGCTTCGGCGCGCATGATAGCGCCGAGGTCAGCTATAACGGCACCACCCTGGTATCGGGCGACACAGCCGCGTCGGTCGCGGTGACCGCGTCCGCCACCGATGGCCGCCTGTCGCTGGCCCTGTCCGACGGCACGGCACTCGCCGCTCCGTCCAACGGCACGCTGGGCGGGCTGTTCGCATCGGCCGACACCACCGCCGAACGCCGTGCCAGCCTCGACACGCTGGCCGAGCAGTTCGCCACCGACGTCAATGAGTGGCATGCGCAGGGCTATACCGATACCGGCGCCAGCGGCGTGCCGCTGCTGTCCTATGGTGGCAGCGCCGCGACGCTGGTCGCGCTGGACGTGGAGCCGGACGCTCTCGCGACCAAGTCGGCCGACGGCACGCTGAACGGCAATCTGCTGACGGTATCATCGACCCTGCGCGGCAGCGGCAGTGTCGAACAGGGTTGGACGACCCTGATCACCAGCAACGCCAATCTGCTGACCGCCAGCACGGCGGAAAAGACCACGGCCCAGAGCCGCAGCGACCAGGCGGTCGCCGCGCGCGAAGCGGTGAGCGGGGTCGATCTCGACATGGAGGCGGCAGACCTGCTGCGGATCCAGCAGGCCTATTCGGGCTGCGCCAAGATCCTGCAGGTCGCCAAGGACACGGTCGATTCGATCCTGCAGATCATGTGACGGAAGGACGCTGAGACATGGTAGGCATCACCAACAAGATCATGCTCGCCGAGATCCGCCGGCAACAGCAATTGTCGCAGAGCATCGTCGACGGACAGACCTCGATTTCGACCGGCATCACCCTGAACAAGCCGTCGGACGACGCGCTTGCCTGGGTCCAGGTGTCCGACATCGGCCGCGCCCAGGCGCAGCAGTCGGCCTGGCAGACCAATGTCAGCTATGGCACGACCCGCGCCGGCAATGCCGAAGCCAATCTGGAAGAAATCAACAATCTGATGACGCGGGCGCAGGAACTGGTGACCTCGGCGCGCAATGGCGCACTGAACGACACCAGCGCCGCCGCCATCGCCGAGGAATTGAAGACGATCCGCACCACGGTCGGCGAATTGCTGAACCAGAAGGATTATCAGGGCGTGTCGGTGTTCGACGACGGCCAGAGCGTACTGGTGCCGGTGAGCCGCGGCCTCAACCTGGCAGTGGTCGGCACCAAGCAGGAAATTTCCGAGAATATCGACGTCAACGGCACATCGATGTCGCTGGACGAAATTTTGGGCAAGGCGATCGACGCGGTCGAGGGCGGCAATGACACCGACCTCGCCAGTTCGCTGGATGCGATCCAGATCGGCCAGAATCGGGTCGTGGTGGAGCGCGCCAAGCAGGGCGTGCGCGCCGACCGGCTGGAGGTGATCGGCACGCGTCTGACCGATGTCGACATCAACCTGTCGGAACGGCGCGACACGCTGGAATCGGCCGATCTGACCACGGTCATTTCGAACGTGAAGGCGCAGCTGCTGCAGCTGGAGGCGGCCCAGTCCGCCTTTGCGCGGATCAACCAGCAGACCCTGTTCGACCTGATCAGTTAAAGGCGGCGAAAAAGCGTCGCCGTCCTAAAGGGGACGGTAACCAGTCCGTATTAACCAGAAAGGGACTGGCGCCACGGGGCGCCGGCGGAGCCACCGCCTCCAGGCGCATTTTCGGGGATCAACATGTTTGCAATCATCGGCCTTGTCGTGCTTTTGGGCATGGTCTTCGGTGGGTTCATCTTCACCGGGGGCGACATCGGACCGGTGCTGCACGCCCTGCCCCACGAAATGATCATCATCGGCGGCGCCGCCGTCGGCGCGCTGATCATCGGCAATTCGGGTTCCGACCTGAAGGCGCTGGGCGGCGGCCTGGGCAAGGTGTTCAAGGGACCGCAGTACAAGAAGCAGGACTTCCTGGACTGCATCTTCCTGGTCAGCAAGCTGATGAAGACGCTGCGCGTCGAAGGCCCGGTGGCGCTGGAGCCGCATATCGAGGATCCGGGCACCTCGCCCATCTTCGGCGAATATCCCAAGCTGATGAAGGACAAGACGCTGATCCACCTGATCAGCGACACGCTGCGCCTGGTCGTGGTGTCGTCCGGCACGCTCGATCCACATGCGGTCGAGGAAGTGATGGATAACAGCCTCAAGACCCATCATCATGAAGCGCTCAAGCCCGCCGACAATCTCCAGGGCCTGGCCGACGCTCTCCCGGCCCTCGGCATCGTCGCCGCGGTGCTGGGCGTGGTGAAGACCATGGGCTCGATCGACCAGCCGCCTTCGGTGCTGGGTGCGATGATCGGCTCGGCGCTGGTCGGCACCTTCCTGGGCGTGCTGCTCGCCTATGGCATGGTCAATCCCTTCGCCAATCGCTGCCGCGCGGTGATCGAGCAGGACGGCGCCATCTATCATGTCGTCAAGCAGATCATCATCGCCTCGCTGCACGGCCATCCGCAGCCGCTGGTGATCGAGGCCGCCCGTTCCAGCCTGATCCATGCGAACCAGCCCGGCTTTGCCGAAGTGTTCGACGGCATGCGGAACAAATAAGCCATGGCGGAGAAGAAGCGCGGCGCGAACGAGCCCGAACCCCGGCCGATCATCGTCAAGAAGATCATCGTCGATGGCCATGGCGGCCATCATGGCGGCGCCTGGAAGGTGGCCTATGCCGACTTCGTGACGGCGATGATGGCCTTCTTCCTGCTGATGTGGCTGCTGGGTGCGACCACCGAAAAGCAGCGCAAGGCGCTGGCCGACTATTTCACGCCGACGCTGGTCGAGCTGAAGATGAATTCGGCGGGGTCCACCGGCATGTTCGGCGGCGACAGCCTGATGGCGAAGGAAAATTATCCGACGACGGGCGGTCAGGGCAACCTGGCCATCACCATCCCGCGCGATGCCACCGGCACCAAGGACCAGGGCGGCAAGGCATTGCGCGCGGCCGACCGGCAGAAGTTCGAGAATATCAAGAAGCAGCTTGAGGACCGCATGTCCAAGAAGGGCCTGGCCCGGCTGCGCAAGAATGTCCGCTTCACCGAAACCCGCGAGGGGCTGCGCATCGACCTGATCGACGAGGCGGATTTCGCGATGTTCCGATCGGGCACCGACCAGTTGCTGCCCGAAGCCAAGGCGCTGATCGCCGAGGTCGCAGACGCACTGGCGACCATGCCCAATCCGCTGATCGTGCGCGGCCATACCGATGGCCTGCCCTATGCGTCGGGCCGGAGCATGAACAACTGGATGCTGTCGTCGGCCCGTGCGGAATCGACCCGCAAGGCGCTCGCCGAAACCGGCATCCCCAATACCCGCTTCGCCCGGATCGAGGGGGTCGCCGATCGCGAGCCGTTCGTGAAGAGTGACGCCTATGATCCGCGCAACCGGCGCATGTCGGTCATCTTGGGCTGGACCCGCGGCGGCAATGCCTCGGCCGACGAGGATGACGCGCAGGATCCCGAAACCCAGGCAGCGATCAAGGAGCGGGACGATCCGCAGCGGATCGCGCGGGAACAGGCGCAGAAGCTGGACATGGGTGGCACCGGCCTGCCCAGCGGCGCGGCGCTGATCAACCCGACGGCGGCCGGGACATCGCCCAAGCCGGGCAAGCATTGAGGCGGACAGGCGGGGCGGCAAAATAGGAAATCGCCGCCTTAACTTCCCATATTTCCCGCACATTCGGCAATTTTGATGCAGGGGTTGGAAATCTTGTTTCCACCCCCTGCTTCGTCATGTCCGGCCGAAATCCCATCGCGACGCAGCATAAGCCATGATGCGCCAATAGGACAGGCCGGGGTCGGCTCACCCCCATGCGGGCACGGCCTGCCCCTTTGTTGCACCTTTTTGCGGGCGATTGCCTATATGAGCTTCTCCTCGCTTGATGCCCCATGCGGCGTCGCAACGTTCCAAGGCCCTGATTATCGGCCGATATTGCCTGTCCGATGGCTGTGAGGCGCGCCCCGCGTGCCCGCCTGGACGGGCCGGGAGAATAATGTGTCCACATCTGCCGCGCATGCCGCGCGCCACACCCATTTCGGCTGGTTCAAGCGCCGCCGCGACCTGGAAGTCGATGATGTCACCGTCGTCGACCGGTCCCTGCTGAACCGCGCCGTTGGCGCCGCAGCGCTGGGCAATGCCATGGAATGGTTCGATTTCGGCGTCTACGGCTATATTGCCGTTACGCTCGGCCATGTCTTTTTCCCGTCGAGCGATCCGGCGCTGCAGTTGATCGCGACCTTCGCCACCTTCACCGTCGCCTTCCTGGTCCGGCCGCTGGGCGGACTGGTGTTTGGGCCGCTGGGCGATCGCTATGGCCGGCACAAGATATTGGCAATGACCATGATCCTGATGGCGGTCGGCACCTTTTCCATCGGCCTCATCCCCTCCTATGCGCAGATCGGCATCGGCGCGCCGCTGATGCTGCTGGCCGCGCGGCTGGTGCAGGGCTTTTCGACCGGTGGCGAATATGGCGGCGCGGCGACCTTCATCGCGGAATATTCGACCGACCGGAAGCGCGGCCTGATGGGCAGCTGGCTGGAGTTCGGGACTCTGGGCGGCTATATCGCTGGCGCCGGCACCGTCACCGCTCTGCAGATGTCGCTGAGCGATGCGCAGATGCTCGAATGGGGCTGGCGCATTCCCTTCCTGGTGGCCGGGCCGCTGGGCCTGCTCGGCCTCTATATGCGGCTGAAGCTGGAGGAGACGCCGGCATTCCAGGCCTATAGCGAACAGATCGATGCGCGCGAAAGCGAGCGGCCGGGGCTTGGAACCCTGTTCCGCGTCCATTGGCGGCAGTTGCTGAAATGCGTCGGACTGGTGCTGGTGTTCAACGTCACCGACTATATGTTGCTGACCTACATGCCCAATTATCTCAGCGTGACCATGGGTTATGCCGAGACCAAGGGGCTGCTGCTGATCATCATCGTGATGCTGGTGATGATGCCGCTCAATGTCGTGGGCGGGCTGTGCAGCGACCGGCTGGGCCGGCGGCCGATGATCATCGGCGCCTGCGTCGCGCTGATGCTGTTGTCGGTGCCGTGCATGCTGCTGATCGGCACGGGCAATGACGCGCTGATCTTCCTGGGGCTGATGCTGCTGGGGATTGCGCTGGTCTGCTTCACCAGTTCCATGCCCTCCACCCTGCCGGCGCTCTTCTACACGCCGGTGCGCTACAGCGCGCTGTCGATCGCGTTCAACATCTCGGTCTCGCTGTTCGGCGGCACGACACCGCTGATCACCGCCTGGCTGGTGCAGAAGACCGGCGATCCGCTGGTGCCGGCCTATTATCTGATGGGTGCGGCGCTGATCGGCCTACTGACCATGCTGACGGTGCGCGAGACGGCCGGCATGCCGCTGCGCGGATCGCCGCCGGCGGTGGCGAATGAGGCCGAGGCGATCGCGCTGGTCGAAAGCGGCGAGCCGGTGACGGTGGACAAGGCGCTGCCCGACCTGCCGCCGGTGGCGCCGGTCGCAGTGGATACGCCGGCGATGATCCGGCCGCTGGCGAGTTAGAGCCACATTTTCCTCCTCCCCTACAAGGGGAGGGGAACCGCTGAAGGCGGTGAAGGGGTTGTCGCCCTCTCGTGAGCAGAACACCCCTCCGTCAGGCGCTGCGCGCCTGCCACCTCCCCTTACAGGGGAGGATGAGGTAGTAGAGCCAAGCTCTCTCGCCCCCTCAGGCGGGGAGGACGAGGCTGGCTTCGAGACCGCCGCCGGGGCGGTTGGCGAGTTGGAGCGCGCCGCCATGTTCGGCCATGATCGCGCGGACGAGGGCCAGGCCGAGGCCAGCGCCGCCGGTCTCGCGGTTGCGCGAGCCTTCGAGCCGGGTGAAGGGCTCCATCATCTCGCCCATCTTGTCCTCGGCAATGCCGGGGCCTTCGTCGGCAACGATGATGCGGATCATGCCGTCCTGATGCTGGACGCTGACATGGGCGCGGTCGCCATAGACGATCGCGTTTTCGATGAGGTTGCGCAGCGCGCGGCGGATCTGCTGGGCACGGACGAAGGCGACGGCGCGATCGCTGTCGATCATGTCGACCGGTGAACCCAGTTCGATGAAATCCTCGACCACTGCGTCTGCGAGCGAGGTCAGGTCAACCTTCTGCGCCGTCTCGCTGCTGCGGCCGGCGCGGGCGAGCGAGAGGATGTCGTCGAGCATCCGGTTCATTTCCTCGATCGTCTCCGACATGCGGGCGCGCTCGGCCTCGTCGTCGACGGATTCGGTGCGGACCCGCAGCGAGGCGAGCGGGGTGCGCAGATCATGGCCGATGGCGCCGAGCATCCGGTCCTTCTCGTCCAGCATCGCGATGATGCGCGCGCGCATGGCGTTGAAGGCGGTGGTGAGCTGGCGCACGTCGCCCGGCCCGCTTTCCTCGACCGGATCGGCCGAGCCCGTCTTCGCGAACTGGCGGGCGGAGCCGGTCAGTTGCTTGAGCGGGCGGGCGAAGCGGCGGCCCATCCAGAGCAGCGGAATGAGGACGATGACGTAGAGGATCAGCGTCTGGGCCACCAGCCAGCCGCCAAAGCGCGGCGGGCGGCTGCCGATGCGGGCCTCGGTCGTCAGCCATTTGCCCGGTTCATATTCGACCGCGAGGGTGAGCCGGCCGACGCGATGGTCGCGCGGCGCCTCCCCCGTGGCGCGGCTGCGTATCTGTTCCCAGCGGCGCAGCGGCATGATGCGGCTGTCCTCCGCCGCCTCGATCGTGCGGACGGTGAGGCCGATATCGTCGAACATGGCAGCCGCGCGGGCCGCGACATCGGGACGCGGCTTGCCGCTCAGCGTCGGGCGGCTGGCGAGGAAGTCGATATTGCGCCGGTCGCGATCCCGATTGGCGCGCGGATGGTCGCGATCGGGCGCGCGATCCGGCCTGGTGTCGAGCGCGTTGATGACGCGATAGACCAGTGGCGCGGTCTGGCTGGTCAGTTCGACCCGATTGCGTTCGCGCAGAAGCAGGCCGAAATTGATCGCCTGCGCCACGAACAGCGCGATCGCGACCAGGATGATGATCTGTCCGACCAGGCTTTGTGGCCAGAGGCGCAGTTGCTTCACAGTTTGCGGACCTCCGCCGACAGGGTGTAGCCGCCGCCCCAGACGGTCTTGATCAGCGTCGGGTTCTTGGCGTCGGGCTCGATCTTCTTGCGCAGGCGGCTGATCTGGTTGTCGATCGCCCGGTCGAAGGCATTGGCCTCACGCCCCTGGGTGATGTCGAGCAACTGGTCGCGGCTGAGCACCTGGTTGGGCCGGGTGGCGAAGGCGAGCATCAGATTATATTCGGCAGTCGAAAGCGGCAGCGACACGCTTTCGGCATCGACCAGGGTGCGTTCCTGCGTCTTCAAGAGCCAGCCGGCAAAGGCATAGGTGGCGCCGTCGGGCGCGGTGACGCGCTGACCGCCGGTCGCGACGCGGCGGAAGATCACCTTGATACGGGCGACCAGTTCGCGCGGCGAAAAGGGTTTGAGCACATAATCGTCCGCGCCCATTTCCAGCCCGACGATGCGGTCGGTCTCTTCCGACCGGGCAGTGAGCAGGATCACCGGAATCTCGCTGGTCTCGCGGATATGGCGGCACAGCGACAGGCCGTCCTCGCCGGGCATCATGATGTCGAGGATGACGAGATCGATGGCATTGGCGGCCAGACGCAGCCGCGCCTCCGCCGCATTCTCGACCGCGGTCACGCGGAAGCCGTTGCGGGAGAGATATTGGGCCAGCGGCTCGCGGATCGATCGCTCGTCATCGACGAGCAGGAGATGGGGACGTTCGCTCATTTTGCCTGTCTGTCATGCCGGGGGACGGGTTGGAAGGGCGAAGGCAGGGGAACCTTCGCCCTTCCCCCTTGGGACGATCGACTGGAGCGGGGCGCTAGGGGGAAAAGCCCCGCTCCGGATCGTCGGCGCTGTCAGCCGATCAGTTGGCCGGCGGGGGCGGTGCCTGGTCGGCGCCGGGGCCACGGCCCGGACCACGATCATGGCCGCGACCGGGACCACGCATCGCCTGGCGGGCGGCCTTCATTTCCTCGGCCGTGACCTTGCCATCCTTGTTGGCGTCGGCCTTGTCGAACATGGCGAGCGGGCCGGCCATGAACTCTGCCTTGGTCATGGTGCCGTCCTTGTCGGCGTCACCAAAGCCGGGACCGCGGTGCATCATGCCGCGACCGGGACCGCCATGGCCACGCCCGCCCCAGCGCTTGCCGTCGGGGCCGCCGGGCTTGCCAGCTTCAGGGCCGCGATCCGCGCGCGGCTGATGGCCGGCCTGGAACTCGGCCTTGCTGATCTGGCCATTCTTGTCGGTGTCGAGCGCGGCGAAGCGTTCGTCCAGACGCTGCTGGCGGCGGATGTCACGATCCTCCTTGGTCAGCTTGCCATCCTTGTTGGCGTCGAGCTTGGCAAAGCGGGCTTCGAGCGAGGCGGTCAGTTCCGCCTTGGTGATGGTGCCGTCCTTGTTGGCGTCAGCCATCATCATCGGGCCACCGCGCATGCCGCGCGGACCCGGACCACCATCCTGCGCGAAGGCAACATGGGTGGCCGCCAGCCCGCCGACGAACAGCGAACCGACCGCGACGGTGGTGAAGAATTTGCGGAGCATTGGGTCTTTCCTTCCAAGTTCAGTCGTGGATGGCGTGTCGACCATCCTTGACGTCGCTTATCGGCAAGACTTGTCCCGCAACTTTGTCATGTCACCCAATAGTTTGTCGCAATTTGTATCGGGAAGGAAAGAGAAAGGCCCCGGCCCGCTTATGTGCGGACCGGGGCCTTTCCCGAAACATCAGTGCCGCGCTAAATCAAAGCCCGTCGCGGCGGCCGAGCAGGCGCAGGCGGAGCGCATTCAGTTTGATGAAGCCCGCCGCGTCGCGCTGGTCATAGGCGCCGGCGTCGTCCTCGAAGGTGACGACCTTCTCGCTGTAGAGCGTGTAGGGCGACTTGCGGCCGACGACATAGACGCCGCCCTTGTAGAGCTTGAGGCGAACCGTGCCGGTCACCTTTTCCTGGCTGTGGTCGATCGCGGCCTGGAGCATCTCGCGCTCGGGCGAGAACCAGAAGCCGTTATAGATCAGCTCGGCATATTTGGGCGCCAACTCATCCTTCAGATGGGCAGCGCCACGGTCGAGCGTGATCTGTTCGATGCCGCGATGGGCGAGGTGATAGATGGTGCCGCCCGGCGTTTCATACATGCCGCGCGACTTCATGCCCACGAAGCGGTTCTCGACCAAGTCGAGACGGCCGATGCCATGCTTACGACCATATTCGTTGAGGGTTTCGAGCAGGGTCGCGGGCGACATGGCGATGCCGTTGATCGCGACGCCGTCGCCACGCTCGAAATCGACCGTGATATATTCGGGCGCGTCGGGCGCGTCTTCCGGGTTCACCGTGCGCGAATAGACGAAGTCCGGGGTTTCCTCCCACGGATCCTCCAGCACCTTGCCCTCCGAAGAGGTGTGCAGCATGTTCGCGTCGGTCGAGAAGGGGCTTTCGCCACGCTTGTCGCGCGGGATCGGGATCTGGTGCTGTTCGGCGAATTCGATCAGCTTGGTGCGGCTGGTCAGATCCCATTCGCGCCAGGGGGCGATCACCTTGATGTCGGGCTGCAGGGCGTAATAGCCCAGTTCGAAGCGGACCTGGTCATTGCCCTTGCCGGTGGCGCCATGGCTGACGGCGTCGGCGCCGAGCATCTTGGCGATCTCGATCTGGCGCTTGGCGATCAGCGGACGGGCGATCGAGGTGCCGAGCAGATAGAGGCCTTCATAGAGCGCATTGCCGCGCATCATCGGGAAGACATAGTCCTTCACGAATTCCTCGCGCAGGTCGTCGATGAAGATATGCTCTTCCTTGACGCCCATCAGGCGGGCCTTGGCACGGGCGGGTTCCAGTTCCTCGCCCTGGCCGAGATCGGCGGTGAAGGTGACGACTTCGCACTGATAGGTCTGCTGCAGCCATTTCAGGATCACGCTGGTGTCGAGGCCGCCCGAAAAGGCGAGGACGATACGATTGATCTTGTCGGACATGGTGGGCGACTCTTCTGCAGGCCAATATTGGCGTGGGATATAAACCGCGCGCCGGTAACAGGCGGGAGGGGCAAGCGCAACAGCGCGGGGGCGCCTGTTGGAAGCTGCGGGCCTTAACTTCCCATATTTCCCGCAGATTTTGACATAATCTTGCTGGACGCTGATCCTATCGGAAAGCGCGATGCTCTCCCCTGCCCCTGCTTCTATCAGGCAAAGCGGATTGTAGGACAGACAAGACAAAGGGGACGATGGCGAGCCACCGTCCCCTTCATTGTCAGCTCAGGGCGCCGATCAGCTGGTGCGCGGCTTGAACAGGCCCGGACGGGCGCGGTCGCTGCCGAAGCGATAGACGGTCTGGCTGCGATCAGTCGCCGCGGCGCTGGCCGGGGTTGCGACCGGCGCGGCGCGGGCGACCGGATCGGCCGTGCGGAGCGCCTGTCGCTGGGCGAGCAGGAAATGGGCGCGGCGACGGCGGTTGCGCTGGGTCAGGAAGGGATTGTCGCGGCTGGGGGCAGCAGCGACCATCGCTTCGACATCGCTGGCGGGAGCCGTGGCGGCGGCCAGCGGGGTGCGTGCGGCAATCGGAGCAGCAGGGGCCAGCGGCATCGGTGCCGAAGCCGGGCCACTTTCGATCGGCGCGATCGCTTCACGTTCGGCTTCGACACGCTGGCGGCGGCGACGGACGATGGCGGTGGCGCCAAGGCCGACCAGCAGCAGCGAACCGCCACCCAATGCCAGCAGCAGCGCCGGATCGATCAGGGCCGAGGGCTGTTCGGCGGGCGCGGCAGCCGGGGCCGGTTCGGCAACCGGGGTGACGGCAGCCGGTTCCGGAGCCGGCGTTGCGGCCGGGGCTACGGGTGCTGGCGCTTCGGCCCGTTCAGCCGCGACCGGGGTCGGAGCAGGCGCCGGGGCGGGTTCGGAAGCACGTTCAGGCTGGCGAGTTTCCGCGCGACGCGGCGCCGGGGCGGCCGGGGCAGCGCGGCTTTCCTGCGCGGCGGGCGCTTCAGGCTGCGGCTCCGGGGTCGGCGGCGTCTGTTGCACGACCGGCTGGCTGGGCGCGAAGACCGGCGCCGCCGGGGTTGCAGACGGTGTGGCAGGCGCTGCGGGTGCGGACTCTGCCGCCGGCACCGCGGGGGCGATGTCGACCGGCGCGGTCGGCGCCGTTGCGGGCGCGGCCGGCGGGGGCGTCATCACCTCCTGCGCGAACAGGGGCGTTGCGGACAATGTCAGGACAGCGGCGATCGCGGCCGAGGCGGGACGGATGGATCGAATATTCTTGGTCATAGCGATAGATCAACCGCCGACCATCTCCACTGGCCTCAAACATATCGTCAAATGCGGGACGATCTGTTTTTCAATATCGATGAATTGAAAAACACCACCTCAACATGAACAGATGTTCATTCCAAACATGAACAACAGATTTATATAATGACTTCACAGCATCAGACATCGTCGCCGGACTCTTCCTTGCGTTCAAGACGCGCACCATCCAGCAGAGCCGTCATTCGACGTTCTTCTTGCTGGTCGGCAAGTTTCTGTGCCTTGGTCCGGCCGAACTTGGCGCGGTTGCTGTCTGCTGCCTGCGCCTTGTCGGCCCGATCCCTGGCCTTGCGCGCCAGACGAAAATTAATGACGTTGCTCATCTTCCACCCTTGGCCCTATGGGGAATAGTGCCACAAAGATCCGGGGCAGCACCAGTCGCCTTCGGCCCGGCCATACAGGAAAATCATGCCCAGCATCCACGACGTCGCCGCCCTCGCCAAAGTCTCGATCAAGACGGTGTCCCGCGTTGTCAACAAGGCGCCGAACGTCAGCGACGAACTGCGCGAGCGGGTGAACGCGGCGATCGATCAGCTGGGCTATCGCCCGAACCAGTCGGCGCGACGGCTGGCCGGTGGCCGGTCCTTCATGATCGCCTATCTCTACAGCAACCCTGCCCCCGCCTATACCGGCGGCATCCAGTCGGGCGCAGCGGCGCGCTGCCGCGACCTTGGCTATCATCTGGTGGTGGAGCCGATTTCCGACGGTGGCGAGGAGCGGATCGAAGTGCTGGACCGGCTGGTCGCGGCGCTGCGCCCGGACGGCGTGTTCCTGGTGCCGCCGCTGTCCGACGATGCGCTGCTGCTCGACCGGCTGGCGGAAATGAACCTGCCCTGCGCGCGGATCGCCGGCACGGCGGACGCATCGAAGGGTGGCATCAACATGCCGACCCCCGAACATGCCGCCGGACGGATGGTGGCCGATCATCTGGCGTCATTGGGCCATAAGCGGATCGCGGTGATCACCCCGCCCCCGACCCACAAGGCGGCGCTGCAGCGCGTCGAGGGGTTTCGCGAGGGGATGGCGGCGGCCGGCCTGCCGATCGACGACAGCCTGTTCATGCAGGGCAGTTTCGATTTCGCGTCCGGCATCGCCTGCGCAGAGGCGCTGTTGCAGCGGGACGACCGGCCGACCGCGATCTTCGCCACCAACGACCCGATGGCGCTGGGCGTGCTGACGCTGGCGCATGACCTGGGCCTGCGCGTGCCCGAGGACCTGTCGGTGGCCGGGTTCGACGATACGCCCGCGAGCCGCACCAGCTGGCCGCCGCTGACCACCGTGCGCCAGCCGCTGGACCATATGGGCCGCGCCGCGATCGACGCGCTGATCAACGGTCCGGGCGAACCGCCGCGCTTCACCTTCTCGCTGGTCGCGCGCGGCAGCACGGGAGCGGCGACACCGTAAAACGAAGGCAAGGCCCGGCATTGCCAGCGAAAAATCCGTCCGCCCCGACGCAGGGAACCGAAAGCGGCGCGGGCCGTCATGCTCATTCGCGCCACTATCGTTCATGCGCGCCCTGCCCCGTCGACCTGCCTGGAGCATCATCATGGCAAAATCATTCGGACCCGCGGCCATCGCCATGACGGCGATGCTGGCCCCTCTCATCGCCGCGCAGCCGACAAAGGCGGCGGCCGCGCCGCCCGAGATCGTCGACTTCCTGGTCCAGGATGTGTGCCTGAACAATAGCGGCGACATCATCGTCGGCATGATCCCCACCGATGCGCGCTGCAAGAACCGGCGCGACCTGACGTCGGCGGACCGGATGCCCTATCACCTGACCAAGGTGGTGCCCCAGAACGCTGTGGACTGCGGCGCCCGGCGGACGATCCGCGACAATATCCTGTGGCAATATCGGGGCGATGCCCCGACGATTATCCTTCGAAAGTCCTGACGCTGTGGACCAGGGGCGATTTCACTTACAGTTCGGGCAAGCGACTGAACACCATATTGCCCCCCTATTCGCAGGTCGATCCATCCGGCTTGACGCGCGGCAGATGGAGCGGACCTACTGGACCCGCGAGTTTGGCCAGGTGCGCTGGGAAGAGTGGAAGCGGGACGATTATACCCGGTCGCGCGACGGCAAGTCGGCATCGGAAATGGCGGAAAGCTTCTTCGACGACATAGCCGGGCGCGGGCTTCCGCATCCTGGCGAGGAATTTCGCGGTGTCCCCGGTCAGCCGGTCGATATGCCGGCGATCCACGCCCGGCGCGGGAACGATCTGCACCGGCGGCCCCATCAGGGCCGGCAGCGGCGCAGGAAAATGATGGGACGAGGGTTCGCCCTTCATGTCCCAGCCGCCATTGGTCGCGGCATCGAGCGCCGCCTCCAGCGCGGCTTTGCGCCCATCGTCACCGCGATTGAGGCTGATCGAGCGGCGCAGAAACAGGGCGTATCGCTGATCGGCCGCGGCATTGGCGCGCGCCAGCAGCATGTCGGCCGCGATCTCGCCATGACCGCTTCGCTGCAACTGTCCGACCAGCGGAAAGAAAAGGGCATGGTCATCCGGCAAGGCCCCGATTTCCGTTCCCACGGCCGCGACCAGCCCCTTGTCGTTCAGCGCGCAGGCGGCCGTCAGCTTCATGCGCAACAGAGCAGTGTTGAGTTCTGCCGGCTCGACCGACGCCGCAAGCGCGTAGGCATCATGCCAGCGCAAATCCAGGCAGAGCGCGCGGCAGGTTGCGATGATCCGGCCAATTGCCGCCGCATTGTCCACCCTATCCATCGACCGGTCTTGCCCCTGTAATCAGATCGAACCCCAGCACCCATTGGCACTTCGTCCTGCACAGCCGCATATTGCCGCTGGCGACGCTTCGGACAATCCCCGTATTCACGCGGCAAGTCACAAGATCGCAGCGTCATCCAATTGAAATGCCTTGGTCATCAAACTGACCGCAGCGCCCGCTAAGCGGCCGGTCGCATGAGCGAGCATCCTTCTGAACAGGCGCTGCGGGCGCCGCGGCGGCTATGGACCGGCTGGGCCGGGCTGCTGGCGCAGGTCGAGCGGATGACGCGGCGTTCCGACAGCGAGGATCTGTTGCACGATGCCTATGTCCGCATGGCGGCCCGGCCCGAACGGCCCGATAATGAGGAAGCCTTTCTGGTCCGCGCGGCGGTCAACCGGGCGAAGGACAGTTATCGGCGGGAAAAGGTGCGCGGGCCGGCGGGCGGCGAGGATGCGCTGGCCTTGTTGCGCGACGGCGCGCCGTTGCAGGACGAGGCGCTGATGGCGCAGGCGCGGCTGCGGCGCGTGTCGGAAGGGATCGACCAGTTGCCGCCACGCACCCGCGAGGTGTTCCTGCTGCAGCGGATCGACAATCTCAAATATCGCGAGATTGCCGAACGGCTGGACATCAGCCAGAGCGCGGTCGAGAAGCATATGGCCAGGGCGATGAGTTTCCTTGGCGAATGGACGAAGGATTGGTGAGCCCCGACATGCCCGGTGAGCGCCCCATGGCCCGGACCGCCGCCGAGTGGATTGCAAGGCTGAATGCGGACGAACGGACGGTGGACGACGAGCAGGCCTTTCGCGCCTGGATCGCCGCCGATCCCGCGCATGCGGCTGATTTCGAGCGGGCGACCGATATCTGGGCGCTGGTGCCCGGCACCGATGCGGCGGCGCGCCCTGCGCCGGCATCCGCACGCCCCCTTTCGCGCCGGCGGATGATGGCGGCCTGCGCCGGCACTTTGGTGGTGGGCGGCGGTGGCATGGCGATCATGCAGACGGCGATGGCGGGCACCCGCTATCGCACCGGGATTGGCGAGCAGCGCCGGCTGACCCTGCCGGAAGGATCGGCGCTGTTCCTGGATACCGATACCGATGTCCGGGTGCTGGCGAGCGCCAGCCGGCGGCGGCTGTGGCTGGAACGGGGGCGCGTCGCGCTGACGGTGAAGCCGTCCGCCGTGCCCTTTGCGATCGATGCCGGCCGGGGGCGTTTCGTCGCCGGCAGCGGCCGGTTCGATGTGCGGCGCGACAGCGATGACCGGCTGGCGATGACGGCGCTGGCCGGACAGGCCGATGTCGCGGTCGCCGGCGGGCAGCGCAGCCTGTCTGCCGGGCAGCGCATCCGCACCGATGCCGCCGATGTCGTGCAGCTTGATCGGCCCTATGTCGAAACCACCCAGGCCTGGCTGAGCGGCCGCGCAGCCTTTCATGACGACCGGCTGGATGCGGTGGCGGCGGAGGCCAATCGCTACAGCCTCACACGGCTGGTGATCGCCGATCCCGCCACCGCCGCGTTGCGGGTCAGCGGCATGTACCGGATGGGCGACAATGTCGCGCTGGGTCAGGCGCTGTCGCAATTGCTGTCCGTGCCCGTCCGCCAGGTGGACGACCGGGTGCTGCTGGGCGGCTGAAAAAAATCGCCGACGCCGGGGTGGGGTAAAATCCCGCTGGCGCGTCGGGGAGGCGCGGCGCCTTCTGCCGCTGTCCACGGGGGATGATCGTGACCGTTTCTTCTTCGCGCACTTTGCGCCGCTCTCTGGTGCTGGGCGCCGCTCTTGCCGCCTTCTGCGCGGTTCCGGCCCAGGCGCAGCCGCGCCAGGCGACCGTCCAGATCGCCGCGCAGCCGCTGGGGACCGCGCTGGAGGCGCTGGCCCGCCAGACCGGCACCGACATCTTGTTCGCGCCGCAACTGGTGGCGGGGATGAGCGGCCCGTCGCTGAGCGGCCGGATGGATGCGATGGCGGCGGTCGAGCGGCTGATTCAGGGCAAGCCGCTGGCGGTGCGGCGGCAGGGCAATGGCGCGCTGCTGATCGTGGCGGCGGTGGCCGGGCCGCAGGAGACGGTGGCCAGCAGCGGCGTCGAAGTCGCGCCCGACATCATCGTCACCGGCTATGCCGCGAGCCTGTCCGGCGCGCTGGCCGAAAAGCGTAAGGCAACCAATGTCGTCGACGTGGTGAAGGCCGAGGATATCGGCAAATTCCCCGCCCAGAACATCGCCGAAGCGCTGCAGCGGGTGCCCGGCGTGTCGATCGTGCGTGATCGCGGCGAAGGCGTGTTCGTCCGCATCCGCGGCCTGGGCGCCAATTTCCAGGTTGTTACGCTCAATGGCCGGTCGGCCGCGGTGAACGAGAATGTGCGCGACAGCGGCCAGAGCGGGCGCCAGTTCCGCTTCGACACGCTGCCGTCCGAACTCATGTCGGCGGTCGAAGTCATCAAGAGCCCGCGCGCGGACCTGGCCGAAGGCGGCATCGGCGGCATCGTCAACCTGCAGACCTTCCGCCCGATCGACCTCAAGAAGCCGGTGCTGGCGCTGTCCGCCACCGCCAGTTCGCCGCGCCTGGCCGACACGGTCGATCCGCGCCTGTCGGGCATGGCCAGCTGGGTCAATGAGGAGGGCACGTTCGGCGCGCTGATCGCGGCGGTCTATGACGAGCGCACCACGCGGCAGGACCGTGTCACCGGCGTCGGCTGGGCCGACGGGCGGATCGATACGGATGGCGACGGCACGCTGGACAGCGACACCATATTGGTGCCGACCAGCACGCGCCCGACGCTGGAGCGCGAGAATCGCGACCGCATCGGCCTCAATGGCGCGATCCAGTGGAAGCCCGACGACCGGTTCGAGCTGAATGTCGATGGCCTGTGGAGCCGGCTCAACATCGATTATGACGAGCTGACCTATTCGACCGATTTTTCCGCGACCACGCCGGGCGCGATCGTGCCGGGCACGGCAGTGATCGAAAATGGCGTGCTGACTGCCGCGACCGTCACTACATCGACCCAGATCGGGCGCGAGACGTCGCGGCTGGAATATGAGAATTGGCTGATCGGCGCGAACGCCAAATGGTCCGCCAATGGCTGGACGCTGGCTGCCGACGCGAGCCTGGGCCGGGCCTATTCCAACACGCCCACGCCCATCTATCGCACCCGCCTGCTCGGCAGCGTCGGCCAGGTCGCGTTCGATTATGGCAAGGTGGGCGAGCGGTTGCCGAACCTGGAGTTCCTGACCGCCGACCTGACGGAATCGACCACCTTGCCCGGTCGCCGGATCGAATATCGCGTCAATGACTCGCTCGATCGCCAGCGGGCTGCGACCTTCGACGTGACGCGCGAGCTGAGCGGCGTGGTGCAGGCGCTGCGCTTCGGCGCCAAATATGAAAAGCGCGACCGCACCTATAATCGCCGCGACATCAACTTCACCAGCGGCATCGCCGGCCAGCGCTTCGACGACAGCTATTTCGAGGCCTTCCCGGTCGATGATTTCCTGAGCGGCGTGGGCGGCAACCTGCCGACGAACTGGGTCATGCCCGATCCCGACCGTTTCTGGGACGCGGCGACCGGCAAGGAGGCGCTGCTCGACGCGCCGCTGACCCGTGGCGACCGGCGCAACAGCTATGCCATCGATGAACGGATCATCGGCGGCTATGGCATGGCGGAGTTCAGCCTGCCGCTGGGCGGCATGACCATCCGCGGCGACGCGGGCCTGCGCTACGCCCATACCCGGCAGACATCGTCGGGCTATGCCGACAATGGCAGCGCGGCGCTGCCGGTCAGCTATGAGCGCAATTACGGGAATTTTCTTCCCTCGCTCAATCTGGTCGCGGAGTTCACGTCGAACCTGCAGATGCATCTGGCCGCGTCCAAGGTCATCACCCGGCCGTCGCTGGCCGACCTGGCGCCGCGCCTGACGATCAATTCCAACCCGACCGTGCTGACGGCGGTGGGCGGCAATCCCGAACTGCGGCCGTTCGAGGCCTGGCAATATGACGGCACGGTCGAATGGTATTTCGCGCCGGGCAGCGCGCTGATCGGTGGTGCCTTCTACAAGGACATCACGACCTTCGTCTTCCAGCAGACCCGTAATTTCGACCTGGATGGCCAGATCTATCGCCTGACCGCGCCGCAAAATGGCGGCAATGCCTATGTCGCGGGGATCGAGATCGCTTATCAGCAACTGTTCAAGATGCTGCCGGCGCCGTTCGATGGCCTGGGCTTCCAGGCCAATTACACCCATACCAAGAGCAAGGGCACCTATGCCCTGTCCGACGGCACGACCTTCCGCGATGACCTGACCGATGTGGCCGGCGACAGCTTCAACCTGACCGCCTTCTATGAAAAGGGGCCGGTCGGCGCGCGGGCCAGCTATAGCTGGCGCGGCAAGGTGCTGCGCGACGTCGGCGGCGCGGGGCTGGCCGCCAATAACGACGCGGCGTTCGGCAGCCTGGACTTCGACATTTCCTACAAGGTCACGCCCAATGTCACATTCGTCGTGCAGGGCATCAACGTGGCCGGCGGCGTCCAGTGGCAATATGTCCGGGACGATCGCTTCGCGGGCTACACCGATTATGGCACCACGCTGATGGCCGGCGTGCGGGCCCGTTTCTGAACGGAAGGACGGCAATGACGATGCGATCGATCGGGATCATGCTGGCGGCGGGCGCAATGCTCGCCGCCGCTCCGGCGCAGGCCCGCAATGATGACGGCGCCACGCCGCAGCGCGCCCGCAACATCATCCTGTTCCTGGGCGATGCCGGCGGCGTGCCGACGCTGAACGCTGCGGGCATCATGGCGCATGACCGGCCGCAGTCGCTGTTCATCCAGTCCATGCCTCATGTCGGCCTGTCCGACACGTCGGCACTCGACAATTGGGTGACGGATTCGGCGGCGGGCATGAGCGCGATCATGACCGGGCACAAGACCAACAGCGGCATGATCTCCGCGCTGCCGGCGGCCGATGGGGCGATCACCCCGGTCAAGAGCTTCCTGGAATATGCCGAGCAGCGCGGCCTTTCCTCCGGCGTCGTCACCAATATGCCGATCTGGGACGCGACCCCGGCGGCCTGCTTCGCCCATGTCGCCACGCGCAAGGACAAGGACCAGATTTTCCGCCAGATGCTGGCGCCCCGCTTCGGCAATGGCGTCGACATATTGATCGGCAAGGGGCAAGCCGATGCGGTCGCGTCCTTCGCCAAGGATGGCACCACCCCGCAAGCGGCCTTCGCCAGGGCGGGCTATCGGTTCGGGGACGATCCGGCACTGGTGAAGGATAGCGGCCGGGCGGCGGTGCTGCGCGATGCGGATTATGCGCCGATCCCGGCGGTCGAGGCGACGATCGGCCAGCTTGCGCGCAATCCCAAGGGCTATTTCCTGATGGTCGAATGGGACATGCACACCGACAAGCCGGAAAATGGCCTGAAGCATGTGATCGAGATGGACGAGATGATTCGCCGGGTGAGCGCGATCGCGGGCAAGGATACGCTGATCCTGTTCACCGCCGACCATAGTTTCGGCCTGCGCATGACCAGCGGCAAGCGCAACGCGCCGATGGCCCAGCAATATGCCGCCGCCGCCGCCAAGCCGGGGGCAACGGTTGCCAGCAATGCGATCATCGGCGTCGAGGACAGTCACACCGGCGAGGAAGTGATCGCCGCCGCCGCCGGGCCGGGCGCCGATCAGGTCCATGGCTTCTTCGCCAACACCCGCCTGTTCGACGTGATGCTGAACGCGATGGGCTGGACGAAGGAGGATTGAAGGCCGCAGCGGCACCCGCCCCGATCCTGCGGATCAAGCTGCGGTGCCGCTGATATGTCGGGGATGACGGGCTGGAGCGGGTAGCGGGGATCGAACCCGCATCACAAGCTTGGAAGGCTAGTGCTCTACCATTGAGCTATACCCGCCCGTCAGGTGACGCGCCCTGCCATCATTCACCGGGGCTCGTCAACAGCCCATTGATGGTAAATGCGTGAGAACGCCTCTTAACCCGGCCTCGTCTTTGTTCTATCGCTCGGCCATGACCAACCCGTCCCTGCGCCAACTCGACATTTTCGCGCAGATGGTGGCCGCGGGCAGCCTGACGCGCTGCGCCCAGACGCTGGGCGTTTCATCCGCCGTGATCGAGCGCGACATGGCGTCGCTGGAAATGCGGCTGGGCTATCGCCTGTTCGACGATATTCGCGGCGCGGCGCGGCTGACCCCGGCGGGCCGGCGCACGGCGCAGGCGATGACCCTGCTGGCACAGGACGATCCCGAGGATTGGGCAGAGGAAGCCGCGCCCGCCCCCACCCCGCAACCTGATCCATCGCCGGCCCCGCCGCCTGCACTGCCGGAATTGCTGCTGGATGCGGATGCGCAATTGCCGTCGCTGCCGGCCGCGCCGCCGCCCGCCAATCGCGCCATCATCCTGGCGACGCCGGCGCCGGTGTTCGGCCATTTCCAGGATGCACTGACCGCATTCGAGGCGGCCAATGACGATATCGCCATCACCCTGGACCTGAGCGTCCAGTCGGCGGTCGAGGCGGCGCGAGCGATCGAATCGCTGCGCGCCGACATCGCCTATTTCTATGCGCTGGAGGAACCGGCCGGCCTGCCGTCGCGCTATGGTTGGTCGGAACAGGTCAATCTCTATGCCGGGGCGGACCATCCGTTGGCGCGCGCAGGCAGCGTGTCGCGCGGCGACCTGACCATCACGCCGCAACTGGCGGTCGATCCGCGCAACGGGTTGCGCCCGATCATCGATGCGGCGCTGGCGCGCGGCGGCGCCCGGCTAGGCCCCGTGATGCTGGAAACCGACAATATGTTCGACATCATCACCGCGCTGCGTGAAGGCGCGGGCTGTTTTGCGGCCTTTGGCCCGATGGCGCGCGACCTGGGGCGGATGAGCGGCATTCGCCGGCTGCCGCTGGACGTGCCATTGCCCGCGATCGAGGTGCGCCAGACCGTCAACGAACGATCGCTGTCGCGCCCCGGCGTGCAGGCGCTGGCAGATTTCCTCTTCCTCTGAGCAGCAAATGATGGCGGAATTGCGCGGCTGATCCGTCTTGGCGGCGGGTAATATGCTGCGCGCCATGCCGTGCAAAAATGCAACAGTTGGTGGTGAATGCGGCAGAAACGGCCTTCATTTCGCCGATCGTATATTGATATGATGTATCATGACCGATACGCGGAGGCCGACCCACATATTCTGCAAGGATAAAAAGCCTGATGCTTCGTTCCCCGTCGCTGCGCGCCGGCTGTGCCCTCACGGCCCTTTGCCTGGCCTGGCCCGCCGCCGCCCAGACCGCAGCCCCCGCCGAAACCCAGGCCGATGGCAGCTATCATGACCCGCGCAGCGACATCGTCGTCACCGCCCTGATCCCCCGCAGCCAGGGCGACATATTGTCCGGCACCTCGATCGTCACCGGCGAGGAACTGACCCGCAGCCTGCGTCCGACCATCGGCGAGACGCTGGCGCGCCAGCCCGGCGTGTCGGCCACCTCCTTTGGCCCCAACGCATCGCGCCCGATCCTGCGCGGCTTCCAGGGCGAGCGCGTGCGCATCCTGACCGACGGCATTGGCAGCTTCGACGTGTCCAACACCTCGGTCGACCATGCGGTCGCGATCAACCCGCTGACCGCCGACCGGATCGAGGTGCTGCGCGGCCCGTCCGCCCTGCTCTATGGATCGTCGGCGATCGGCGGCGTGGTCAATGTGATCGACAGCCGCATCCCGCGCCGCGTGCCGGACGAGGCGATCCATGTCGACGCGATCGGCACCTATGGCAGCGCCGCCAACGAACGCAGCGGTTCGGGCGAGATCGAGGTGCCGCTGACCGAGAATTTCGTCGTCCATGTCGATGGCAGCTACAGCAAGACCGACAATCTGCGCACCGGCGGCTATATCCTGTCCAAGGCAATGCGCGAGATCGCCGCCGCCTCCGACGAGGAGGAAATCCAGGACAATGCGCGGCTGAAGGGCAAGCTGGCCAATACCGCGGCGGAAGTGTGGGAAGTGGCCGGCGGCTTTGCCTATATCGGCGATGGCGGCAATCTGGGCATGTCGATCTCGCACAGCGAGAACACCTATGGCGTGCCGTCGCGCCTGGAAGTGGCCGAGGAACATGACCATGATCACGATCATGACCACGATCATGAGGAAGAGGGCCACAGCCACGAGAATGTGACGCTGGCGATGAAGCAGACCCGCGCCGACCTGCGCGGCGAGGTCGCGGTCAATGGCGGCTTCCTAGACAGCATCCGCCTGCGCGCGGGCTGGGCCGATTACCAGCATCAGGAAATCGAACCGTCGGGCGAGGTCGGCACCACCTTCAAGAACCAGTCGATGGAAAGCCGGCTGGAATTCGTCCAGGCCGACCGCAATGGCTGGCAGGGCGCATCGGGCGCGCAATTCTTCACCCGCCGTTTCCAGGCCGATGGCGAAGAGAAATTCCTGCCCAAGAACCAGACCGACCAGTTCGGCCTGTTCACGCTGCAGTCGCTGGACCTGGGCGACACCCGCCTGGAAGCGGGCGCGCGCTATGAACATACCAGGCTGCAGTCGGACCCGGATGCCGACCTGTTTGCCGAGGCCAGCCAGCGCAGCTTCAACGCCCTGTCCGGATCGCTGGGCATCAGCCAGACGATCATGCCGGGCTGGCGCGTGGGCCTGAACCTGTCGCGCAGCGAGCGCGCGCCGTCGGCCGAGGAGCTGTTCGCGCGCGGCAATCATGCCGGCACCCAGGCGTTCGAGCTGGGCAATCCCGATTTCGGCAAGGAAAAGAGCTGGGGCGTGGAAGGCACGCTGCGCGGATCGGGCAATGGCTACAGCTTCAGCCTGGCCGCCTATCATAACTGGTTCAGCGGCTTCATCTATGAAAGCGTGGTCGACGACAGCGTCTGCCAGGCGGCCAATGGCGGGGCCGAGATGGAATTCCCCTGCTATGCCTATGCCCAGGCCGATGCGCGCTATTATGGTTTTGAGGCCGAAGCGTCGGTGAAGCTGGCGCAGGTCGGCAGCTATGCGATCAACATCGACGGTGTCGCCGACTATGTCCGCGCCACGATCAAGGGCAATGGCCCGGCGCCGCGCATTCCCCCGCTCCGCCTGCTGGGCGGGATCGAGGCGCAGGGCGCACGACTGAGCGCCCGCGCCGAGCTGGAACATGTGTTCGAGCAGGATCGGGTGACCGATTTCGAAACGCCGACCGATGGCTTCACCATGGTCAACGCATCGATCTCGTTCAAGCCGCTGGCCGGCAATGACCGCACCACGCTGATGCTGTCGGCCAACAATATCTTCGACGTGGAAGCGCGGCGCCATGCCAGCTTCCTGAAGGATTTCGCCCCGCTCGCCGGGCGGGACATTCGCCTGACGGCGCGCATCTCGATCTGATCCGCCTCCCGGCCTCGCCCAGCGGGGCGCCGGTCGCTCCCTTCGCCTGCCCCTCTGGGCGAAGGGAGCGATTGCAAAAAATGACATTTTCGTTACATAGCGCCGATGGAACGCGCTGCGGCAGAGCATGAGGATTCGGGCAGGCCGCCCGTAAGCCGCCGATAATGCGCCAGATTGCCGCTCTCCCCTATACCAGCGACCCGATCGACGGGTCGATGCAGATCCTGCTGATCACGTCGCGTGACACTGGGCGCTGGGTGATTCCCAAGGGCAATCGCATCAAGGGGCTGGCCGGCCATCGCGCGGCGGAAGTCGAGGCGTTCGAGGAAGCGGGCATCCATGGCATCGCCTGTCCCGCGCCGATCGGCCGATACAGCTATGACAAGCGCAAGCGCAGCGGCAAGTCGCGCGAGGCGAATGTCGAGGTTTTTCCGCTTGCCGTGACCGGCCATCTGACGCAATGGCCCGAAAAAGGGCAGCGCGAGCTGCGCTGGTTTTCCGTTGCCGAAGCCGCAAAGGCCGTCGACGAACCCGAACTGCAATCGATCATCGCGGCTTTCCGCGAACCGCCCGCCGATCCGGGCTGGTTCCTCCGGTTGCTGCTGTCGATCCGCGAGAAGCAAAGTGAAAGGACTGGAATGCTGCGCTGGTTTCACGCGCTGATGCCCAAGCAGGGGCGTTTCTTCGAGCAATTCGAAGACCATGCCGCGACCCTGGTCGCCGGCGCCGACGCCCTGGCCAAGCTGCTCAAGGGCGGCCCGGACATGGACGCGCATATCAAGGAGATTTCGGACCGCGAGCATGAGGCGGACGACATCATCCGCGAAGTGCTGCAGGACGTCCGCCGCATCTTCGTCACCCCGTTCGACCGCAGTGCCATCACCGGCCTGATCGGCGTGATGGACGACGCGATCGACCAGATGAACCAGACCGCCAAGGCGATCGCGCTCTATGAGGTCAAGGATTTCGCGCCGCAGATGCAGGACATGAGCGCGCTGATCGTCGAATGCGCGCGGATCACGGCGGAGGCGATGCCGCTGCTGCGCTCGCTCAACATCAATTCGGCGCGGCTGCACGAGCTGACCGAACGGCTGGTCAAGCTGGAAGGCCATGCCGACATATTGCATGAGGCGGGCCTCAAGGCCCTCTACAGCCAAGCCCGCGCCGGCAATCCGATGGATTTCATCGTCGGCAACGAAATCTACAGCCATCTGGAAAAGGTGACGGACCGGTTCGAGGACGTCGCCAACGAGATTTCCGGCCTGGTCATCGACCACGCCTGACAGGCCTGACCGGATATGGAAGCCCATCTCGCCTTCCCGCTGCTGATCGCACTGATCGGCGTTGCGCTGCTGTTCGACTTCCTGAACGGCCTGCACGACGCCGCCAACTCGATCGCGACCATCGTGTCGACGCGGGTGCTGAAACCCCAATATGCGGTCGCCTGGGCCGCATTCTTCAACTTCATCGCCTTCCTCTTCTTTGGCCTGCATGTCGCCGAGACGGTGGGCAAGGGCATCGTCAGCGCCGACATCATCGACGCCTCGGTGATCTTCGGCGCACTGATGGGGGCGATCGCCTGGAACCTCATCACTTGGGGTCTAGGCATTCCGTCCTCCTCCAGCCATGCGCTGGTCGGCGGCCTGCTGGGCGCGGGCACGGCCAAGTCCGGCCTGTCGGCGATCGTGTGGAGCGGCGTGTTCAAGACCAGCGCGGCGATCGTGATCTCGCCCGCCGTCGGCCTGTTCCTGGCGCTGATGCTGGTGCTGGCGATCAGCTGGATCTTCCGCAAGTTCACGCCGCAGGGCGCGGACCGGGTGTTCCGCAAGCTGCAGCTGGTGTCCGCCTCGCTCTATTCGCTGGGCCATGGCGGCAATGATGCGCAGAAGACGATGGGCATCATCGCGGTGCTGCTCTATTCGCAGGGGCTGCTGACCGGCGGCTTCCATGTGCCGATGTGGGTGGTGCTGAGCTGCCAGGCGGCGATGGGCCTGGGCACGTTGCTGGGCGGCTGGAAGATCGTCCACACCATGGGATCGAAGATCACCCGCCTGACCCCGGCGCAGGGCTTCTGCGCGGAAACGGGCGGCGCGATCACCCTGTTCATGGCCACCCATCTGGGCGTGCCGGTATCGACGACCCACACCATCACCGGCGCCATCGTCGGCGTGGGCGCGTCGCGCCGGCTGTCGGCGGTGCGATGGAACGTCGCGTCGAGCATCATCGTCGCTTGGGTCGTGACCCTGCCGGCGGCGGCCGCGATCGGCGCGCTGTTCTACGGGCTGACGCGATTGTTCTGAGTCTTTTGCCCGCTCACGCGGGATGCGGCACCGGCCTTCGAGCGAGGCACGTGACTCACTCGAACCCCACCCGACCTCCCACAGTATATCCTGGATGGGAGGCCGGGTGGGGGTGCGGGCCGGTGCCGTTTGCTTCAGCTAGGCTGAAGCCAGATCACGCCACGCGGCCGAGGCGGTGGTACAGATTGGCATATTTGACCGATTCCGGCTGGTCCTGCACTTCCTTGAGATAATGGGCGATGGCGGTGCGGATCAGGCCGAAATCCTCCTGGCTGAAGACCGCGCGCGAACGGGCGGGCTGGGGCGCTTCCATCGTATCGGTCGTCATCTTCCTGTCCTTCCTGCCTTGTGGCTGTGCTGGTTGATGACAGCGATATTGACAGGTCGAGGGCAAAGCGGAAGGGCGATGAGTGGCCGCAAGTCACGCCGCGACTTGTTCATATTGTCAAATCGTGACAATATGACCTTATGGCAGATGTGACCGACCGGAAGCTCTATCTCGGCCCCAAGCTGCGCGTGCTGCGCCGCGAACTGGGACTGAACCAGACGCGCATGGCCGAGGAACTGGGCGTGTCGCCCAGCTATCTCAACCATCTGGAGCGCAACCAGCGGCCGCTGACGGCGCAGATGCTGCTGCGGCTGGCCAACACCTATGACATCGACATTCGCGACTTCACCGCCAGCAGCCAGGACGGCGCAGCGAGCGACCTGGCCGAGATATTGTCCGATGCGCTGGTGCGCGACATCGGCATCGCGCGCGACGAAGTGCTGGAAGTCGCGGAAAATTATCCCGGCGTCAGCGAGGCGATCGGCCGCTTCTACCGCGCGCTGGCCGACCTGCGCCGCCTGCCCGAGCAGATGCAGGCGAGCGGGCGCGGCGCTGCCCCTGCCCCGCTGGTCGCGCCGGTCGACTGGTGGCGCGAGACGGTAGCCAAGGCCGGCAATCATTTCGCCGAAATCGACGCCGCGGCCGAAGGGATCGCCGCGGAGCTGGAGGAAGATCCGGCGCTGTTGCAGGCCGGGCTGCGCGCGCGGCTGAAGGAACGGCACGGCATGGCGGTGCAGATGGTGCGCGCCGATGTGCTGGCCGGAACGGTGCGCCATTATGATATGCACCGGCGGCGGTTGATGCTGAGCGAGCGACTGCCGGCATCGGGGCGACTGTTCGCCATGGCCTATCAGCTCTGCGCGCAGGAGATGGCCGACCTGATCGCGGCACAGGTGACGCGCACCGCGCCGCCGGACGAGGACAGCCGGCGGCTCGCCGTCATTGCGCTGACCAACTATGCCGCCGCGGCGCTCATCATGCCCTATGACCGGTTTCGCCAGGCGGCGGAGGCGAGCCGGCATGACCTTCCCCTGCTGCGCGCGCGCTTCGGCGTGTCGACCGAGCAGCTGGCGCACCGGCTGACCAGCCTCCACCGCACCGGCGCGCGCGGCATCCCCTTCTTCATGGTGCGGATCGACCGGGCCGGGATCGTATCCAAGCGCTTCGATGGCGAGGCCTATCCCTTTGCCCGCTATGGCGGCACCTGCCCGCGCTGGGACGTGCATGCGGCCGACGCGCCCGACATCGTGCTGCCGCAACTGATCGAGACGCTGGACGAGCGGCGCTTCGTCACGCTGGCGATCGCCCTGCCCCGCGGCGATGGCGCGCGCGGGCGGCAGGCGATTGCGCTCGGCTGCGAGGCGAAACATGCCGGGCGGATCATCCATGCCGATGGCATCGATACCGAGCGCGACGACGCGGTGACGGTGGGGCCGACCTGTCATCTGTGCGAGCGGCGCGACTGCCCGGACCGGGCGTTGCCGCCGGTGACGCGCGCGCTGGACCTGCACAGCTATGAGCGGACCGCCAGCCCCTTCCCGTTCCGGCGGGTATGATGGGCGCTCCGCCCCGCCCCCGTCACTGAGAGGGGCCCCGACCGTCGCCGGGATGAAGGGGGCGGAAACGGAGCGCCTGCCGCCAACCCTCAGGCAGCTACGGGTCTGGGTTGGGGCGATCGGGCGGAGCGGTTCTTCACGCGGCGCATCGGCAGGTTGCGGCAATGGCGCTTGAAATAGACGATCTCCAGCAGGGTCGGCCAGATTTCGAGCGAGGAGCGGATCAGCCCGACCTCATCATCGACCATGCGGCTGACATTCTGCTGGAAGAAATCCGGCTCGAAATCATAGAAGGTGCGTGACAGGCCGGCGGCAAAATGGCCCAGCGCATCGCGCCGCTCGGTCGTGCGCGCGTCGGCCATGCTCTTGAGCACCCGGTCATGCAAAGCGCGGGCGCTGTCCAATATCTCCTCGCTGTCCTGAAGGCTGACCGCGCCGTCATAGTCGAAGGCGATCGACCATTCGTCGGTGCGCTTGAGGCTGGTGCGGATCTTGCGCTTGAGCAGGCCGCAGATCGCCTCGTTGAACACCTCCGACGCCAGCGGATTGCGCATATAGCTGTTCTTGATGTGGGTCTGGGCGGAATCGACATGGGCCGAGACCATGTTCGACTGCTGAATCCAGAGGCGATAGATATAGTCCTCGAACCGCAAGCGCGTCGGGAAGAAGGGCGGCAGGCCGGTGCGATTGACATAGCCCGCAACGCCGCAATCCATTCGCCAGTTGAGATTGGTGAGGCAGGGGCGGAAATTGACCAGCACATAGGTATCGTTGAGCCGTTCGGCATCGACCTCGTCCGGATCGTCGAGGAACATGTCGACGAAATCGACCGCGTCGATATCGTTGGTGCCGGTGCGGAAGGTCTGCGCCATCTTCACCACCGCCGAGCGGGGCAACCGCCCTTCCTGCAGGGTCAGGCTGTTTTCCCGCGCGAAGCCGAGCGAATTGTTGGATTCCAGGTCCATCGCGCTGTCGATCACCAGTTCACCCTGGTCGTAATTGGCCGGCGCGTCGGCCACCGTCTTGCCCAATATGTCGCGGAAGGACTGGAGGATGTCGTAGGATTTGCGGCAATGGCCATTGGCGCCGCGCGGAATCGTCTTGCCCCGGCTGATTTCCCGTTCGCCCAGCGTTTCCGGGCTGTCCTCGATCAGGGCATAGGGGCGCATGTCGTCGTCGGCGCTGACCATCAGGTCGCCCAGCGTATACATCAGGGTGAAGTTGCGATTGCCGCCATAGCTGGGGCGGAAGAGATTGCGGACCAGCACGTCGAGCTTGCGGTCGCGCAGCCGCTTGCAGATGTAGGAGACGAACTGCTCCTTTTCGGCGGGGCCGACATACCAGAGGTCGTTGACCGTCTTGGTCGCCTCCAGCGCGCCGAAATATTTGTCATGATTGGCGACCGAGGAATCATCGAAGACGATGATCGGCGCGGTCTGGCCGCTGCGGGCGAAATTCTCGTCATAGGCCTCGACGGTCGCGCCGACGTCGCGCAGGCGATAGGTCGGGATCACGAAATGCAGGTCGCGTTCGCTCACAAATTTGTCCTTTGGGGATATGGGAATGGGGGTCAGTCGCGCCGGGCGCGGGCGGCCAGAAAGGCCGCGAGCGGGGCGCGATCTTCGGCCAGGATCAGGGGATCGCGATGGCCGTCGCGCTGCGCCTGGCGCCGGTCGAGGTCGCGGCGCCAGCCATCGCGCAGGCGCACGCCCTGGCAGAGCAGCAATATGCCGAGGCTGGCGAAGCTGAAGCTGGCGAGGGCCAGCGCCATTTCCAGCGGCGCCGATGCAGGGCCGTCCAGGGTCAGGGCGCGATGCAGCAGCGAACTGCCGGCCGCCGCGCCGACGAGCAGCAGGCCCAGGCCGCGCCAGGCGAGATCGCGCCGGGTCATGATGCCCGGCTCCGTTGCCATGCCGGAGGAGCCGGGGTGGCGCGCGGCCGGATCGACAGGCGTCCGGTGAGCCGTGGCCGATCGCTGCGCCGCCCGGCATCGGCCGGGGTGGGAGGAGGAGGTCGGTGGGTCATGGGACAAGGGACTTAATGGCCCCCGTCGGTCAAATTCCAGCCGACCTCCGGCCAGTTTTCATAGTATTTGCATAGGGATGATCAGCGGCCGCCCAGCAGGCCGCTCTTCACCGTCAGTTGCAGCATCATCGCGCGCGGGGCGCCGAGCGAACCCAATATGTCGCCTTCGCGCACGGCGTTGGTGCCGGTGCCGGCCGCGCTCGCGCCCACCACCGATCCGCCGACGATGATCAGCTTGTTGGTGAGGTTGCGGCCGATCAACGACAATTCCCAGGGCTTGCCCGCGCCGCCATTGATCGAGAGGGCGGCGTTGAGCTGGATGTAATCATCCTGCAGCGTCCTGGGGTTGCCCTCCGTCTGGGTGACATAGGCGCTGCTGTAATTGAAATCGACCGACAGCGATCCGCCGAGCCGGTCGGCGAAACTATGGTCATAGGTAAAGCCGCCGGTGATCGCGATTTCGGGCGCGCGGAACAGGCGTTGGCCGGTCTGGTCCTGATTCTGATAGGGATTGGCCGCCGTGCCCCAGGTCGATTGCGGCAGATTGGGGTTGAGCGGATTGAGATTGCAACCCTGCGCGATCGACTGGCCCGCATAGCAGCCACCGATGAAATCGGTGTAGCGGGCGTTGTTGTAGGCGATCGCCGTGTTGAACGTCAGGCCGACGAGCGTGCGCGGCCGGATGGTGAGACTGAGCTCCGCGCCCTTGATCTCCGCCCCGCCCGCATTCTGGGTCAACTGGGTGAAGGAGGCATTGTCGTAGCGCGACAGCTGGAGCCCGCTATATTTATAATAATAGCCGACCAGATCGTAGAGGATCTGGCGATCGGCGACATAGCCCTTGGTGCCGATCTCGCCGCCCTTGGCGGTCATCTGGTCATAGGACAGGTCGATCGCGGCGCGGCTCTGATCCGCATCGGTGCGCAGCCGCGTCGGCACGGTGTTGAAGCCGCCCGAGGTGAAGCCCTCGCGATAGGCGGCATAGACGGTGCGATCGCTGTCGGGGCGCCAGGTGAGCGTCACGTCGGGCGAGAAGTCGGTATAATTCTGCTTGGGGCCGAGAATCTGGATCGGGCTGCCGAGCGAGGTGCCCGTCAGCGACTTGTCCTCCCAGCTATAGCGGCCGCCAACGGCCAGTTCGAGCGGATCGGCGATCTTGTAGCGCAACTGGCCGAAGACCGAGGTCGCCTTGGTATGGACGTCATAATAGGTCGATCCGACCACGAAGGGCGTGCCGAAATTGGTGGTGAAGGCCTGACGCGTGAGGAAATGAGCGTCCTGGAAGAAGCCACCGACGAGGAAGTTCAATGGCCCGTCATAGTCGGACGCGAGGCGCAGTTCCTGGCTGAAGCCCTTGGCGGTGATGTCGTTCGATGCACCGAAATAGGGATTGTTGGAGAAGGTGAAGCTGTCGACCGAGCGTTCGCGCAGACGGTAATAGCCGGTGACCGAGGACAGGGTATAGGCGTCGCCCAGATCCTGGTCGATGCTGAGCGAGGCGAGGAACTGCTTCGACTTCATGAACGGCACGCCATCGCCATAGCTGGGATCGCTGGCGGCGGTCGCCGGCGCGAGGATGGCGTCATAGAAATTGCGGTTGAGCGTGCAGTCGGTCGAGCCATAGCGACTGACGCCGGCGGGGCAGTAGATGATCTGGCTGAGGCCGGTGGGGCCGACGCCGTCCCGTTCGCGCTGGCCATAATTGACCTTCGCCTTGATCCGGGTCGATCCGCCCGCATCATAGGCGAGCGTGCCGCGGACGAAGACATCTTCGGAATTGAGGCTGTCGGCGCCGCGCCCCGGCGTGATGCCGGCGATCGGTTCGGCGACGTTGCGGAACCAGCCATCCTCCTTCGAATAATAGCCGACGACGCGGGCGGCGAGGCCGTCGGTCAACGGCACCGAGGCGCTGGCCTCGACAAAGCGCTGGTCGGCCATGAATTCATAGCCGGTGCGCAGCTTCGCCTCGAAATCCTTGCCCGGATCCTGGGAGATGAGCGAGACGATGCCGCCTGGGCTGTTCTTGCCGTAGAAGAGCGCCTGCGGTCCCTTGAGCACCTCGACCCGGCCAAGGTCGATCTGGCCGAGGCGGATGGCGTTGCCATAGCTGATCGGCACGCCGTCGAAATTCAGGGTCACGGCGGTTTCGGTCGAGGGATTGGAGATGCCGGCGCCGATGCCGCGCAGGTTGATCGAGCCACCGACCTGATTCTGCGATTCGGCGATGACCAGTTGCGGCACCTGCTGGCTGATCGCCTGGAAGCTGGTGGTGGCATAGCGTTCGATCTGGTCGGTCGAGAGGGCCGATACGGCAACCGGCACGTCGATCAGCCGCTCGTCACGCTTGCGGGCGGTGACGATGATCTCCCCTGCCCCGGCGTCAGCCTGGGGCGCGGGTGCGGCGGCGTCCTGCGCCTGTGCGGTTGCGAGCATCAGGGCCGGGCCGGCAGCGACAGTCGCCAGCAGACGGCCGATCAGGGCCTCCTTCATATCATCCTCCCATCGGGTCAGGCCTTGTCGACAATGCCGCAAGGCTCATTCCATTCGGGACGATTATGATCCGAGGCTAATGGTCAGGCAAATTCGCCAAATTGATCGAACTGGCCAATAATTATCAGTAAAACATGCAGATCAACATGTTGATCAATTGCGCATAAGCGCCGAATTTACGGCAATTTTGATCCGAATATCATCGGACATTTCTGTCGACATTCACGTTTCATGCACCACATCAACGCGCATCGCTTTGACGATATATGGCGATCTGCCGGCTGATCGAGATGAACGACAGAAACGAAAAAGGGGCCGCCGGGCAGGCGACCCCCTTCGATATTCCTGTCACGTCGCCCGTACGGCGAACGGGCGACGGCCGATCAGTCGGCCTTGGACTGGAGATTGACGGCCGCGTACTTGCCGCGACGATCGACTTCCAGTTCGAAGTCCAGACGGTCACCCTCGTTCAGGGCGCCCATGCCGGCGCGTTCGACAGCGCTGATGTGGACGAAAGCGTCCGGCTGGCCGTCATCACGCTGGATGAAGCCGAAGCCCTTCATGGCGTTGAAGAACTTGACCGTGCCGCTGGCGCGTTCGCCGGTCAGCTGACGCTGCGGGCCACGCTCTGCACCACCGAAACCACCGGCGCGGGGTTCGCGCGGTTCACGCGGCGGCGCACGATCGGTCACGGGGAGCGGTTCGCCGTCGATGACCAGATCGGTCGCCGACACCTTGCCACCACGATCCACCAGGGTGAAGCCGAGCGGCTGACCTTCGGCCAGACCGGTCAGACCGGCCTGCTCGACCGCGCTGATGTGAACGAACACGTCTTCGCCGCCATCGTCACGAACGATGAAGCCGAAACCCTTCTGGCCGTTGAAGAACTTGACGACACCCTTGCCTTCGCCAACGACCTGGGCCGGCATGCCGCGACCACCACCGCCGCCGCCGCCGCCAAAGCCGCCACCGCCGCCGAAGCCACCGCGGCCACCGCCGCCGAAACCACCGCCGCCGCCGAAGCCACCGCGATCACCACCGCCGAAGCCACCACGACCACGATCACCACCGCCGAAGCCGCCACCGAAGCCGCCGCGGTCACCAAAGCCACCGCCGCCGAAGCCGCCGCCGCTGCCCTGGTCGTAGAAATTGTCGTCGCCGAAACCGTCGCGCTTGTCCTTGCCGCGCCCGCCGCGGCGCCCTCTGTCAAAACTCATGCCCTGTTAGTCACTTTCGCTTCGCCCCAAGACACATTGGACAAACATGTCGGGCGAATGACATGCACAATCCACCGCAAAGTCGCGGTTTGGGAATCACTATATCAAGTTTTCCGGGCAGCGCGAATGATTTCGCATATCGGGCAAAAAGAGCGCCCGCAGCGCCGATTTACAGGCCCTATCTGCCAAAGCCTTGATTGCGATATGGCCCGTTTCCCCATAGAGGGAAAAGTCATGACCGTCCATTTCCATGAAGAAGATCTGCCCGAGGGCGTCCTTGCCCCCGGCCCGATCGCCGTCGATACCGAAACCATGGGGCTCATCACCCCGCGCGATCGCCTGTGCGTCGTCCAGATCAGCGACGGCAAGGGCGATGAGCATCTGGTCCGCTTCAACCCCGGCAGCGATTATGCCGCGCCGAACCTGAAGGCGGTGCTGGCCGATCCGGAGCGGATCAAGATCTATCATTTCGGCCGATTCGATATCGCCGCGATCCAGCATTATCTGGGCGTGGTGGCAGCCCCCGTCTATTGCACCAAGATCGCGTCGAAGCTGGTGCGCACCTATACCGATCGCCACGGCCTGAAGGAGCTGGTCCGCGAACTGCTGGGCCAGGACATCAGCAAGCAGCAGCAGTCGAGCGACTGGGGCGGCCCGAACCTGTCCGACGCGCAGAAGGATTATGCCGCGTCCGACGTGCGCTTCCTGCACCAGCTGAAGACCGAACTGGACAAGCGCCTGACCCGCGAAGGACGGATGGAACTGGCCCAGGCCTGTTTCGACTTCCTACCCCATCGTGCGGCGCTGGACCTGGCGGGCTGGCCCGAGAACGACATCTTCTCGCACATGTAAGCGACAAGGCGGCAGGCAGACATGTCCATCCAGGCCGAGCAACAGCGCAACGTCCGCCGCCATTGGGCCCGGCCGGGTGGCAGCCATGACAAGCTGGTGCGCCTGCTCAAAAATTATCTGCCGGTGGCGGTCGGCGTGCTGACCGCCCTGCTGGCCATGGCCCCCTTCACCGGCGGCGACAAGGTCAGCTTCGTGCTCGACAAGAACAAGGTCGAGGTGGCGAAGGAGCGGATGCGCGTGTCCGAGGCGCTCTATCGCGGGCAGGACAGCAAGGGCCAGCCCTTCTCGCTGCGGGCCGGTTCGGCCGTGCAGAAAAGCTCACGCGAGCCGATCGTCGACCTGAACGACATGGCCGCGCGCATCCTGCTGCCCGAAGGACCGGCGGTGCTGAACGCGCAGAAGGGCCGTTACGACATGGAGACCGAGCGAGTCGCGATCGTCGGCCCGGTCCAGTTCGAGGCGGCCGGCGGATATCGGCTGGTCACCCGCGACGTCGGCATCGATTTGCAGACGCGGCGGATGAAGAGCGCGGGCCGGGTCGACGGGCGCATCCCGATCGGCACGTTCAGCGGCGACCATCTGGAAGCGGACATGAATGCACGCACGGTCACGCTCAACGGCCGGGCGACCTTGCGCATCGAACAAAATGGCCTCAAAGGGCAAAAGTGATGAAACGCACCCTCATCCTGCTGTCGACCGTTGCGCTGGGCGCGACCGGCCTCCTCTACGCCGGCGCCGATGCGCAGGTGTTCAAAAATCATGACAGCAATGCGCCGGTGAACTTCACCGCCGACCGGATCGAGGTGCAGGACCGCGCCGACCGGGTGGTGGTATCGGGCAATGTCGAGGTGACGCAGGCCGGCATGACGCTGAACGCCGCCCGCATGACCGTGGCCTACAAGCAGCAGCCCAATGGCGCGGCGAACACCGGCAATGGCGTGGAAATCCAGCGCATCGACGCGTCGGGCAATGTCGTCATCACCAAGGCCGACCAGACCGCGCGCGGCAATGTCGCCATCTATGACCTCAATGCCAAGCTGATCACCATGGTCGGCAATGTCTCGCTGACTCAGGGCGTCAACCGCCTGACCGGCGGACGGCTGGTGATGGACCTCAACAGCGGTCGCACCACGGTCGACGGCCGCTCGACCGGCGGCGCCGGCACATCGACCAGCCCCAGCGGCCGCGTGTCGGGCACCTTCACGGTGCCGCAGCGCAAGAACTGATCCGGGGCCCGCAGGCTAGGCGACGCGTTTCAGGCGGTCCAACGGCTGTCGATTGGCGTCATTGATGCCGGGCTTTGGCGGCTAACGACCGATAGTGTTGAAGAAGTCGGTGATTACCAGTTTCTGACGTTGGGACGAAGTCGGTTCCCGGTGTCACGCTGGGGCAATAGCCGACTGGATCGGGATGAGTTTCGCGAGCTTGCGTAGGTTCTGGGCTGTGGCTGCTAAGTGAAACTCATTTTTTGCGCTATTTGGTCCTCGTAGGCGCAAGCGATCGAGCTTCAGGATACGCTTGAGATGGGCAAACAGCATTCTCGACCTCCTTTCGCTCGC